>DATEVZ010000096.1:0-11046 GCA_035258265.1 Candidatus Acidiferrales bacterium
CTGCGAATTCGTGAATCAGGCCGAGCAGCTTGCCATTGACCGCGCGAAGCAACTCTTCGGCGCCGAGCACGTCAACGTGCAGCCGCACTCCGGCACACAGGCGAATATCGCCGTGTACATGACCGCGCTTCAGCCGGGAGATGCTGTGCTGGGAATGAATCTGGCGCATGGCGGCCACCTCACGCACGGCCATCCGCTGAATTTCTCAGGCAAGATGTACAAGTTCATCGCCTACGGCGTATCGAAAGAAACCGAAACGATTGACTATGACGAGCTCGATCGGTTGGCACACGAGCACAAGCCGAAAATGGTTGTGGTGGGCGCGAGCGCCTATTCACGCATCATTGATTTCGCGCGAATGGGCCAGATCGCGCGCTCTATTGGAGCGCTGCTGTTCGTCGATATGGCGCACATCGCGGGACTGGTGGCGGCGGGCGTGCATCCCAGTCCGGTGCCTCACGCTGACTTTGTTTCGACCACCACGCACAAGACATTGCGTGGCCCCCGAGGCGGGATGATTTTGTGCAAAGAGCAGTACGCAAAAGATTTGGATCGAAACCTCTTCCCGGGGATTCAGGGCGGCCCGCTGATGCATATCATCGCGGCCAAGGCCATCTGTTTGAAGGAAGCGATGGAGCCGGGATTCCGCGAATACGGCGAGCAAGTGGTTGCGAACGCGAAAGCTCTCGCGGCCGGCGTCACAAAGCACGGGCATCGCGTGGTCAGCGGCGGCACGGACAATCACCTGTTCCTAATTGACATCAACGCCCGCGGATTAACAGGCAGCGTCGCGCAGCCCGCGTTCGACCGCGCCGGAATCACCGTGAATAAGAATGCGATACCCTTCGATCCCCTGCCCCCGATGAAAGCCGGCGGAATTCGCGTGGGCACTCCCGCGGTGACCACGCGCGGCATGCGCGAACCTGAAATGGAGAGAATCGCGGGTTGGATCGCGCAAGTTCTCGATCACCTCGGCGATGAAACCACCGAAAAGCGCATTCGTGGCGAAGTGGCGGCGCTTACTGAAAGGTTCCCGCTCTATGCGGGACGGCTGGAAGCTGCGGAAGCCACACGCGCGTTGCACAGCCAAAGCGCCATTTAACCTAACCCTCCACGATTGGTCAGGGAAAGTCTTAGATTTACCCGCTGCATGCATCTCTTCCGGGGATCCCTCGTCGCTGATTTCTGCCTGAAGTAATTGCGCGCCAAATTGGAGGTACCGCTGCGCGTTGCCCTGCTCTACCTTCAGACTTTGCCGAGGTGGCACAGGTCTGGGAGGCGCTCGAGTGGCGGCATTCTGTTCTGTTGAGGTTGCGAACGGCGTAGCCGGTTTGAGGGACATCACGTCTGCTGACATTCCGACAATCGTTAACTACTGGATTTTGGCTCCGGACGAACATCTCACATCGATGGGAGTTGACCGGCAGCGGATCGGGACGCAGGAGGATATCTACCGGCGGTATGCGAATGCGATTCGCACCGATGACGTACGCCAATCCAACATCGCTCTCGGGATCACACTCGATGAGCGGCTTGTCGGTTACACTTTGCTCAATCGCTATTCCGACAACGTGAATTATTCTCACTGGCATATCATCGTGCCGAACTTGCGCGCCAAAGGACTCTCGTCCGCGCTGTATCCGCATCGTATCAGCGTGTATTTCGAGGTCGCGCCAATTTTGCAATTGATCCATCAGACGCGCACGACCAACGTCGGGGTGAATCGTATGTTGGATAAGTTCGTGCCAGTGTCGGAAACGAAATTCGTTGAGAAACCGGATGGCGTCGCAAATCCTGGGGAATTTCATCTTCGCTACGTACGGCGCGAGGATATTCCGGGAATCTTTGCGCTTGCAGCAGAAGTTCGATAGTGCTGGCGCGGCTTGGTGCGCCACTAAAACCCCACTTGGTCACATTCGAGTAGGTCGCAGAAGCACGCGATGGTTGTCCCAATCAAGTGCACCTGTCTCATTGCGGGACAATTTACGAGTCAACAATTCCTCATTTCGTTAAATGTGATTCGTAACTCTTGCCTGTGCCGCATTGCGACGTGGGAACGTCCTGCCACTTTGGAAGCTGAAACGCCGGCGTGCCGCGTTTCCGCCGCCGGTTGCCAGTCTCTCGGCGAAGGTGGCTTCCCTTCCGGCACGTTTGGCGACATATCGTACGAAATTCATCGCGGCTACTTGTCTCCCGGCGACGCAGAGTTTTTTGCCACCGACGGCCTGCACGAAATGCGGAACCAACAGGGTGACGACTTGAGTTGGGGCAAGCTCGGCGAAATCTGGAATCAGTGCCGATACAAATCCGCCGATGAATCGCTCGATTTTCTCTTTGACGAGGTGCAATTTTTTCAGCCGACGGGCGGCGGCACGATGACATCGCAGCGATTGTCTTGAAAGTGCGACAGACGCCGGCGGCTCCCCGATTGAAACGCCTGCAAAGCCTTCGAGCGGCGACGGATTTTACGTTCCGCACAGCGGCGATCGGATTGGTTAGGCTGCTCGGCGAGAGCCTCATCAAATGTGCAGCATTTCTAGGAGTGCGGCGGCTTGCCGCCGCCTTTGCGCCACGTTACAGCACGGTTGGGCCAGACGAGGCAAGCCTCGCCCGAGCAAGGCGGGAGCAAGCTCCCGCACTCCTAGAAATGGCGCGCGATTTACTGGATTTGGACGCGCGAGCGTGGCGTGACCAATTCATAGGGCCTGGATTTCCAGCTCGGAGACTTGGCCATCGCTGATCGAAAATGCGCGCAGCGGTTTCTCTGCGTCTTGTTGAGGCGAAATGATGAAATACGCGACGTCCGGGTAGTAAGCCTGCTCGATGTCGCGCGCTGAAGGCTCGTTCTGGCCGTTTGGATGCGAATGATAAATCCCCAGCAATTCCAATCCCGCCGCGCGTATCTCGCGCGTCAGCTGAAATAATTCCTTCGGCGCGATTTCATATTCCGTCGCTGGATTCTTCGCTGCGTTCGACGCTAAAAACGCGCGCGTAATCACAGAATCGCGCCCTGCGAGCATCCCGCAACATTCATTTAGCGGGTCTTGCTGCGCGTGACTTTGCACCTGCCGCAGCACAGTGCTCTCGACTCGAACTGAATCCCGCACGTCGGTCCCGTTAGCGAGAACTTCCGGCTAAGCGACCCAATTTTGCAACCTAAGTCCGCTTACGCGCCGGAATTCTCGGAGGTTATTTGAAACAAGGGTCAAATCGGCGGCCAGGGCATGCGCCGCAATCCACAGGTCGTTATTTCCGATCATTGCGCCCTTCGCTTCCAGATCTGCGCGAATCGTTCCGTAGGCCTCTGCCGCTGCTTCCGGCAGCGGGAGCGCCGGAAGCACGTGGATGAGTTCTCGGAGGCGCTCCAGAGCTGCAGCGCGCTGCGCACTTTTATTTGCCCCGTAGAACAGCTCTCCAAAAGTAATTACCGAAAGCGCCGCCTCTCCCGCACGGAGTTTTCGGAATCGGCGCAGGACTTCCTCTGGCCGTTTCTCGCGGATGTAAATGCAGATATTCGTATCTAGCAGGAAGCGAGGCTCCATCAGAGACCCTTGCGCTTTTGCGGTTTATCCTTCTGGCGTCCACGCAGTTTGATGTCATCGGGCAGACCCGCCAACAGCTCGAAGGCCCGCACCATGGTTCCAGGCTTCTCACGCAGGACGATCTCATCGCCGCGGCGCACAATTTCAACTTCCTTGCTCTTTAAGCGAAATTTCTTCGGCAATCGGACTGCTTGGCTGTTACCGGATCGGAATACGCGCGCAGTTGCCATACATTGCCCTCCTAGAGCGTATATACGTAAAGTATACACATTTTCTCTAAACGTTTCGTGGGGAAGAGGATGGGAAGACGAGCATGACCTAACGAGGGTCTGTGTGGGGTCCGTTCGCGAACTGCGTCTTTAATGGGCGCTGCTCGCGGCTGAGGGCGCCGCGGGCTTCTGGCGCAGCAGCGCTAGCCAATTCAACTTGATTTTCTGCCGGAACAGCAGCCGCTGGTACGGACCGTGGTTATTATCCATGCGGACGTAATACAAATACGGATTGTCGGTAATCGTCATGAAGCTGGAGTCTGTGGATTTCGGATCGATGAGCGAAAAATATTGATATGACCAATTCCCTTCTGGCTCGCGCCTCAGCATTTGATTCTGCGTCATCGCCAGCTCCGGCTTGCTCCAATGAATGAAGTCCGGCGAGGTCGCAAAATAGACGCCTCCGGTCCCCAGGAAGCGGAGCCCTGGTTCCATAGCGTCGCAACGAACAGATGAGACGCCGCGTGATAGTTGATTCCCGTCGTATAGTCGAGATACGGAACGATCGTGCAGACATGCGACTGTGGATTTGCGACCGTCCCTCGGTAGGGATCCGCAAACTGTACGGTAAAGTCCTTCCCGTCCCAACCGCGCCATGACGAAGGATCCAGAATATTCGCCGTGCGAATCGCACACGCGCCATCGGGAACGAGGCACGGCTTCTGCCCTTTTCCGCCGCCGCAATTGGGCGGCCAGCCCCACGCGTAGACTTCATCGTAGTACCACTCGCCCACCTTGACGATGTTCGAGTCCACGCTATAGCCTTCCGGTCCCTGATTCACCTGATATTTGTAAGGAAGGCTGATGAAATAATTTTCGGGCGGCTTCGGGCGCGCAAAATGATAGCCGCCATCGTCGGACAGATTGTAGGTGTCCACGTTGTACCAGCACGCGGCGGTGTCGGTCTTTGACGCGCACATGCCAGCATGCTCCCAGCCGTGATACTCCATGTGCCCGAGCGCGACGATGCGCTTGCCGTCGACGTTGTAGAACGCATTCAACCACGTGGCGTCGTTCCCATCCGCAATGTTCGCGTCGTGCGCCGATTTGTAAACCACCTCGCAGTTGTGCTTCGCCGACTCCAGGGTAGGTCCCAGGCCGGCGCGCGTGACGTAGTGCGAGGCAATGAGGTGGACTGTTCCCTTGTAGTCTCGGAAGGCCCGAGCCGCGGCATCCGGAATATCAATCTGCTCGCAAGACTCCTTCTGAGTATCGAAGGCGGCAACCGGTGAACCGTCGAGAAAATTAGGCGTCGGCGGATCGGGTGGCCATTTGGGACTCGGAAATGAAAACTTTCCCGACCCTGCCAGCAGGGCATTTTCGACATTGCCTGCGATCGCGATCCCGTGGATGTAAAGTTTCTTGCCCTGGAACGTTCTCAGCAGCTGGTTGGGCAGCGCGGTCCTGAATCTGTGCTTGCCGCCATTGGCGTCGTGGCACTCACGGTCGACGGCAGGCTCGTTGTCCAAATTGGCCGTGCCAGCCATCACATACGTTCCTGCCGGTGAGCCGCCCGCCGGGTGATTAGCGTAGATATTGATGCTGATCGAGCCTCGATTGCCTTCCTGGCAGGCCCAGCCGTGAACGTAATATTGGTCGCCCTCGAAGGCGACACCGTCAATGACACCCGTCACCGGACCAGGGTGCGAACCTTGGCCGGCCGCCGAGGGACCGGTCAAATTTGCAAAAGATAAGCAGGCGACCAACGCCGCGACCAGACTTGGCCACGCCATTTTCGGTGCAATCCGAGGCATCGACTATTCGAGAATTTGCTCCTAGGCCTTTTGAGCCTGGCGCCGCAGGAATGTGGGCACGTCTAGATCGTCGGCCGGCACTTCGTGCACGACTTCTTTCACGTTACGCGCGACTTGTTGGACCACGTTGGTTTGCTGCGGCGCGATATTTGGCGCTGGCTCGGGCTCGCGCGTGGCTTTCCAGGTCTTCGGCAGATACGACGGCTTCTGCTGCGTTTTGCGCGCGGCAACTTCGCGGAAGCCCGCGGCAATCACCGTGATCTTCACGGACTCCTTCATCGCATCGTCCATCACCGCGCCGAAAATAATGTTGGCATTTTCGTGGGCAGCTTTCTGGATGATGGAGGAGGCTTCGTGAACTTCCTGCAAGCTGAGGCTGGACGAGCCGGTGATATTGATCAAGATTCCCTGCGCGCCCTGGATGCAATTGTCTTCGAGCAGCGGACTATTGATCGCGCGATTCGCGGCGTCAACCGCGCGATTCGAGCCGGATGCCACCGCCGTGCCCATCACTGCGTAGCCTTGGCCGGACATGATCGTTTTCACGTCGGCAAAGTCGCGGTTGATGATGCCGGGAATGGTGATGATATCCGAAATGCCCTGCACAGCCTGGCGCAAAATATCGTCGGCGATGCGGAAGGCCTCGAAAAAGCTGGTGCCGTGCTCGACGCAATCCATCAGCCGCTCGTTGGGGATTACGATGACAGTGTCCACGCAGCCGATGAGTTCGGCGAGCGCTTGCTCGGCCTGCTCCATACGCCGCTTGCCTTCGAAGGCGAACGGCTTGGTGACCACCGCGACGGTGAGCGCTCCGAGTTCGCTCGCGAGGTTTGCGACCACCGGAGCCGCGCCGCTGCCGGTGCCGCCGCCCAGGCCGGCGGTGACGAACACCATGTCCGCGCCGTCCAGGGCTTCGAGAATTTTTTCAGTGTCTTCGAGCGCGGCCTTGCGGCCGACCTCGGGATTGGCGCCCGCGCCCAGTCCTTTGGTCAGCTTCGCGCCCAGTTGTAGCTTCACCGGTGCTTGCGAAAGCTTCAGCGCCTGCAGATCGGTATTGGCCGCGATGAATTCGACGCCTTCGACTTTGGCGCGAATCATGCGGTTGACGGCGTTGGATCCGCCGCCGCCCGCTCCGATTACTTTTATCTTCGCCCCGTTCGGTGCTTCTTCCGCAAACGATACACGCATGCTCGATTCTTTTTGCGCCATGCTTCCTCCCCAGTCTTTCCCCAGTTTTCGGATTCTGTTTTAATTTTCGCTGCCACTGCTTGTGTTACCGGTCTCTTTAGGGGATCGCTGTCGCGTGCGATCTTCGCCGGATCGCCCGTCACATTCGATCTCTATGGACCGCCGTCACGCCCCCGCAAACATGCTTCTCAACTTGCCCACCCAGCCGCTAGGGCGGTTCCCCGCGGCACGCCTCGTCCGCGCACCATAGAGCACCAATCCCACGGCTGTTGCATACTCGGGCTGGGAAACCTGTTCGCTCATGCCGGCAAGGCCGCGCGGCGAGGCCACGCGCACCGGCAGATTGAAAATCCGTTCGGCCAATTCGCACAGGCCGCGCAGCTGTGCGCCGCCGCCGGTGAGCACAATGCCCGCCGGAATCTGTGACTCCACTCCGCCGCGGCGCAGTTCGTCGCGGACGAGCATCAATAATTCCTGCGCGCGCGGCTCGACGATTTCAGAGAGCATGCGCGAGAACACGGTACGCGGCGGACGATCTCCGACGCTGGCAATTTCGATGGCGGCGTCCTCTTTGAGCAGCTCGCGAAACGCGCAAGCGTGCTGTCGTTTGATTTTCTCGGCTTCGCCGCTGGGCGTGCGTAAACCGACGGCCAGATCGTTGCTGAAATGATCGCCACCGACCGGAATTGCGGCGGTGTGCCGCACCACGCCGCTGGTAAACGCGACCATTTCGGTTGTGCCGCCACCGATATCGAGCAGGCAGGAACCGAGTTCGCGCTCGTCTTGCGTGAGGCAAGCTTCGGCGGAGGCGAGCGGTTCGAGCACGGTATCGTCCACGCGCACGCCCGCGCGGTTTACGGCCGTCACGATATTTTGTGTGGAAGCGCCCGACGTGGTCACGATGTGCACGTTCGCTTCCAAGCGCTGGCCTACCATGCCGATGGCGTCGCGAATGTGATCCTGGCCATCGAGGAAAAATTCCTGGGGAAGCACGTGCAGAACTTCGCGGTCTTCCGGCAATTGCACGCCGCGGGCTGCTTCGATGGCTCTGCGAACGTCGTCGCGCTGCACGTCGCGCGGACGAGAGCCAACGGTGATGCCGCCGCGGCTGTTGACGCCGCGGACGTGAGTGCCAGCCACGCCGATCAGGGCGGATTCCACTGGGACGCCGACGATTGTTTCGGCCTCTTCGACCGCGCGGCGAATCGAGCTAACCGCGAGATCCAGATTTACGATCTGGCCTTTGCGCCAACCCTTGGATTCCGCAGCGCCCAGCGCGGCGAAGCGCACGCCGCTTGCGTCGTCATCCAATTCGCCGATCAACACGCACGTTTTCGTGCTGCCGATATCGAGCGCTACGATGTGCCGTTCCTTCTTCGTCAAATCTGTTGCTCCTTAATTGTGAACGCCTGCAAATCGCGCTGGGAGTCGTATTCGCTCGCCGAATCCGCGATTCGCCACAAAGCGGCGGCAAGCCGCGACTCCAAAATTACCGTGCCCTACCGCTGCGCCGTCGAACGCGAATGTCTGGCGGCGATTTTCTTTGTGCTTCTTGACGTCGCGTGCGCTGGCTTCGATTTTGTTGCTGGCGCTGCTTTGGGCGCCGGCATTGCCGCTTGCGGGTCTTGCTGCTTCGCCACCAGCGTGGGATCCGGATTCACCACGGCTTCGCCGTTGAATCGCAGGTCCACGGACTCGACGCTTCCCGCTCCGGCGCGCCATTGCCCGATGTCGTTCAGCACCGTCAAAAATTTGTTCTCGAAATCGCTGTCGCCGAAGTGGATTAAGATGGGCGCATCGGCATTGCTCCACTGGCCGCCGTTGTTCGCGGTGCCATTCGCGGAGCCGTTCGCGCCGCCTTGCAATCCCGTGATTCGGGCGCACAGATCTTTTGCTTCGGTGAGATCCACTTCGCTTACTTGATCCATGGCGCCGCCGCGGGCCGATTCCACTTGCTGCGAGAAACTCGCAAAAAGCTGCATGCGCAGCTCGCGATCTTCGATGGGCATGTCGGAACTGATGCCGGTGATCACCGGAAAATGGAAATTGCCTTTCAGCGGCCGGTCGAGAATCACGCCGTGGACATCTATCAATGCGAGATCGCTGCCATCGCGCAAAAATGCGATCGGAGTGCGCTCGGTGATTTCAACTTTAATGGTATTGGGCAGTGCACGCAGCACGCTGGCCTGTTCGACCCACGGCAGCGTTTCAATCTGCCGCCTCCGCTCACTCAACGGAATACGCAGTACGCTATGGCCGCGATCCACGCGGAAAATCTCGCGCACGCTGGCCGGCGATACGTAATGGTTTTGCGCAACCTGAATCTGCTCGGGATGAATCAGCGCCATCTCCTGCGACGCGAGCAGGAAATGTCCCACCAGATACGCGATTCCCACGCCGCCCGCGGCCGCAGCCGTCCCGAACGCCACTCGGAGATACGTCTTCCAGGCTTTTTTGCCGAACTTCCGCCGCTTGATCTCGAGGGGCTTCTGACGGCGCAGATACTTCGGCTCTTCGTCGGCCAGGACTTCCTGGGGATAAGCTTCCGCGTCCATGGTTCTCAATTTTTCCAGACAATAACCTCGTTCTCGAGCTCGACGCCGTAGGCGGAGCGCACGCGCTCGCGCACATCGTCAATCAGTTTTAACATGTCCGCGCAAGTTGCGTTCGCGACATTCACGAAAAAATTGGCGTGCCGGTCGCTGACCATGGCGTCGCCCACGCGATGGCCTTTCAATTTCAACTCGTCAATCATGCGTCCGGCTGAGCCGCCCGCAGGATTTTTGAATATGCAGCCGGCGCTCTTTTGATTTAGCGGCTGGCTGGAGCGGCGTTTTTCGTTGCACACGCGGATTCCGGCCAGAATTTCCTTGTAGGGCTTCGACGGCAATGCGAGCTTAACGCGCAGCATCACGTCGTCCGGGGCGAAGGAAGTGTGGCGATAATCGAAGCGAATGTCGTCGCCTCGCAACGTTTCGATTTCGCCCGTGGCCGCGCGGTAAAGTTCCACTTCGCGGACGTACGAGCCGATTTGCGTACCGTATGCGCCGGCGTTCATGCGCAACGCGCCGCCGACGCTGCCCGGGACACCGATGAGTCCTTCCATGCCGCCCAAATCGCGCTTCGCGCAAAAGGTGACCATGCCGCCGAGATCGGCGGCCGCGTCCACGAACGCGGTGTTTCCCTCGACGCGCATTCCAGGCTGCGAAGTAGGCAGATGCAGGACGACGTAGGGCAGTTCGCCATCGTCGATCAGGACGTTTGTGCCGCCGCCGAGAAAACGGTGCGGAATGTTTTCGTCCGCGAGCAGGCGCATGACCTCTGGGATCGTGTCGAATTGCCGCAACAACAGTTGATCAGTCTTGCCGCCGATTCCGAGCGACGTTTTTTCGCTGAGCGGCACGCCCGGGCGCAGCTCGACGCCGAGTTCTTTGAGCCGCGCAGCGATGGGCTTGTCGCTAATTCGCATAAACTCTAATCCGCGCTGGTAGAAATTTTCGCGCCCAGCAGCATCGAAAGCTGGTCGAGCACGCGTCCCACGCTGCCCGCGCCGATGGCCATCACGGCGTCGCCGGAACGCGCCTCGCGCAGCATGTGTTCCATTCCCGCTTGCATGGTGCTAGTGAAAATCACGTTCTTGTGTCCTGCGTTGCGGATGGCTTCCGCCAGCTTCTCGCCGGTGACGCCTTCGATGGGCTGCTCGCCTGCCGCGTAGATTTCCGTCAGCACTAGAACATCTGCCAGGTTGAACGAGCGTCGAAAATCTTCCCAGAGATGTTGGGTGCGCGAGTAGCGGTGCGGCTGAAAAAGCACCAGCAACCGGTGGTAATTGCAGCCGCGCGCGGCCTCGAGGGTGGCGCGAATTTCGGCGGGATGATGGCCGTAATCGTCGATCAGCGTGACGCCGTTGAACGTTCCTTTGATTTCGAAACGACGTCCGACGCCCGAAAATTTCGCGAGGCCCGCTCGGATTAGATCCGCGGGCACATTCAGCGAAAGCGCGACTCCCGCGGCCGCAGCGGCGTTGCGAACATTGTGAATTCCCGGCGGCGCGGGAAGCGTGAACAGTCCCAGATCTTCGCCGTGATATTTCAGGCGGAACTCGCTGGAGAGACCGTTGAGTTTTACATCGGCGATCACCAGATCGGCTTGGTTGGAAGTTCCGTAGGTGATCACCGGGCGCTTCACTCGCGGTAAAATAGCCTGCACGTTGGGTTCGTCCAGGCATAAAATCACCGTGCCGTAGAACGGAACACGATTCACGAATTGCAGGAAAACATCCTGAATTTCCTC
>DATEVZ010000097.1:0-5632 GCA_035258265.1 Candidatus Acidiferrales bacterium
TGCGTGATTTCAAGAGAGCTTTGTCCTTGCTCGGCCTCCGCGTTCCTATGGCTACCGTCAACCTCTTCACCAACCCGGTTTTTCGCGACGGCGCTTTTACCGCCAACGATCCCGCGGTGCGCGCCTACGCCGTGCAAAAGACGATGCGCGCGATGGATCTGGGCGCGGAATTCGGCGCTAGGATTTTCGTGCTCTGGGGAGGACGCGAAGGCGTCGAAACCGATGCTTGCCGGCGTCCTGACGAGGCTATCAAGCGGCTGCGCGAGGCCGTGAACTATCTTTGCGAATATTCTGCTGCTCAGAAATACAACTATCTCTTCGCGCTCGAAGCCAAGCCCAATGAGCCGCGCGGTGACATTTATTTTTCGACGACCGGAGCCTATCTGGGATTCATCGCCACGCTCGATCATCCGGAAATGGTCGGCGTAAATCCGGAAGTAGCGCACGAGACCATGTCCGGATTGAATTTCCTGCATGCTGTCGCGCAGGCCTGGGAATCGGGGAAGCTCTTTCACATTGATTTGAACGACCAGGTAGTAGGCCGTTACGACCAGGATTTTCGATTCGGTTCCACGAACCCGAAGCTGGCGTTCTTTCTAGTCCGTTTCCTCGAGGATTCCGGCTACGACGGCCCTCGGCATTTCGACGCGCATGCGTACCGTACCGAAAACTACGACGGCGTGAAAGATTTTGCGCGCGGTTGCATGCGCACCTATCTCATCCTCAAAGAACAGGCTGCGCGATTCAACGCCGATCGCGAAATCCAGGCCATCTTGAAGGAAATAAGCGAGGGCGATAAGAATGTTCCGACCGTTGGCACGTATTCGAAGAAGGGCGCCAAGGAACTGCTCGCCTACTCATTCGATCGCGCTGCACTCGCGTCCAAAAAGCTACCGTATGAACGGCTCGACCAATTGACGATGGAAATTCTTTTCGGCGTCCGCTGATTGAAGGGTCCGTGCTTGGTGGCGAACCAATATCAGGTCGTCTTCAGCCCGTTCGGAACGAGCGGCATAGAACGCAAGCGCACGCCGCTCGCGTCGAATATCGCATTCCCGATAGCGGGGGCGAGTCCTTCGATCGGCGATTCGCCGGCGCCCGCCGAAGGAAGGTCTTTGCGATCCAGCAAGACCGCTTCAATCGGTGGGATATCGCTGAATCGCGGCAAGCGATACTTCGAAAAACGCCCATTCAGAATTTGGCCATTTTCGAAGTCGATCGCCTCGAAGAGCGCACCGCCTAAGCCCATGATGTTCGCCCCTACCACTTGATTGCGGAGACCATCAGGATTGACGATCGCGCCACATTCAAACGCGGCGACGATGCGCGTTACTTTCACATCGCCTGACGCGTGATCCACGGACACTTCGGCGCATGTTGCGATATACCCACCCTTATCAAATCCTCCTGCGATCCCGAAGCCTTGTCCCGGTGCAGCTTTTGCGCGGCCCCACTCGAATTTCTGCGCGGCAGCCTTAAAAACGGCTTTCAACCGCTCGTCTTTCAGATTGTGCAGTCGAAATTCAAGCGGGTCCCTGCCGGCCATGTGTGCAAGTTCGTCCATGTGTGACTCGCGCGCGAAGTGATTCGCCGTAGCCGCAAGTCCGCGATAGGATCCCTGTCGCAAAGGCGAGCGCGACGGATGAAATTCGATCTTCTGATTCGCAATGTCATAGTAAGTGCGAATCCCGGCGGTGCCGGAATTGTAGTTGTGATACTCCCATGCCGTCACCGTGCCATCAGCGCTCATGCCGCTGGTGATTTCGATCACCCCCGCGGGGCGAAAGTAAGCCCAAGTAAATTCTTCTTCGCGGGTCCACGTGACTTTCACTGGGCGTTTCGCCGCACGCGCCAGCCGCGCGGCCTCGATCGCCGTCTCGCCCGTATGTTTTCCTCCGTAGCCCGAGCCCATATCCGGCATCAGCACGCGAACCTGATCCTCCGAAATGTGGAAAGCACTCGCTAGCTCGGTGCGTACGCCGAAGGGGCGTTGCGTGCCGGTCCACACCGTCAAGCGATCGCCGTTCCACTGAGCCAAAGCTGCGCGCGGCTCGAGCGGGCAGTGCGCGATGTAAGCCACGGTGTAAGTTTGCTGCAGGCGATGGTCGGCGGACTTCATTGCCGTCTCGATGGATCCGCTGTGATAAGGCATCGGATCCCCGTGGTCGCCCTCGGCGTCACGCGGGACTGCGTTCTTTTTCAGATACTCGAACAGTTCTTTGTTCGAAGGCTGCGGATCGGATTTCCACTCGGCGCGAATTGCGGCGGCAGCGGTTCGCGCGGCTGTGGCGCTCGGCGCCGCCACCCCAATGAAATTTCCATCATGGACCACCGTCACGCCTGGAATTCGCTCCGCCGCGTGAGTGTCTACGGAAACCAGCGTTGCATTGAACGCGCTCGGCCGCACCACCTTGCCGTAGAGCATGTCTGGAATTTTTTGGTCGCTGGGATATTGATGTTTTCCCGTTACGAAGTCGCGCCCATCCACTTTGGGCAGTGATTTCCCGGCCACGGTCCATTCGGTCGCGGGCGCCAAGGGATCTTCCGCTGGCAGTGTTTCCGTCAGTTGCTGTCCCTTCACTAGCGCCGCGTATTCCACCGATTTCCTCGTAGCCTTGTCCGTGACTCGCCCGTCGGCGGCCACCAACTGTGTTCGATCCACTTGCCACTGAGCAGCCGCTAGATTGATGAAAACGTCGCAAGCCGCTGCTGCTGCGCGTCGGAGCTGCAAATTCATCACCGGCGTTGAGAGGCTGCCGAACGTGCCGCGGTCGTAAGGCGTCAATTGCGTATCGCCCATCACCATCTGAATCTTGTCAACCGCGACGTGCAGTTCTTCCGCCACGGCTTGGGTCAATGATGTGCGAATGTTTTGCCCCACCTCCACCTTGCCGGTAAATACAGTCACTGAGCCATCCTCGCCGACGTGCAGCCACGCGCTGATTTCTTGGGGCGGAGCTTCGCCGGAATGACGCCGCCCGCCACCGGACTCCTGGGCTCCACTGGCGGCCTTTGCTGCGCAGAGAATCAAAACACCGGCACCGAGATACTTGAAAAATTCGCGCCGGTCGGTCTCGAAGCGATAAGGTGGGGCCTCTCGGAGTTCGTATCGTTCCAGTTCGACTGGGATTTCGAAATTCGGTTTCGCGGTCATTGGCCCGCTCCCTTCTGCATCTTGGAGGCTTTCTGAATCGCTGCCACGATGCGCGGATGCGTTCCGCAGCGGCAGACGTTGCCTTCCATGAAATGCGATATCTCGCTCTCGGAAGGGCTGGCATTTTCGTTCAGCAGCGAGGCGGCGGACATAATCATCCCGGACGTGCAATACGCGCACTGCATCGCAGCCTCGTCGAGAAACGCCTGCTGCAGGGGATGCAGCCGCTCTCCGATCGCCAGTCCCTCTATTGTTGTTATATTCTTATCGCCAACAGTCCCCATGCGAGTGATGCACGAGCGCCGCGCCGTCCCGTCAATCAGCACGGTACACGCGCCGCATTGCCCCTCGCCGCAACCGTACTTGCTTCCCGTGAGGCCCAATTGGTCTCGCAACACAAAGAGCAAGCTCTCTTGCGAATCGGCGCTGATACTTCGACTCGTTCCGTTTACATTCAATTGAGTGATGGTCGCCATCCGAACACCTCGTTACCGGAGTGAAAGAATCGGTTTCGGTCGCGCTGAAGAATTACAGCTTACCTCACCGCAAACATTCATGTCCATTTGCGCATATTTTGAGATGCCCGGAGAGCGAGTCGCGCTGTGCCATTGCCACACGCCGCGCCAAGTGAACCCGGTTCGCAACTCGCGCACACGCTTACATCCCGATTCTTGCTTTCTGAATCCTAATAACCGTAAGATAAAGGAGAAGTCGCTGCGGAAAGCGTTATCACTGTTTCGGAACTTCGCGTTGTTTTGCGCCTGTGCATGAAAATTGACCTACAACATGAGGGCCCGATTGGGCAAAGAGCATCTGATCGCCGGCTTTGCCTGAAAGTAGGCGTACTTCTTTTGCTGGTTGCCATCGCGGGGTTTTCAACGCTCGCAAAAAATAGTCAGTACCTTTCGAAGTCTAATCCAGCTCACTACATCAGCATCTCCAGCAAGATGAAGGTAACCGCGTCGCCGGCGGTGGTTGACCAGGCGCCGCTCCGCCACGAGGCTCGATTTGTTGCGCCGCAACCGCAAGTTCGCTTGCACCGGGTGGAGCGCGAAGAATTTCCTCCACTGCCTTCGATTGCCGTCACTGTTTCTCTGCAACATCGGTCTCCCCCGGTTTTTCTCGCGTAACGAATTGCTCGTCTTTTTAATCTAAAATTCCAGCCGTAAGCTTTTGGTTCGGGCCCATTTTTCGATTTGTCCAGGGACGCGATCCTGGACAGGAGCCTCCATGAATACGGAACCATTGCCCTCCGCGTGCCTCGAAGAATTGCGCACGCTAAGCAGTTGCGTCGTGGCCAGCGCCATCGAGACTTTCGGAGTACGCCTCCGCAATAAAGGCTTCACCGATTCCCGGTTGCATTGCATTTTTAAGGAAATTCCGCCGACTGTGGGCTATGCGGCCACGGCCCGCATCCGTAGCGCCGATCCCCCAATGGAGAGCCACAGCTACTACGACCGTGGGGAATGGTGGAATTCTTTGCTGAAAATTCCGTCGCCACGGGTGGTGGTGATTGAAGACCTCGATAAATCTCCCGGCCTTGGTGCATTTGTCGGAGAAGTGCATGCGAATATTTTGCGCGCACTGGGGTGCGTCGCCTTCGTGACCAATGGCGCCGTGCGCGACCTTCCGGAAGTCCATCAAACCGGCTTTCAGTTGTTTGCGGGCAACGTGTCCGTTTCCCATGCGTACAGTCACGTATTCGATTTTGGCCACACTGTCGAAATCGCGGGGCTAGCCGTGAGCCCCGGCGATCTGATCCACGGAGATCTCCACGGAGTGCAAACCGTCCCGCTCGGGATTGCGGAACGCGTCCCCGCCAAAGCGCAGCAAATTCTGCAACAAAGAAAAGAGCTCATCGCGTGTTGCCAGTCCAATGACTTCTCGCTGCAAAACCTTCACCGCATGGTTCAGGAGTTGAAATCGTGATCCGCAAACCAGCCACTGCTCTTTCATTTTTCGCACTTGCTCTTCTGGGGGGTCTTTTCACCGGCTGCGGCAGCTCGCACAACACCGCTGCCGAAGACGCCGCCAAGGCGCCACGTGCAGCCGTGGTGAAGGTGCAGCGCCGCAACCTCGCCAATACTCTGGAGATCGCTTCGGAATTCCTGCCCTTTCAAGAGGTGGACGTCTACGCCAAGGTTTCCGGATATATCCAGAAACTTTACGTGGATTGGGGCACGCACGTAAAACAAGGCCAGCTTCTCGCGGTGCTGGAAATTCCGGAGCTGCAACAACAACTGCAACAAGACGAAGCCTCGGTGCGCCGTAGCGAGCAAGATGTCGCGCGTGCGCGCGAGGAACAAAGCCGTGCCGAATCTGCTTACAGCGTCGCGCATGTCACCTACACGCGCTTGGCCGACGTTCAAAAATCGCGGCCGGAACTTGTCGCCCAGCAGGAAATAGACGTCGCACAAGGCAAGGACTTGGAAGCGAGCGCCGGTGTGTCCTCAGCCAAAGATGCTTTCGCTGCCGCGG
>DATEVZ010000098.1:0-5000 GCA_035258265.1 Candidatus Acidiferrales bacterium
CATCAGCGCGAGAAGATTCTCGTCAGGGTCGCGGAAGAAGGCCATCCACAAATCGTGGTCCGGCATCGTAGCGATGAGATGAGGTGTTCCTTCGCAAGTGACGCCCTCGGATACCAGACTTTCGTAGGCACTCTGGATGTCATCCACCTTGAAATAAATCACGGAACTGCCGCGCTCGCCGGAGCCGTCCTCAGGAATGTCCAGCATCAGGCGTACGCCAGCGCAATCGAAGAAGGCCAGGTTTGGCACTTGGAACAAGAACTTCATGCCGAGCGTGTCGCGATAGAAGGTCACGGCGCGCTCTAGATCCGTCACCGGAACGGCAATCTGCCCGATTACGCTCAGCTGCAATCTCGCGAGCGCCATGAAACCTCCTTCGCGCGCTTACGGCCGGCTCCAAGCTGGCAACGCTCAGTTCGCGAAAAAGTTACGAGCCAGGAACAGAACGTTTGCGGGCCGCTCTGCCAGACGCCGCATGAACCACGGATACCAGAACGAGCCATAAGCAATCAATACAGCCGACCGATAACCGGCCTGCGCCAAGCGTAATTGTTCGGCGCGCTGAATGCCGTAGAGCATTTGAAATTCGAGCTGCGCTTTCGGAACTCCCTGAGACTCAGCCCATTCCGCAAGCTTCGCAATCAACGCGCGATCGTGAGTGGCGATAGCTGCGCGAACACGGGCGCGCCGCGCTTCAGGACTCAGTAGGCGCTGCGCGAGATGAAGATAATTTTCGTCAACGTCCTTCTTCACGGGGTAAGCAATCTCTGCGGGCTCGTTGTAAGCGCCCTTGACCAAGCGAATCGCCGCGCCCATCGGGATTAGCGTGTCCAGGTCCTTTTCGCTGCGGTAGAGATAAGCTTGCAGGCAAATGCCCACATTAGCGTGAGCCGTCCGCGCGCGGCGATAGAGTTCCAGCGTGACATCCACGTAAGGGCTTTGCTCCATGTCAATCCAGAGAACTTTATCAGCAGGAGTATTTTCGACGAGCGCCGCAAGATTGCTGTAGCAGAATTCGGGGTCCAGATCGAGCCCGAGCTGCGTGAGCTTCACGGAAATCTCCGTGGGAAGCCGAGCGGTTTGGATGCGACTGGTCACCGCGAAATAGTGCTGCGTCACTTGGCTGGCTTCGGCGCGGTCAGTGACGTTTTCGCCGAGATGCGTGAGCACCGATTGAACCCCGCTGGAAGCAAGAGTACGCGCGGCGGCCAGCGCGTCCTGAGCGTCTTCGCCAGGCATGAAACGCGCAACCGTGCGACGCATAAATCCGTATCGCGGCGCGTGTTCGCGCATCCACGGGCTTTGCGAAGCCATCAGAATTCCGCGCCGCAGTAAACCCATTCGCGGTTCCCTTTCAGGCGGCGATCATTGTGGAGATGAAAGCGTCTTGATCAGCCGGTAGTAGAAGTCCACGCCATCGTAGAAGGACGTAACGCGGATGCGTTCGTCGCGTCCGTGCGAGCGGTCGTCGTCCACGTCCATGAATAATCCTGGGAGTCCGTAAGTGGGCAGCCCTGCAGCGCGGGAAATCGCGCCATCGCTGGCGCCGGCGTCCATCACCGGCACGATCGGCACGCCGGGCCACATTTCATTCGCCACTTTTTGCAGCGCGTTCATCAAATCAGGCCGCAGCGGCGAAGGCGGATTCGGAATTCCGCCGGACGCGATACCGGTGCGGTGTGTCACCACAATTTTGGGGTTGTCGAGAACTTTCACCAGCGTGGCTTCAATTTCGTCTGCCGAATGTCCGGGCATAATCCGGCAATTCACGTTGGCGCGAGCCATTGCCGGCAAAGCGTTGTTGGCATGGCCACCGTCCAACCGAGTGGCAACGCACGTGGTGTGCAAGCGCGCGCTATAAAATGGAATCGCAGAGAGCCTCGCGAGCGCGGCGGAGTCGGGTGGCTCCTGTAGGATCGCCTTCATGTCGGAACCTGTTTGCCCGCCGAGAATGTCTGCTTCACGCGCGAAATAGGTGCGCGTGACTTCATTCAACTCCAACGGAAATTGATAATGTTCGAGGCGCGTGAGTCCTTCGGCCAGCTCATAAATTGCATTTTCAGAAGTGGGCAGCGAGCTGTGGCCTCCGGGATTGCTAACCTTCAGATCAAAATCCTGATACAGCTTTTCGCTGGCTTGAATGCCGACGAGAACGCGTTTTCCCTGGTCCAGCTCGAAATCTCCGGCGTCCGGGTTGATCACGTACTCCGCCTCAATCATGTCCCGGTGATTTTTGATGAGCCAATCAACGCCATTGGACGTTCCACCCTCTTCATCCGCCGTGAGCGCGAGTATCAAGTCGCGATTGGGTTTGTAATTTTCCCGCTTCAGGCGAATGAATGAGGTAACCAGAAACGCGTCGCCATCTTTGATGTCCCCGCTACCGCGTCCGTAGAAGTAGCCATCCTTCTCAACGAACTTGAATGGATCCATGGACCAGTCTTCGCGGCGCGCTTCCACCACGTCAAGGTGACAGATAAAGAGAATCGGCTTTTGCGCTCCCGTGCCGTGAATGCGCGCTACCAGATTTCCTTTACGCGCATTCGGCCCAAACACGTGAACATCCTCAGGAGGAAATCCCGCGTCAAGCAGGCGTTTGGCCATCGCGTCGGCGGCTATGGTGGTGCTGCCCACCGAGTCGGTCGTATTGATTTCCACCAGCTGCTTCAAAATATCGTGCGAGAGTTGCCTGGTTGCGTCGTTCACTTGCGCGAACACCGCACCAACGCTGAAGACGCACACCAGCGCAACGAGTGTGAAGAGAAACCTAGATTTCATTTCCTTCCCCCGGGAAAGAACGTTTGAGACTAGCAGACGCAGGGTGCGACGGTCAAAACGGCGGCGGAGAGAACGGATGATCCTTCGGCGATTCGAGAAGGAATATGGCGTAGCGATAGACTTCCAGTTTGGTGACATCGTTGACGGCACCGCTTACAAAAATCTCGCTGAACGCGGCGTGGACGATGTGCGCCTGGTCTTCCGGCAGTAAACTCAGCAGCTCGCCAAAACGATTTTTAGCCTTTGAGAATTCTTCCGCTTCTTCCGCAGTCAGAGGACGCGTTGTCGAATTCTTCTGCGTGTATTTTTGGTAGAACTCATAGCGAAACTGTTTCTCGTAGAGTCCGGCGTAAGCAGCCTGTACTGTGCCGGGTGGTTTATTCGCCGCAGCCAGAGCTTTTGCCATGAAATCGTCCAGCGCCTTCTGAAAATCACCAAGGTTCCCACGGGCGCCCATTAGCGGACCTTTGCCGCTCTTACTGAGAGTCGCAGCAAGATGGTTTGTGCGAGCGTCGTAGCACTTCCCGTAGGATGCAATCGGAGGTAAGACACGGGTCGCTTCGTTTACGGCCGTCAAACCTTTCTTGTCGTCGAAGTAGGCGATCCAGTCTTGCGAGCTCTTCTGAAGAATTTGTGCGCAGGTGAGGCCAAGCCGGTCGGCGTCGGCGGGATTAGCTGGGATAGTCTTTGTTTGCGCGGTGGTCGCCTGGGTCAAGTACACTGAAATCATCACAACGAAGATCGTCTTCATCAGGCGGAGCCTTTCCTACTAGCCTATTGCAAATTCGCGTACTTCAATTCAAACAAGTCCAATTCTTGCTCCAGTCGGTGCAAGACCTGGTCATTGATTTTGTTGTGATTGCGCAGATTCAGTAGAGCCGCGCGCTGCAGCGCGCGGATCTGTCCCGTCAGTTCCCGAAAGCGCTGGTAGTCTTGCGGCCGGTAGCCGGTGTCGACACTATTGTCGCCCGGTAGCAGATTTAGATGATGGTGCTGAACGCGGATGAGTTCATCGTATACCGGCTGAAATTCCGGCAAATCCGTGTCACGAGCCTGTTCTAGATAAGCCACTGCCGCTTCGATCATCGCCCGGCGCGCTTCTTGTTCCTCTGGATTCGTTGCGGCAGCCCCCGCCAAACCGAGCCGGCGGATGATAAACGGCAACGTAAGCCCTTGAAACACAAGCGTCACGAAGATCACGCAAAAGGTAAGAAATATAATGACGTTGCGTTGCGGAAACGGCGAGCCATCGCCAAGTGTCTTGGGCAAAGAGATCGCGGCCGCCAGCGCCACCACGCCACGCATGCCGGTCCAGCCAACCACAAATATATGGCGTGGATCGGGCAATGCTTCGGGCTGGTGCAACACACGCCTGCGGATCCAATTCGATGTCCACGCGCCGGGGTAAGCCCAAATCAGACGAAGCAAAATCACAGCAGCGCTAAACAACACACCCGTCAATAACAACCGGTCGAGGCTGACTGTACGAATTTCGGCAAGCACGTTCGGCAATTGCAGCCCGATAAGGATGAAGACGATTCCGTTCAGGACGAAGCTGAGCGTTTCCCACACCGCCGCTCCCTGCAAGCGTGCCCGCGTCGAAAAAAAGATGGAACTCTGATGGCCGAGATACACGCCGCAGGCCACCGTCGCCAGCACGCCGGAAGAGTGCAGACTTTCCGCGGTAAGGTAAACGACATAGGGCGTGATGATCGTGATCGTGATTTCAATCGGCGCGTCTTCGATCCGGCTGATCACCCAGGAGACGAACCTCGCCAGAGCGAGGCCGATCGCAATGCTGCTGGTGATGAGAAAAAACAGGCGCATCATGCGCTCGGAGAATGGCGGCGCGTGTCCTGTAACCACAAACGCAATGGTGATCTGCAAGGCGAGCAGCCCGCTCGCGTCATTCACCAGGCTTTCTCCTTCGATCACATCGGTGATTCTTTGCGGCAGACCGAGTCTCCGGCCGATCGAAGTGGCCGCGATCGCATCGGTGGTGCACACCACTGCGCCCAGAACCAGTCCGAGTTGCCATGTAAAGTTGGGAAGGATCCAGCGCGAAGCGATCGCCACGCCGTAAACCGTGAAGCTCACCAGGCCCAGCGCCAGCATGGAAATGCTCACCAGGTTGTAACGAAAATCTCGCCAGGAAGTCTGCGCCGCGGCGGAAAAAAGCAGCGGCGGAAGGAACAGCAGGAATACGACGTTGGGATTCAGTT
>DATEVZ010000099.1:0-26110 GCA_035258265.1 Candidatus Acidiferrales bacterium
GCCGGGAACGACAGTCGCGGCCGGCAGTTACGTCTTCAAACAATCAGGAGAGCAGGCGGGATGGAACATCGTGCAGGTGTACAACCAGGATGAATCATCACTGGTCACTACCCTGCTGGCGTATCCGAACCCGACGCTCTCCGCCAACGGCCAGACCATTCTGATCTATCCGCAGAGTACCGACGGCCGGACGCAAGTGATGGAAGCGTTTTTCTTCGATAACGATCCAGTAGCGCAGCAATTGGCATATCCGAAGAAGACCGCCGATGAGATTGGGGCAGCTAATCACGTGCGCGTGCCGACGACGGGGACCTCCGACGCGTATCCGAGCTCCCTGCCCTCCGCTTCCAGTTCGTGGTCCGCTCCGCTGAATCAGGATGCGGCGCAGACTTCGCCGCAGACTTCGGCGCAAACTCCTTCCGAGCCACCCGCGCCCAACGCGAGCACCGCGAAGAGTGAACCCCTGCCGCAAACGGCTAGCCCTTTGCCTTTGATCGGACTGATCGGGTTGCTGGCCATCGTGGGAATCGTGGTGCTGCGGCGGATTTCGCGGGCGTCTTGAGCCGAGTGGTGAATGACTAGACGACTCCGATATACACGACAGCCCTGGTATACACGAGAGTTCCCGTCCAAACGACAACTCGCGCATGTGTACCAGGTTCTGCACGCACGAGCGGCGGCGTGGCTGCGAGAGCCGCTGCGGCCTTGGGATTTCCTGTGCGAAGTCGAATTGCGTTTACGGAGAATTCCCCGAAAGACCGTCCTGCGATTCACAGAAGATTTCTTGTGGGTAGTGGCGCTGGCGAGTATCGGATTCTGCTCGGTTGCATACGGAAGCGCTGCGATTCATCAAGCAAGGCAGAAGGCGGTTCTCGAAGCGCTGCGGGCTAACTCCGCCGCTCCGGCATCGCTCGCTTCCGCGAGTCAAGCCTCCAAATCAAAAGCGGCGGGCAATGTTCTGCTCGGGTTGATTGAGATTCCGCGACTTGACACGGCTTCTATTGTGGAAGAGGGCGTCGAAACGTCGACTCTGTGGAAAGCAGTGGGCCATATTCCGGGGACGGCACTTCCTGGAGAGCGGGGCAACGCGGTGCTAGCCGCGCATCGCGATACCTATTTTTCGGGCCTAGGCGATCTGAAGGTGGGCGATTTGGTGAGTTTCAAATCGCCTACGGCGACTTACAGCTATCGCGTCGAGTCGACGCGGATCGCGGAGCCGGATGATACGCAGGTGTTAGCGGCTTCGAACGAACCTGTCTTGACGCTCGTTACTTGCTATCCCTTCCATTACATCGGAAACGCACCGCAGCGCTATGTGGTGACAGCGCGCGAACAACTACCGGCATCTCAATCCCAATAATTTTGCGGACAACCGTGACGCCGCGTCCCGAAAATCACGGGACACAGCGCTCGCGACAAAAACCCCTGCGTCGCGCGAGTCTTGTTGCGGGCGGGCGAAACCTTGTTCGTCCGCAGAGGGATTGGCGGATGATGACGGAATTGTTACAATGGTGCTTGGCTGGACGCATGACTCCGGCTCTCATCCGACGACCGGGACAAAGTCCCCACAGGCAGGACACCAAACGAATGGCTGCTCGCACGCTTTATGAAAAGATTTGGGATGCCCACGTGGTACGCGAAGAACCCGGGCAGCCCTCCCTGATTTACATCGATCGACATTTAATCCACGAAGGCACTTCCCCGCAGGCGTTTGCCGGATTGAAAGCGGCAGGGCGCAAAGTGCGGCGGCCGGAATTGACGTTTGCCGTGATGGATCACTCCGTCTCGACCAAGGACCGTTTATTGCCGGTGGTGGACGCCGATGCGCGCGGACAGTTCGAAGCTTTGACGCGCAATTGCGAAGAGTCTGGCGTGCATTTGTTCGACATGCACAGCAAGAATCAGGGCATCGTACACGTCATCGGACCCGAGTTGGGGATCACGCAGCCTGGGCAGACGATTGTTTGCGGAGACAGCCACACTTCGACGCACGGCGCGTTCGGGGCGCTAGCATTCGGAATCGGCACCAGCGAAATCGAACATGTGCTGGCCACGCAGTGCCTGACGCAGTTCAAGTCCAAGACGGCCAAGGTGGACATTCAGGGCAAGCGTCCGCGCGGTGTGACGGCGAAGGATATCGTTCTGGCGGTGATCGGCAAGATTGGAATCGCGGGCGGCACCGGGTACGTTTTCGAATATACGGGCGAGGCCGTGCGCGGGCTTTCGATGGAAGGCCGCATGACGATGTGCAATATGTCCATCGAAGGCGGGGCGCGGGCGGGAATGGTGGCGCCCGACGACACTACCTTTGCGTACCTCGAAGGAAGGCCCTTTGTGCCGCGCGGTAAGGATTTTCAGGCTGCGGTGGATTTCTGGAAAACGCTGCCGACGGATCCTGGCGCAGAATACGATGACACCATCACTTTGTGCTCCCGCGATTTGGCGCCGATGGTTACGTGGGGAACAAACCCCGGCATGGTGACGCAGGTTTCCGATCGCGTTCCGGACCCGGCTTCGTTCAACGATCCGGTGGATCGCGAGGCGGCTTCGCGGGCCCTGGTTTATATGGACCTGAAACCCGGCACGCCGATCGAGGATATTCCGCTGGATCGCGTGTTTATCGGATCTTGCACCAATTCGCGGCTGGAGGATTTGCGGGCGGCGGCAAAGGTGGTTGCTGGGAAACACGTGGCGAAATCTCTGAAACAGGCTTTGGTCGTGCCCGGGTCGCGTGTGGTGAAGGCCGAGGCGGAGTCCGAGGGACTGGACAAAGTTTTTCGCGATGCGGGCTTCGAGTGGCGCGATGCGGGTTGCAGCATGTGCATCGGCATGAATGACGACGTGCTTTTGAGCGGCGAGCGCTCCGCGAGCACTTCCAACCGCAATTTCGAAGGGCGGCAAGGTAAGGGCGGACGGACGCACTTGGTGAGTCCGATGATGGCGGCCGCGGCGGCGATCGAAGGCCATTTCGTGGACATCCGCAAATGGAATAACCTGGACGGAGCCGAGTAACCATTGTCGGTCGGATTCAACAAAGATTGCGAACGCCGTAAGGTCCGTCTCTATTTCAGTGACGGCGAGATCGCCGAGGGCGTCATCACAGATATCGCCGACCCAGATGACGGCGAAGAGTTCACGTACGATCCGATCCCGCTAAAATCTGAAGCGCCTGCACTCTGGGCGAAATTCGAAGAGTTGGAAAAATACGAACTCCTGGAGAGCTAGGCTTCATGGAACCCTTCATCAAGCATACGGGACTTGTCGCGCCGATGGATCGGGTGAATGTAGACACCGACCAGATGGTGCCGAAGCAGTTTTTGAAATTGCAGACGCGCCAGGGCTATGGACGTGTGCTTTTTTATGATTGGCGCTATTTGCCGGGGGAAAGGCCGAATCCGGAGTTTGTATTGAATGAACCGCGGTATAAAGGTGCGTCGGTGATTTTAGCGCGCGCGAACTTCGGCTGCGGGTCGAGCCGGGAACATGCACCGTGGGCGATTTTGGATTATGGATTTCACGCGATTCTGGCACCGAGTTATGCAGACATTTTTTATAATAATTGTTTTAAGAACGGAATTTTGCCGGTGACGCTATCTAACGAGCAAATGGATGAACTTTTTGCGCGGACGGAGAAGAATGCCGGTTATCGGCTCACCGTGGATTTGGAAGAGCAGATTGTGACGGATGAGCAGGGTTTGCGGTATGAGTTTGAGATTGATCCATTTCGGCGGGATTGTTTGTTGAAGGGTTTGGATGATATTGGGCTTACGTTGGTGCACGAACCTCTTATTTCCGCGTTTGAAGAGAAGAATATGCGGCATCCGGTGATGTATGAGCCGGTGGATGTGAAGTTCCACAAGGATGCGCCGCAATCCGCTCGGCATAATTAGAGCATTTTAGTTTTGGCGCGCCGGTGTGTCGCACTTACAGCGCTCGCAACTCCCTCCTTACTTTTCCCTGCGCTCGACTGCGGTAATCCGGGCGTCCTGGGTGGCGATTCCGAAGCAAAAAGCACAAGAAGCCGACGCTACGCTGCGTGCGTGTTGCGCACAATTCGCGAGGCAAGCCTCGCTTGGCAAGGCGCGGGCAAGCCCCCCACACTCCAAGAGGTTCGCATTCGTAGCGGCGGTCTTCCAGACCGCCATCGGTTTTTGCCGCGGCGCCGATGGCGCACTGAAGTGCGCTCCTACAAATGCAACGTCGTGTTTTATCCGGCGGCTTCGGTGGTAGCTTTTTGTTTGTCGCGCAAGACGGCTTTGCGACTGAGGCGGATTTTGTTGCCTTCGATGGCCAGGACCTTCACCAGGATTTGGTCGCCTTCCTTCAGCTCGTCGCGGACTGCCCGGATGCGGGCTTCGGCGATTTCACTGATGTGCAGCAGGCCGTCGGTGCCGGGGAAAATCTCGACGAAGGCGCCGAAATCCGCGATGCGCACGACCGTGCCGAGATAGGTTTTGCCGATCTCGGCGGTGGCGGTAACGTCGCGAATCATCTTCAGCGCTTCTTCGGCTGACTTGCCGCTGGATGCGAAGACGTGGACCTTGCCGTCGTCCATCACGTCGATCTTGACGCCCGTGGCCTCGATGATGCCGCGGATTTTCTTGCCGCCGGGACCGATCAGGTCGCGGATCTTATCTGTGGGAATATTCAGCATGAACAGGTGCGGAGCGTAGGTGGAGATTTCAGCGCGGCCCGTAGGTAGCGTCTTGTCCATGATGTCGAGAATTTCCAGACGCGCTTTGCGAGCCTGGGCCAGAGCTTCGCGCATCATGGCGATGCTGACGCCGGAAACTTTGATATCCATCTGCAGCGCGGTAATTCCCTGCCGCGTGCCAGCCACTTTGAAGTCCATATCGCCGTAGTGATCTTCGGCGCCGGCGATGTCCGTGAGGATGGCGTATTTATCGCCTTCGACGACGAGCCCCATCGCAATTCCAGCGCAGGCCGCCTTGAGCGGCACGCCCGCGTCCATCAGAGCGAGTGAACCGCCACAAACCGTGGCCATTGAAGAGGAACCGTTGGATTCGAGAATGTCCGAAACGCAGCGGACCGCGTATGGAAAGTCAGTGTCCGGCGGAAGAAGGTTCGCCAGGGCGCGTTCAGCGAGGGCGCCGTGGCCGATTTCTCGGCGGCCGGGGCCACGCAGGAATTTCACTTCGCCAACCGAGAAGGGCGGGAAATTGTAATGCAGCATGAAGCGCTTGAAGGTGTCCTGCTCGAAGAGCAAATCCTGGCGCTGCATATCTTCTTTCGTGCCGAGCGTGCAGGTGGAAAGGGACTGCGTTTCACCGCGGGTGAAAAGCGCCGAGCCGTGAGCGCGGGGCAGAACTCCCGTTTCGCATGCGATTTCGCGGACCTGGTCGAAGTCGCGGGCATCGGGACGGCGGCGACGGATCAGCATATCGTCGCGGAAGATGCGCTCGCGCAAGCGTTCGAAGGCGCGGGTGGCGAGTTTGCGCTTCTCGGTGTCTTCTTCGGGAATCGCCGCGATAATTTCCGCTTTGATGGCGTCTATGCGGCTGTAGCTTTCGGATTTCGGATACTTGGCCGTGTCGCAGGCATCGCGGAGCTTTTCTTCATATTGCTGCCTGATCTGTTTGTAAAGGTTTTCGTCGAACGCGGGTGGATTCACCGAAACCTTCACGGGCTTCACTCTGTCGTGCAGGTCGCGAATGGCGGCGACGATCTTTTTGATTTCCGCGTGACCGAACTGGAGCGCATCAGCGACGGCGTCTTCGGAAACTTCAAGCGCCCCCGATTCGACCATGACGATGGCCTCGTCAGAGCCGGCCACGACGATATTCAGCGTGCTGGTTTTCTGCTCAGCGACGGTGGGATTCACGACCAGCTTGCCGTCGAGCATTCCAACGCGAACCGCTGCGATGGGAGTGGTAAAGGGAATCTTCGAGATATAGAGCGCGGCGGATGCGGCGGTGACGCCGATGACATCGGGATCATTTTCGCTATCCGCGGAAAGCACCATGGAAACGATCTGCGTTTCGTTGGACCAGCCTTCTGGGAAGAGCGGACGCAGTGGGCGATCGGTCAGGCGCGAGGTGAGAACTTCCTTCTCCGAAGGGCGGCCCTCGCGCTTAAAAAAACCACCGGGAATTTTGCCCGCGGAATAGGTGTACTCGCGGTAATCCACGGTGAGCGGCAGAAAATCTTTTTCGGCTGACTTGCTGTCCATGCAGGCGGTGGCCAGTACCACCGTGTCGCCGTAACGCGCCACGACGGCACCGTGCGCTTGACGAGCCATCTTGCCCGTCTCGAAGCTGAGCTTTCTGCCGCCTACTTCCAAGCTAACTTGTTCAAACATTACTTCACATCCTTTTTGCCCCGTTCGCGGGGACGCATTTCAGATACGAGAGAAAACTCTCGGGAAATTCCTCGAAGGCAGACGGGAGAGAAAAAGCGGAGCGGAAGTTTATGGAGCAAACGACTCTGCGCAGACGCCAGCGGTAGCCACGATCCGTGGCAGCCGCGTGTCGCCTGAAGACTTTGTTTTGTGCGGAGAAGGCTCGCGCGGCTGGAAAAAGCGATTAGGAAATCCGCGCTACTTGCGCAAGCTGAGTCGTTCCACAATCTCGCGGTACCGATCCGGGTCGCGGCGGTTCAGATAGTCCAGCAGTCGCCGACGCTTATTGACCATCATGATCAACCCGCGGCGCGAGGCGTGATCTTTTGCGTGGGACTTAAGGTGAGTGGTCAGGTAGCTGATGCGTTCGCTCAATAAAGCAATCTGCACTTCCGGAGAACCTGTGTCCTTGGTGTGTACCCGGAACTGTTCGATCAATGCGGCTTTGGCTGCGCTCAACTCCACCCCTCCCTGAAACGTCGTGCCCTGCTCTATGCTCTTGTCTATTCTTCGACATTGAAATGCTAGCATAGAGCAATACCACTGCAAAGGGATTTTCCGCGGGCAACAATCTGTAGGGACGCCGGGATTCTACGCGCACAGTGTTTAGACGATTGCGATCTTACAGAGCGGTGACATCAGGTTTGATCGCAAACAAACCTGGGCTCAGCAAGCAGCGCCCTACAATTGCTGCTCGAGCCTGACTGATCGGCGCGTACGAATGAAGCTGACGGTGAATAACACCGCGAATATCCAATCCGCCATACCTATTCGAAAGGTGGATTCTGGGACTCGTTGCTGCTGATGCAAAACGATTAGCGCTATGCCATACGAGATTTTTTCAAGAATTGACGGGAGCATCATCGGGCGGTAACGGATGGGATCGCTCGCCAGAAAAAGGAACAGAACCTGCCAGGCCAGTGCCGCGCTTACAAACCCGTAAAAGAACCCGGGGTGATTGAGCGGCGGAGGCGTCACCCGTCCAATAACGCGTTCCATAAAATAGAGTGGGGCGATTACGATCAGTCCATAAATGCCGGCGACCAGAAACACCCAACGCGCGAACTTCATTTTTATTTTTTGGCCTCTCAGGGCTTTGGCGATTTGATCAGAGACAGGAATTCGTCGCGGGTCTGTTTGTTTTCGCGGAAAGCACCGAGCATGGCGCTCGTGGTGGTGGTGGAATTTTGTTTTTCCACTCCGCGCATCACCATACACAGGTGGCGCGCCTCGACGATGACACCCACGCCTTGCGGGCTGAGTTTTTCCTGGATGGCATTGGCAATCTGGCTAGTCAGCCGCTCTTGAATCTGCAGGCGCCGAGCATACATATTGACGAGCCTGGCCATTTTGCTGAGGCCAACGACTTTTTTGTCGGGGATGTAGGCGATGTGGCATTTGCCGAAGAACGGAAGGAGATGGTGTTCGCAGAGGCTGTAGAGTTCGATGTCCTTCACAACGACCATTTCGTCGTAACAGACGCTGAACATCGCGCCGTTGAGCAGTTTTTCGGGGTCCTGGCGATAGCCGCTGGTCAGAAAGCGCAGAGCTTTCTCAAACCGCTCCGGCGTGCGGCGGAGGCCTTCGCGATCGGGATTTTCGCCGAGATGGATCAGCATTTCGCGGACGAGCTCCGCGATTTTTCCGTGCCCGGTCTCAGGCACCAGGATTTCCGACGTTTCACTCATGTTCGATTTGCTCCTCATTCTTTCTTCCTGCCCACCGACCGCGTTCCAGACTCCATAGCCGCGGTCTTGAGACCGCCATCGTTTGTTTCCGTCACGCCGATGGCGCACTACAGTGCGCCGCTACCACACCTTGATGCCCCGTTTCGTGGCGAACTAGTTTTCGCGTGCGATTTCAAAGCTGTTCTTGCTGGTTTCCTCGATGCGCACTCGTTCCAGGCGCGCGGCCGGGAATTTTTCCAGGCGCCGGAAGATTTCCCGGCAGACGTTTTCGGTGGTCGGCACGAGCGACTGAAACTCAGCGATTTCTTCGTTGAGATACTTGTGGTCGAAGGGTCCGATCACTTCCTGTTCGACGAATGGGTCGAGCTCACCTAGATTCGCGATCATGCCTGTGGCGGAATCCACCGGACCGCTGACCGTAACTTCCAGCGCATAGTTGTGGCCGTGCCCATGAGGACTATTGCACTTGCCGTAGACGCGGCGATTCTCGGCTTCGCTGAATTGCGGCGTGTCCAAGCGATGCGAAGCGGAGAAACGATAGCGGCGGGTGAGCGAGAGATTCATTCTTGACTCCCGGCGCCATTGGTCGAAGCGGCAGTGCAATCCACGAAGAGATCAGGCGATTCGTATAGGCGGATGCGGTCGAGTTTCCCCGAGGTGATTTTTGGCTCGAGCAGCTTCCAAATTACGGTGGCGACATTTTCGCACGTCGGAATGAGACCCGCGAGTTCGGGGACCTCGTAATTCAGGTGGCGATGGTCCATGCGGTCCATCACTTCGCGCTGAAGAATTTCTTTTAGTTCTTTGAGGTCGAGAACCATGCCAGTGGTGGGATCGGGCTCGCCGGCGATGGTTACTTCCAGCGCGTAGTTGTGGCCGTGTCCGCGGGGATTATTGCATTTGCCGAAGACGCGATGATTCTCTTCCGCCGACAAATTGGGATTGTGATAAAAGTGCGCGGCCGAGAATTCGATTTTGCGCGTGATGCGGATCATTGCGTCCTTTTCCAGAATTCAAAATCACCATCGATGAACACTGATAGACACAGATAAAACCATAAAACGGTACAAACAAACGCTATGGGCACGCCTGAGTGAAAGGCCAGCTGGCTTCCGTTGCGTTTACTTTCCCGTTGATCTTATCAGTGTTCATCTGCGTTTTTCTGTGGTGCTTTGATCCTCCCTGCTAAGCGCGCGGATGAACTTTCGCAGGATAGCTTCTTCCCTTCCAGAAGACCTGGCCGCGCGTGTTCTTCCACCAGGAAGCGATCAGGGCAGCGGTGTATAGACATACACCCGCAACGTAGTATTTGATGAATGAAAAGGGGTAGAGATTCTTATAAAGGTCCGCGCCGTAGCGAACGCTGCGCCCCAGAAGCGCGATAAACACGAATAGCACGAAGAACCACGGTGCGTCGGCCCGCGTTCGCAGCAGGGCAGCCCAGACGATAAGCAGAAGGCCGAACTCCAGCCAGGGCAGGACCTCAGAAAGCTCGATAAGCAACGAGGGGAGGTTGCCGCCGATCAGCGGATAGAGATTCTTAGTCCAGCCCTGCCACAGGGCGGGAAAGCTGCGATACATGCGCGTGCGTACGATGCCCATCGGAGCCGTGAAATAGATCGCGTATCCGGCGTGCTTCATGCGGCGCGCAAGTGCGACGTCTTCGAGAATCTCGCCGGCAATAGCGGTGTGCCCGCCGACGTGTTCGTAGGCGTCGCGCAGGACCATTAAGAATTGGCCGTTGGCCGCGGCTTCCGGCCGAGCTGGGTCGTTCACTTGCGAGTAGGAAAATTTCGCGCCGAGCCGGCAGTAGACGAACGGAATGAGAGCGCGCTCTGAGAAGGAGCCTAATTCCTGCTCGGGTGAATAGGAGACCAGGACCGCGTTGCGCTCCACCGCGTCGTTTAATGCCCTGCGCGTGGAACCGGGCATGTGATCGGTGTCCGCGTCGGTGAACAGCAGCCAATCGCCCCGCGCCGCAGCGGCGCCCATTGCGACGGCATAATTCTTGCCGACCCAGCCAGGCGGAAGCGTGTCTGTGTTCAGGATTTTCAATTTCGGGATGCGTACGGCAAGCTCCGCTAAGATAGCGGCGGTGTTATCCGTAGACTGATCATTGACGACGATTACTTCTTCGATTTCGGGCTGCGCGGCGACGGACTCGACGGCGCGCGCGCTGGACGCTTCTTCATTGCGAGCCGGAATGATGGCGGAGACCATGATTTCTGTGCGAGGTAACCACGCGCGAGCGATTTGCTTGCTCGCTAACGGACGGCTCTGCTGGAAATCCGTAATTCGCTTTAGCCTTGCCACTCTGACAGCTTGGTTTCCTCCGGGACGCTCGTCGGGCTCTCGAACTCGATTTTGTACCCGTCCGGATCCGAAAGTGGCGTCACCCACATCCCATTTCCAACAAACGGTTCGGACGCGTCGATGCCACGGGAGGTGGCACTTCGATAAATCGCCAGAGCGTCGTTGCACTGAAAGCAAATCGAAACGCCCTCGCCTACTTTCGCCGCGGGCACCGAGGAATCATGCCCTTCCTTACGGAATTCTTGCAGCATGAGGGCCGCGCCGCCGAGCTGCAGCCAGCACCAGCGCAGTTTGCCTTCATCAATCCATTTGTTGGTCATCTGGAAGCCGAGGCCATCCACATAGTAGCGAAGGGATTTTTCGATGTTCGACACCCGAAAAAACGGGACGGCTCGTTGGACGTTTGCTTCGGTCTTCGTTTCGCTATTCATGTTCGATCTCCCGCGATGAACTCAATCGAACGGCTGCGAGCCCGGTAAACTGCTCGCTTTCGGTTCGCGGATGCCTTTATTATAGAGTGCTTGGACAAAGGATTGGTACGGAAACTGAATACTGGGCTCGTGCTCGCGTTCATCGTGGGCCTGCTCTTTCTTTTTGCACATCCCGACTATCGCCAGGGCGAAGCGAGCATGCGCGGAACTCCGGCGAAGGACTTCGCGCTTATACTGGATGGCAAGCCGGCGCACCTATCCGATCTTCGGGGCAAAGTAATATTGCTGAATTTTTGGGCCACGTGGTGTCCGCCTTGCGTGGATGAAACCCCGTCGCTGATCCAATTGCAACGGCAGATTGCGCCGCGCGGTGGGTTGGTGCTGGGCGTCAGTCTGGACGAAGATCAGCAGGCCTACGACGATTTCCTCAAGGCGTATCAGATTAATTTTCCTACCTATCGCGATACTTCGAAGCAGATTCCCTTGTTGTACGGCACGACGATGTATCCGGATACGTACGTGATCGACCGGAAGGGGCGCGTAGACCGGAAAATTGTGGGGCCGCAGGAATGGACTGGCTCGGAGATGACGACATACATCGATTCTCTCTTGGACGCGAAGTAATGGTTCTGATTTTCGCGGCGTTCGTGGAGTTTTGACGGCCCCGGCTGCGAAGTGGTGCTTGGCACGGCCGCGACCGCTGTCGGTCTGAAGACTGCCGCTACAACCCTCTCCCACGCATTAGTACAAAAAAGCTTTCTACGCTGTGCTCGTCTTGCTTATGCCTCTGGTGTCGTCAGTTGACAATCGTGATAGGTCATTGCATGATACCCCCAGGGGGTATCTGGCTATGGACTCTGTAAAGGTCCCAGCTTCCAAACGACCGGCGGGCCGCCGGCGCCACGTTGACGCCCTTAACGATCATAGGGCTGCTTGTGGATGCGAATTGCACAGCGGTCCGCGAAAAGCGGCTGGGGTGAGCCTCGAAATCAAGTCGTCGAATTTGAAGAGGTTGAAGCGGATCGAGGGACAGGTGCGGGGGTTGGCACGCATGGTGGAGGAAGATCGCTATTGCCCGGACATCATGGTGCAGATCTCCTCGGTGCAGGAGGCGTTGCGCGCTGTGGGGCGCGGGTTGATGCGCAATCACCTGCGGCACTGCGTCTCGCAGGCCATACGCAATGGCCATCCAGCAGAGGCCGAAGCTACTTACGACGAACTGATGAAATTGATTTACACGCATGCGCGATGAAAAGTGACTGAATGAGAAGCGGTGAAAGGAGGCGAAAACAGTGGAACGTGATCCAGTTTGTGGAATGACGGTGGACCCTGAGCGGTCAGTGACGCGCGTGGAGCATTCCGGTAAGACATTTTATTTTTGCTGCGCCGGTTGCGCGAACAAGTTTCGCGCGGAGCCGGAGAGGTATTTGAATACGAGGGTGCCCGTCGAGATGAATCATGACGCTGCACTGGTGCAATTGGGCGGCGTGAAAAGCGCCGCGGGGATGCTCTCTGCCGACCGCGCTGGAGCCGCTTCGGTTGCGGTGCGAACGCCGATCATTGCGACAGAAAAGGCGCGTGCGCTTGAATCCTCCCGCACCAAACCGGTGGCTTCGGGGAATGATTATACCTGCCCGATGGATCCAGAGGTTCACCAAGACAGCCCAGGAGCATGTCCGAAATGCGGGATGGCGCTGGAGCGGTCGCTGCCAGCGGTTGGCGAGACGCGCGTCGAGTACACCTGTCCGATGCATCCCGAGATTATGCGGTCCGAGCCAGGATCATGCCCGACCTGCGGAATGGCGCTCGAACCGCGGACTGCCACTGTGGCCGAAGAGGAAAACCCGGAACTCGTATCGATGACGAGGCGATTCTGGGTAAGCGTGGCGTTGACGATTCCGGTTATTGTGCTGGGAATGTCTGACCTGATTCCCGACCAGCCCTGGCGGCACTTTTTATCCACGCGCGCGATTGGCTGGATCGAATTCGCTTTGGCCACACCGGCTGTCCTTTGGGGCGGCTGGCCGTTCTTCGAGCGCGGCTGGGCGTCGCTGGTTAATCGCAGCCTGAATATGTTCACGCTGATCGCGCTGGGAACCGGAACGGCGTTTCTGTACAGCGTCATTGCAGTGTTGTTTCCGCAGATATTTCCAGCGACGTTTCGCGGGATGAATGGCGAGGTGCCGGTTTACTTCGAGGCTGCGGCAGCGATTACAACCCTGGTTCTGCTCGGGCAAGTCCTCGAATTGCATGCCCGCAGCAGGACGTCCGCCGCCATTCGGGCGCTGCTGCAATTGTCACCAAAAAGTGCACGGCTGGTGCGCGGCGATGGCACGGAGATCGATGTACCCGTCGAACACATGCAGCCTGGAGACATGGTGCGCGTGCGGCCGGGTGAAAGAGTGCCGGTGGATGGTGTCGTCATCGATGGCGAAAGTTCCGTGGACGAATCGCTTATGACCGGCGAACCAATCCCTGTTGAGAAAAGTGCCGGCGCGCGAGTGATCGGCGGCACAGTGAATAGTACGGGGAGCTTCGTCATGCGTGTAGAGCGCGTGGGAAGCGAAACCTTGCTGGCGCAGATCGTGCGGATGGTGAGTGAGGCGCAGCGCAGCCGCGCACCGGTGCAAAAACTCGCGGACCGCGTGGCTGGATATTTTGTTCCAGCCGTGATGCTGGTCGCGGTACTGACATTTGTTGCCTGGGCTCTGTTTGGACCGCAGCCCCGGATGGCACACGCTTTGCTGAATGCGGTTGCGGTCCTGATTATCGCCTGCCCTTGCGCCTTGGGCCTGGCGACTCCGATGGCGATCATGGTGGGCACTGGACGCGGTGCGCTGGCCGGAATCTTGGTGAAGGATGCGGAAGCGCTCGAGATTCTGGAGAACGTGGATACGGTCGTGGTGGACAAGACTGGTACGCTGACGGAGGGCCTTCCGCGGGTGGTGACGGTAGTCGCAGCGCAAGGATCAAGCGAACAACACGTGTTGCGCATCGCCGCAACACTCGAACGCGCGAGCGAGCATCCGCTGGCCGCCGCGATCCTTGCCGGCGCGAAAGAACGCTGCATCGCTTTGGCCGGGATTCGCGAATTTCAGTCGCGAACTGGAAAAGGCGTCACGGGCGAAGTGGAGGAGCACGCCGCGGCTCTAGGAAATCGTGCGTTGTTCGCGGAATTAAATATTCCCATGGCGCAACTGGAAGAGAAGGCCCGGCAAATGGAGACAGATGGTCAAACCGCGATGTTTGTCGCAAGCGAAGGGCGCGCGATTGGCTTAGTCGGCGTGTCGGATCCGATCAAAGCCACCACGCAGGAAGCTATTGAGCGCCTACACAAGGACGGAATGCAGGTTGTGATGCTCACGGGCGACAGCCGCGCCACAGCGGAAGTCGTGGCACGCAAGCTGGGGATCGACAAAGTTTTTGCTGGAGTGCTGCCCGGCCAAAAAGCTGACGTCATAGAGAAGCTGCAGACTGGGGGGCACGTCGTGGCCATGGCCGGCGACGGTGTGAATGATGCGCCTGCGCTTTCGCAAGCGGATGTGGGAATCGCCATGGGAACAGGCACCGACGTGGCAATTGCGAGTGCAGGAATCACGTTGCTGCAAGGTGACCTTCGCGGGGTTGCGCGCGCCCGAGCGCTCAGTCGGGCGACGATGCGCAACATTCGGCAGAATCTATTTTTTGCTTTTGCTTACAACGCGCTGGGCGTACCTATCGCGGCAGGCGTGCTGTATCCAGTTCTTGGATTATTGCTTAGCCCGGTTCTGGCGAGCGCTGCAATGACGTTCAGCTCCGTGTCGGTAATCATGAATGCGTTGCGACTGCGCCATGCAAATTTGTGAGCTGTTGCGTGAATGCGCGGCGCTCGACCTGATATAATCGCGCGCATGACACAGATGACCGTCACGTACGAACTCCAAGACCGTCTTAAGCCCGAACAATTCCGCGCGTTGGGTGAGTTTGCGAACACCTACGGCCTGCGCGGATTTCATCTCGATGAAAAGACAAATCAACTGCACATTGAATACGACGCTTCCCGGCTGCAAAACAACATAGTGGAGCACGTGCTACGTCAGGCGAGGATTCCCGTCCTGCGGAAGTTAGAACCTGTAAACAATTAGCAGGCCACCGGCGATCGCGATCACGTCTTCCAGCGGAGCGATCCAAACGTCCCGCAAGTGCAGTGCGCGGACGATTTTGTCGCGAAGTCCGTGTCCGCCAAACGCTCCCAGAATAGCCCCGATCGCGCCGAATAGCGCGCCGAGCGCGAGCGATTGACTCGCGACGCCCAGAGCCGCCCCGGAAAGCGCTCCTAACACCACCCGAGCGGTCAGCAACCCCAGAGTTGTACGAATGGGCGCATCCGGGTGCTTGTCGGTAGCCAACTCGACCAGCGCAAGAATGGTGAAGATCACTGCGGTCGCGGTAGCCGCCATGAACGAAAGTCGCGACCCGTGAAGATTAATCCATCCGAAATGAGCAGCCCAACAGACCACGGCCGGGGCAGTAAGCGAGCGCAGACCTGCAATTACGCCGATGCAAAATGCCAGAGCCAAAATCGATGAGGTGTTCATGACGCTTCAGGCTAGCATGGAATGTCCCTGCGAAGTGATTGCAAAAATAAATGGGGTTAATGAAAACAGGAAGAGCTCCCGCTTGAGGCGATTGGTTCGAAATAGCCGCAAATGCTTGGGCGTTCCCACCGAGGCTATCATTGCTCTCTCGGTGGGCTTACTCTTCGGCGGCGCGAGCGGCCGCCTGTGTTTCCGCCAGTGCGGTGGCTATGCTTCTCAGGGCCAAGCACATTGCATCCATTCGAATAAGCTCTGGCAGCGGAACATCCTCCAGAGCCCCAGCCTCGCGGAGCTTTGCGATCTTGCCGTCAAGAGATTGCATTGCGCGTGGCAAGTCAGTCCCCGTTGATTGCACGAAACGTTTAGCCAATATCTCCTCCGAAATTCGGCTCAGACACTGCTCAACTCCACCGGATAGCTCACTAAGCTCGGGATCAATTTTCGCAGGCAGATCATTCTTGACCGATCCTGTGGTGGCCACGTCCAGCGCGTCAATCGACCGGATAATTCGCTCTGCGTGCGCCGTCAACGCGGCCAGTCTTGGGGGTTTCCTTGGACCGAGTGCTTTTTCGTACATGGCCTGCTCCTCGAGATCCTCGTTGTGACGCATCGTGGTATTTAGCTCCCGCCGCAAATGTTCGATGTTTTCGAAGGATTCGCCGCGGTAACGCGCCATCAGGGCGGCGAACAAAGAGTTCAGTTCTAGGTAAGCTTCTGCGAGACCGAACTGGAGGTTTTCAAGCGCTGAAGAGGGCCACATGACTTTGGCGACTGCCAGTGCCACGATGATGCCAAGCGACACTTCCAGAAAACGATGAATTCCGGGAGCCCAGGGGCGCCCGGGATGGGAGATCAGCACAATGATTGCAACCGTCGTGGCCGCTACCCGCAATCCGACCTGGAGACGCAGCAGCGAACACAAGACGACAGTGACGAATACCGCCACGCCAAACACAATGAGGCTTTGCCCAAAGAGCGCGACGCACGGCATTGCCAGCGCAGCTCCGATGGCGGTGGCCGCGACGCGAATCCAGGATTCCTTGATTGCTGCGCCCAGGCTGGCTTGGAGCACAATCATTGCTGTGATGGCTGCCCAGTAGCCCTCTGGTAGCCCCAGAAACCGGGAAAGGTACATGGCCAAGACGCCTGCTGTGGCCGTCTGAAGAGCTTGCCGGATATCCGCTGACGTGAGCTTCAAGTTTGTGGGTTCTGGCGACCCGATTCTACACGGAAAGTAAGCGTAGGCGACCAGACCGTGATCATCGCATGGGTGATGAAAAGGCGAATCGTCGCTAAGATCCACGGTTAAGTGCATGCCCATATGGCACATATAGATAGGAGAAGGGCGTACTTGTGCAAAGTGTTGCACGTTGAGAAAAACGGGGCAGGGACCGCAGTAATGCGTATTACAAATACATGAGTTATGGTAGATGGAAATAGCCAACTCTGGCCTTAGACGTGCTGGGATACCGTCGTTGTAATTGCGCGGAGGTGCGCGGGTGAAATTCACACGAATTCTGGGTTTGGTTGTTCTGCTTGGTTGTAGCGCAGTTGTTGCACACGCCGATGGGGGAAGCGATCCGACGGTAAAGGTGAACAAGTTCCCTGATCCGACGTGCCCTCCATCTGAGGGCGCCAACTATAGTTGCTTCTCGACAAACTCCGCCGGCAATCCGCTGTTCATCCCTTCCAACAACATAGTGGCAAATTATGTGTGGGACGGCGTGAACGCGTTGACGACCCTCTACGTCGAATTTCCGTTTATCTCGGGTGACAGTTACACTTGTACTTCGAACGTATTCCTCAACTGTTCGGTGCAGGAACCGGCCGTCAACCAAGCGACTGACATTGAGTTCGTCTTCAGCGGAGGATCCATCGCACCTTGCACAGCCGCTGGAGATTGCACAGGGGTGTCAACCGTGGTTGCCCCTGAGCCGAGTTCAGCGTTGCTGCTATTCGCCGGGCTGATTTCGTTGCTGGCTTTCGCGAGAAAGCGGCTGATGAATCAGACTTCCAGCGTGCCACGCGAACTCTCAGCGTAATTGCATTGCGCTGCGGGACGGGAGTTCTGGAGTCAATGTCGATCTTGATCTAAGGCGTTCCGTCAACCGGCGGAACGCCTTTTCAGTTGTAGATGTGGAGTTGCTTGCCGTATCGTAACCTTCTGCCTCAGTTAACTACTACCGGCGCTTCAGTCGCACGAATATCCTCAAATCCAGCGGGGATGTGACCTTCCCTTCCGTCAAGTGGCTGGTCCACTCTAGGGCTACTTCGCGGAATACTTCTTGAGCAGCGCGGAAAACTGAGGTTCCCTCCGCAAACTATTCAATTCTGGATCACCTGCGGCAAACTCGGCGGGATAGTGTTTCTCCAGAGCCTCTTGCAGGGACCTTAGTGCCTCGGCCGTCTTGCCAGACAATGCTTTGATAACCGCGTCATCGTAAACGTAGTTCACGTTGTTCACATCCTCAGCGCGCGCTCGTTTTATGAAATCCTGCGCCTGAGCCGAATTGCCCATTTTCGCGTATGACAGCGCCACCTGGGCCATGATCTCCGCATCCTTAGGATTTGTTTGCAATCCCTTAAAACCTACGGAAATAGCCTGCTGGTAGGTATTGCGGGCTTTATCCTGCTGGCCAGCATAACGATAGGCATCGGCCAGATTCACAACCATGGCCGTGTCATTGGGGTTTAGCGCAACGGCTTTCTCGAACATTCCGACGGCGTTCGGGTATTGCTTCAGGAAGAAGTAGGCCGTACCAAGATTTGAATAGGTCGAAAAGTACGGCTCTATCTGAAGGGCTTTCTGGAAATAAGGGATGCTTTCCTCATATTTCCCCTGAGTCAAGTAGACGTTGCCCATATTCTCGAAGCCCGCATCTATATCGGGTTCCAAGACTGTGATCTGTTTAAACGCGTCCAGAGCTTTTGGATAATCCGCCGTTTGAAGGTAAGCATCGCCGAGAAGATTTTGGTTTTGCCAAAAATACGGATTCAGTTCCACGGCCTTCTGGAAGGCCTCGATGCCTTGCTTCCCTTGCCCACTATTCATGTAGGCGCTTCCCAGCCGCCGGTAAGCTTCATCTGAATTCGGCGCAAGCGAAATAGCGCGTCGCAGCTCCGCAACCGCTTCGGCGTATTTACCGGTCGCGCTATAGACGCTTCCGAGCGTCGAGTGAACTTCTGGAAGCTTGTCGTTGAGTTGTTGGGCTTGCTGTGCCGCGGAAAGTGCCTTTTGAGTCCAGAAGCTGTCCTTCTTGAGGTCGTACATTCTTAGACTGGCGTCGGCAAGACCGGTGTAAGCCAGCGCGAATCTGGGGTCCTGCTTCAGAGCTTGATTGAAGTAATCGAGCGCCGTTTCCACGTTCTTTTCTTCGTGGCCGCGGATTGCGTTACGGCCGCGCAAATACAGATCGTAGGCGGCAATGTTATCCGTCGGCCGGGCCTCTGCTTTGGCGGTTTCTTCGGTGGTGGGTGTGACATCCATCGCGGAAACCAGTTGGCTGTAAATCTGATCCTCCAGGGTGAAAAGGTCGGCCGCGACGCCATCAAATTGCTGGCTCCAGACACGCTTCCCTTCGGCTACGTTCTCCAGATTTATGATGATGCGAATTTTTTCGCCATTACCCTGAATCATGCCTTGAACCAGCATGTTTGCCCCAAGATTCCGTGCAATTTTGTCCAGCGATTGTTTTTGATCGGCTTTGTCGGCGGCGTCCCCCGAAGTAACCCGAACGCCCTTCAATTGAAATAGCTTGGCGGAAAGCGCTTCCTCAATACCTTGGGCCAGAAAACCCAGTTGAGATTGGTCTCCCAGAACTTGGAGCGGCAAGACTGCGACATACCTGCCGCTGGAAAGCGGCGGTATCCCAGAAGTCGCGGAACCAGTCTGCTCCGGACGAAAACCCGGGATCAAATGCCTTATCGGTGGTATCGCGAACAGGATGGCGAGCAGGGCAACGACTCCGGCCACGACCCAAACCCATCGGCGGCTGGCGAATTCCGGAATCTGAATAACCACGCTCTGAGAACCGGAGCCGATTCGCGACATGCCAGCGCGCGAAACGCTATTGCCGGACTGCGATGCCTGCAGGTCAGCGAGAATTTCATAAGCATTCTGATAGCGATCGTCCGGGTTGCGTTCCAGACACCGCATGATGATTCGCACCAGCCAATTCGGAAGATCTGGCTTGATCAGCTTCGGGCTCTTGGGCTTTTCCTGAATCCGCTGATACATCACCTTGAGCGTGGATTCGCCGGTGAACGGAACGTCACCCGTCACCATTTCGTAGAGAATCAGGCCGTACGAATAGAGATCGGCGCGGTTATCGGCCGGCTTGCCTTCCACTTGCTCCGGCGACATGTAGCGAGGGGTACCAAGGAAAGCGCCGGTGCGCGTCATGCCAATCGCGCCTTCTTCGAATGACTTCGCTAGACCGAAATCGCACACGAAAATCTGGTCGTTCTTGTCGACCAACAGGTTTTGCGGCTTGAGATCGCGATGGACGACGCCTTCAGCGTGGGCGGCGGCAAGGGCTTCCGCAATCTGGCGCGCGAAGTTCAATATGCGGTCCAGCGGCATCTTCGGATTGTCGTGGATGATGTGCTGCAGGTCCTGGCCCTCGACGAAGGCCATGGAGATGAAGCGCAGGCCGCCGACATCGCCCATGTCGTGGATGCGCAGGATATTTTTGTGGGAAATTTTACTGGCGAGGACTAACTCTTGTTTGAAGCGCTTTAGGGCATCGGCCTGGCCGATGGCGCCTTCGCGGACGACTTTGATCGCAACGGTGCGATCGAGTTCCTTGTCGTAGGCCTTGTAAACTCGGCCCATGCCGCCCTGGCCAAGGAGCGCGTCAATTCGGTAGCGTGGTCCGAAATCGCTCCCCGGAGCGATGACGGTGGCGTCCACCATCTGAATGGTTTCAGACTCCCCCAATGGCATGGGCGTCCCGCAGCGTGAGCAGGACTCTGCGAAATCGGGGTTAACCGTGCTGCAGTGAGGACAATTAATCACGGAAAAGCCGTCAGGGCGGCCCAAAATGGCACTACTCAGTGCGGAATTATCCGGCATCCACACCAACGCTGCAACAACTAAGTATGGTTGCCGTCGCAATAACGTGCTTCGTTCGCAGGGGCTAGCCGGTTAGACTGGGCTCGCCTCGTGAGTTCTAACACTGAAATGCTAGGAACACCCCTGCACATCTGGGCAGTCTTCGTGATCGTAACCGCCGTCGCGCTGATCGTGGACCTGGGCGTGTTTCACCGAAAAGCGCACACTATCAGCACGAAGGAAGCGCTGCTCGAAAGCGCCGCATGGATTTCGGTTTCATTGATTTTTAACCTGTGGGTACGCTTTGCGCTGGGACCACAGGCAGGTCTGGAATTTCTCACGGGATATGTCGTTGAAAAATCACTCAGCGTGGACAATATTTTTGTGTTTCTGGTGATCTTCGAGGCGTTCCGCGTCCCGGCGAAGTCACAGCACCGGGTCCTGTTCCTCGGCGTACTTGGCGCTTTAGTGATGCGTGCTGCTTTCGTGCTGGCAGGCGTCGAGTTGCTTCAGGCGTTTCATGCGGTCCTATACGTTTTCGGCGCGCTTTTGTTACTGACAGGACTGCGGATGTTTCTGCCAGTCAAACGTACCCTGCATCCAGAACGAAACTGGCTGGTGCGCACCGCACGCCGGATCATGCCAGTGGTTGACGACTACGACGGCGAGCGCTTTCTTGTGAAGCGTAGCGGAAAATGGAGCGCCACACCGCTGTTCTTGGCGCTTGTTGCCGTAGAAGCCATGGATATCATTTTCGCAGTGGACTCGGTGCCGGCCGTTCTGGCCATAACGCGCAATACTTTCATCGTTTATTCGTCAAACGTGTTCGCGATTCTCGGATTGCGCGCTCTGTATTTTGCTCTCGCGGGCGTCCTTCCGCGGTTCCGATTCTTGCATCAGGGACTGGCGGCCATACTTGTTTTTGTGGGCGCGAAAATGACGCTAAGCGAGCGGATGCCGATTCCTTCTCTGATTTCACTCGGCGTGATTGCCGGAATTCTTGGCGTTACGGTGGCTGCGTCGCTGCTTTTCCCGAAGGCTGATGGGAATTAGGCCTTGTTTTTCCGTAGCGGACCGCACAGTTCGATTCCCGCATGCAGGCCCCGACTGAGCGGGTCACGCGTGGCGCCGAGCGGCTTCCATTTGCGACTCGGCGACAGTTGCGAGCGAGGATTCCAGGACATCTAAGCCTTCGTCGAATTGATCCTCGGTGATGACCAAAGGCACCAGCAAGCGCAACACATTGCCGTAACTGCCCGCAGACAGGAGGATCAAACCATGTTCCCGGCAATGGCGAAGCACTTCATCTGCTTCTTCTTTGGCCGGTTCGCGTGTATCGCGGGAGCGAACTAGCTCCAAGGCGCGCATGGCTCCCAAGCCGCGCACGTCCCCGATGAGCGGCCAGCGCTTCTTCCAATCGCGAGCGCGAGCGTCAAAGCGTTGCCCAAGTTTCTCTGCCCGCTCGGGAAGATTTTCCCGTTCAAGTGTTTCGATTGCGGCAAGGGCGGCGGCGCACGCAAGCGGATTGCCTCCGTAGGTGCCCCCAAGGCCACCGAGCGCCGGCGCATCCATAACTTCCGCGCGGCCCGTCACGGCCGCCAGCGGCATTCCCGCCGCGATGGATTTTGCGCTTACGAGAATATCTGGCGTAATGCCGTAATACTCCGACGCGAACATCGTTCCCGTCCGTCCGAAGCCACTTTGCACTTCGTCGGCGATAAAAAGAATACCGTGGCGTTTGCAGGTTTCCTGAAGGATGGCGAAGAATTCGCGCGGTGGCGCCACGAACCCGCCTTCGCCGAGCACCGGCTCGACGACGACGGCTGCGACAGCTTCGGAAGCTACCACGCGCTTGAACGTATCTTCGAGATGTTGCGCGCAGAAGACGTTGCAAGACGGATACTGCAAGGAGTACGAGCAGCGATAGCAATAGGCGTAAGGGATGCGATAAACGTCCGTGGCAAACGGCTCGAAACCAGCCTTGTAGGGATGCGTCTTGCTGGTCAAGGACATGGTCAGCATCGTGCGGCCATGAAACGCGTCCTCAAAACAAATAATGGCCGGTCTGCGCGTGTAAGCGCGCGCAATTTTTACGGCGTTTTCGATCGCTTCAGCGCCGCTATTCACGAGAACGCTTTTCTTCGCAAACGCGCCGGGAACGAGTGAATTGAGTTTCTCCGCCAGCGCAATGTATTTTTCGTAGGGCGCTACGCTGAAACACGTGTGAATGAATGCGTCGAGCTGTTCGCGAATGGCAGCGACCACGCGCGGCGCGCGATGGCCAGCGTTGACCACGCCGATGCCGCCGGCAAAGTCGAGGAAGCGATTGCCGTCCACGTCCTCGAGAATCGCGCCTTCTGCGCGCGCGGCAAAAATCGGCGTCGCGTGCGAAACGCCACGCGCCACAGCCGTCTGACGACGCCGCATAAGTTCCTGAGACTTGGGGCCTGGAATTGAAGTACGAAGTTGAATTGTGGACATTTCAGTACCACCCAATCGGCTGTTCGTTGAGATTGATGTGCACTTGCTTGGTCTCGAGATATTCTTCGATTCCCCAGGGACCCAGCTCGCGCCCAAATCCTGATTGCTTGTAGCCGCCCCACGGCGCTTCGACGTAAGTGGGCTGCATGTGATTCACCCAAACAATTCCGGCGCGCAGCGCTTTCACAACGCGGAAGGCCTTGAAAATGTCGCGCGACCAAACGGCGGCGGCGAGGCCGTACGGAGTATCGTTCGCGATGCGAATGGCATCGGCTTCATTGGCAAATGGGATCACGGTAGCGACGGGGCCGAAAATTTCCTCGCGCGCGATACGGGCGGTGTTGTCAACGTCATAGAAAATCGTCGGCTCGACGTAGTAGCCGCGCGGCAGATTGGATGGCCGCCCACCACCCGCAGCGACTTTGGCTTCTTTTTTACCCACGGCCTGATACGCGCTGACGCGGTCGAATTGCTCTTTGCTGACGAGCGGTCCCATTTTGGTTTGGCGATCGAGCGGTGGGCCGAGGCGAATTGTCTTGGCCTTGGCGCTCATGGCGTCCACAAATTTTGAGTAAATTGTTCTTTCGACAAGAATGCGACTGCCAGCGGAGCAGACTTCGCCTTGATTGATGAAAACGCCGAAGAGCGCGCCGTCAATTGCGGATTCGAAATCAGCGTCGGCAAAAAATATGTTCGGCGACTTCCCCCCGAGCTCTAGAGTTACGCGCTTCAGCGAATCCGCAGCCAGTTTCACGATGGCCTTCCCTACCGCGCCGCTGCCGGTGAAGGCGACTTTGTTCACTTCGGGATGCTTTACCAGCGGGGCTCCGGCGGCTTCGCCGAATCCCGTGATGATGTTGACGACGCCTGGCGGCAACCCCGCGTCCGCAAGATAGCCCGCGAATTCGAGCGCTGTGAGTGGAGTCTGCTCCGCAGGTTTCAAAACGCACGTGCAACCCGCGGCAATTGCGGGAGCCAGTTTCCACGCCGCCATCAACAGAGGATAGTTCCAGGGGATAATCTGTGCCGCCACGCCGATCGGTTCGCGCAACGAAAGGCTGAGTGCGTTGTCTGGCACCGGATTTACGTGACCGAGAACTTTCGTAGCCATTCCGCCGTAATATTCGAAGCAGGTTGCGGCATCGGCCATATCGTATTCGGCTTCGACAATCGGCTTACCCGAATTGCGCGCTTCCAGTTCAGCCAGATGTGGTGTTTCTTTGCGAATGCGTTCCGCTATGCGAAAAAGCATGCGGCCCCGGTCTTGTGCTGTGGTTTGCGGCCAAGCACCGGAGTCGAATGCAGTTTTGGCGGCGGCTACAGCGCGATCGACATCCTTTTCGTCCGCCTCAGGGACCTCCGCAATGATCTCTTCGGTTGACGGGTCATACACGGGAAAAACAGTTCCGCGATGGCTCTCGACAAACTCGCCATTGATATACATTTTGTATTTGCGGACTGCGACCTTCGGTTTGGAACCCTTTCCATGAATTGCTTTGGCCTTGCTTGCCACGGAACCTCCTGCTGCAACCAACGATTATATGCGGCTTGCGGCGGCTTGCGGCACTTTGCGCCGGCCGTACACATAGAAAAAGAATACCGCGAGACCGACGAAAAATGCTGTGCCGCCGAACATCCACGTCTCATAGGACAGCAACGAGCTGATTTGCTGCGCGGGGAAAAAAGCCAGCGCGATTCCTAGAATCGTGGTGACCAATCCGCTCGTCCCCGCCAGGTACAAAGTGGATTTGCTGTAGAGTCCACGTCCGCCTTCTGGGCTCGCGGCGATTTTGAGCAGCGCGCCGAACATATACACAAAGGGAATCAGCTGTAGCACGACTGCGAGGGACAACAGGCGCTGAAACGTTTCTTGCACGCCTGAACCGAAAGAATTCACCAGCACCAGGATGCCGGAGACAACTCCCTGCACGATCAGCGCCGCGTAGGGCGTAGCGTAGCGCGGGTGGGTTTTTCCGAGCCAACTTGGCATGTAGGAATCGAGGCCGGCGACGAAGGGAATGCGCGCCGAACCCGCGAGCCACGCGGAACCGATTCCAGCGATGGAAATGCTCAGCATCAACGCGAAAGGCGCTACGATCCATGCGGCATTCACGCGCGCGGCCATGTGACTTACTGCTTGCACGATTCCCTGCAAGACGTTGATCTCGTTCTTGCTGACGGCGATCAGCAGCGTGAGCGTCGTCGCTATGTACATAACGCCGGAAAGCACGCCGCCCCATGCGACGGCGCCGGGCAAAGTCTTCTGCGGGTCCTTGATTTCGTCGCCCATTACGGAGGCTAGCTCCAGGCCCACCAATCCAAAGCAAATCACGCCAAAGGAATTCAGCAGGAAACGCGGATTCGCCGGGATACGAAAGTCGGCGGCGGTAACCGCGGTGCCAAAACGAAAGTACATGATCAAACCGAGACCGATCAGAACAGACGCAGCAACTCCCGTACCGATTCCGCCGAGATTGTTGATCCACTTTCCAACGCCAAGGCCGACGATGTTCAGAATTACGAGCAGCGCCATCAGACCCAGCGACGCGATCACTGTGAATGCTCTATTGTCGGCAAGCGTTTGGTGCCCTGGCCCCAGAACGAATACGGAAACACCGACGAAATAGAGCATCACCGTGGGCACGTACATCATATTGTTAGTCCAATAGCACCAGCCGGAAAGAAAACCGTGAAAATCGCCGAAAACTTCCTTGGCCCACAAATAAACTCCACCCTCGCCGGGATAACGATGAGCAAGCTCAATCACGGCAATTCCCTGCGGCCAGAAAAACAGCAGCAATGAAATCAGCCAAAGCCAGATCGTGACGCCGCCGTTTGCGGCAATGCTGGGGACGACGTTGAGATTGAATACCGCGACGACAAAGAGTGCGACCAAATCCCAGCGGCCCAGTGAACGCTTGAGGTGCACCGTTTCGATGGTTGACGCGACTGGGTCGGGCAAGGAAACTCCTCACGGATTTCGAAACTTGAGCCGAAAACGCCCGGGCAGTCTTGATGCGGAAGCCCGGACGTCTTCAGCCGCAGACTCAGTGGCCGGCGCTGGCGGCGACGTGCGGCTCTTTTTGCGCTTTCGCCAGAGCCGGGGCGATTTCAGCGAACGTCGCTATGTGCTGGTCGATGTCCGCTTCGGTGTGCGCCACTGAAATGGTCCATTGCTCATCCCACCAGTAGGGCTGGGCCATTACGCC
>DATEVZ010000100.1:0-5446 GCA_035258265.1 Candidatus Acidiferrales bacterium
GGATTTTCACGGGAAATTGCAGATGCAGGCCAAGCTATCGCAGACCATGACGGGCGCGAAATCATTTTTCATGAAAGCTGTCGACCCGTTCTTCAAGGGCAAGAATGGCGGGTCCGAGGTGCCCATCAAGATCACCGGAACCAAAGAGCATCCCTCCTTTGGCTTAGATCTTCATCATAAGAGCGAAACAAAACAGGACTAGCTAAGAGCTGAGATGTAGGTGCAGGCGATACGCGAATCGCGGCGATGTCTCTTCGAGGCGCTTCGGCGCTTGCTAAAGGTCGCGCCGGCCTTCCATGGCTTTGCTCATGGTCACTTCATCGGCGTATTCCAGATCGGAGCCAACCGGAATGCCCATGGCGATGCGTGTGACGTGTACTCCAAGCGGCTTGATGAGCTTCGACAGGTAAACCGCGGTCGCCTCGCCTTCCGCCGTCGGGCTGGTGGCGACAATAATTTCCTCCACCGTGCCGCCTTTCAGCCGCTCGATCAGACTCTTGATCTTCAATTGATCAGGGCCGATGCCTTGCAGCGGCGAAAGCGCTCCGCCCAGTACGTGATACAAACCGTCAAACTGCCGCGTCTTTTCCACCGCTTGAATATTCGTCGCTTCTTCCACGACGCAAATTGTTTTCTTGCTGCGAGACGCACCGGTGCAGAACAGGCAGGGGTCCGCGTCGGTGATGTTGTTGCAGATCGAACACTCGCGGACTTTCTGTTTTGCGTCGCGGATAGCGTCAGAAAGCGCGAAGGCCTGCTCCGGATCAACGCGCAGCAAATAAAACGCGAGCCGCTGCGCGGTCTTCTGGCCGATACCAGGCAATCGTTTCAGTTCGTCAATTAAACGTGTGACGGAAGGAGCAAAATCGGGCATGGAACTCCGTTCATTGAATGCAATTTAGAACAGAAGGGAATCGTACCAGCAATCGGAAAGAATCGGGAGAACCCAGTCAGCGCCATCTGATGTAGCGGCACCGACCCGCTTAGAAAAGCCCGGGAATTTTCAGTCCCGCGACGCCAGGCAGGCCGCCGGAGATTTCTTTCACTTGCTTGGAAAGCTCTTCGTCAACTCGGCGCGTAGCTTCATTCACCGCGCCCTGGATCAGGTCTTGCAGCATTTCCTGGTCCTTACTCTTGAAAACATCCGGCTCGATGCGGACTTCGGTCAGTTGCTTCTGGCCGTTCATCTTCACCGTCACCATGCCGCCGCCCGCCGAAGCTTCCACGGAGAGCTCGTCAATTTGCTTTTCCAGCTTTTCCTGCACCTGGCGGAATTGCGACAGCATCTGTTGCAGAGCTTTGACTTCCATCAGTTTTCCTCGCCCGGGCGCTTGACGTTTGAAATCTGACCGCCAAATTTTTCAAGCATCGCCCTAACGATCGGATCCTCTTCCAACCGGGCGCGTAAGTCCGAACCGCGTCCTGCTGGCGCTGCTGCCCGGCTGGAATCCAGTTTAACACAGACGCGCAGCGGCTGGCCCACCACTTGATTCAACACTGTGCGCAAACGTTCCATCGGATCGCGTGACTGAAGCATTTCCGCGAGCGAGCGGCTTTCCGTGGGGAAGAAAAGGCGTAGCTCGCCGTTCTCTACTTCCCAGCGTGTCACTGCATCTAGCATGGACCAAAGAAATTTCTGGCCTTGCAGCGCCGCTTTGATCGCTTCGACTTGCGCGGATGCAAGACCGTTTGTCGAATCTTCCGCGGCGCGTGCGACCATACGCGGCGGAGATGCCGGAATTGGCGCGGGAGAACTTCTGATCTCAGACATTCTCGGCTCGGATATCTTGGGCTTGGCCGGCTGAATCACTTCCGCGCTCGCCGCCTTCGATGGCCTTACAACGGAGGAACCGGTAGAGCCGGACGGATTCGATTCTGGTGCCATCCGCACGGCCACACCAGACACCGAGGAAACGGATCGCGCGTTAGCGGCCGAGGCCGTGGCGCGCGAAGCAGAGCCTGCCGTCGAGCTGACCCTACGCGCTTCGCCGCGCAGCTCGGCGAGCACTTCTTCCAGCGGCGCAAGCCTGCGCGCGTTGATCAATTTCAACAGGCCTAGCTCCAAATGCAGCCGCGGGTCGGGCGCGCGCCGAAGTTCCGCATCGGTCGCAAGCAAAGTATTGAAGAAGCGCGTGAGATCTTCCTCGCTAAACCGCGCAGCCTGCTCCGCAAGGCGCGGACGTTCGTCCTGCGGCGCGGCGACCAAGTCGGATTCGGGGCCGCAGACGCGGGCGACCAGCAGATTGCGAAAATGGCGAATCGCCTCGCGGCAGAAATGTTGCAGATTTTGCCCGTCGCCGATCAGCCGATGCACTAGGCCCAGCGCCAGCTCCGCAGATTGCTGCGAGATGGCGTCCACGAGATTGTCGAGCACGCTTTCGGCAACCACGCCGAGCAACTCGCGCACTTGCTCATCGGTGATGGCGTCGCCGCTGTAGGAGATTGCCTGCTCGAGAAGCGAAAGGCCGTCGCGCAGGCTGCCTTCGGCGGCACGCGCCAGGACAGCCACTGCGCCCGGCTCGATGGTCAGTTTTTCTTCGCGCGCGATGCGTTCGATTTCTTCGCTGATCTCTTTGAATGAAAGCGCGCGGAACTGAAAAAGCTGCGCGCGAGACTTGATTGTTTCTACCAGATCTTCGGCACGGGTCGTCGCCAGTATGAAGACAACGCGCTCGGGTGGCTCCTCCAGTGTTTTCAGCAGTGCGTTCGAAGCTTCGTCGGTGAGCTGATGCGCTTCGTCCAAAATCACGACCTTGTAGCGGCTGGAGGCTGGAGCGTAACGAACCATCTCGCGCAGCTCACGAATCTGATCGATGCCGCGGTTCGACGCGGCGTCAATTTCAAGCACGTCGAGCGAGCTGCCGGCGGAAATTTCGCGGCAGGAATCGCAGGTGCCGTCGGGTTCAGCTGTAGGACCCTTCACGCAATTGAGCGCTTTGGCCAGGATGCGGGCGGTAGTGGTCTTGCCGACGCCCCGGACGCCAGAAAAAATATAGGCGTGGGCTACGCGGTTGGAGTTGATGGCATTGGCGAGAGTTTTGGTGACGTGCTGCTGCCCGACAATTTCACGAAAAGTTTGTGGGCGATATTTTCGGGCGATAACTTTATATGTCATTTAGCTCGCTGGCTCGGCCGCGACTAGAGGAACTTCGGGTACTCCGCGGCACACGAGACTGACCCGCTACCGTTGCTCCCTTCCGGGCCTGGCGGGGTTTGCGGGGAATCGTTGCACAGAGCCCGAAGTTCCACCCATCGGCAGTCCTCGCAGAAATTTTCTGCGCGCAAAACTGCTTCGCGAAGTCTAGCACAGCGTTTCATCGCGCGGAAGATATCCGAGAGCGGGTTAGTGGAATAATTGATGTAGATGCGACAACTGGAAAATCGAAAAAAGATATGTGGCGGTCAGTTAGCGAGCAGGAGTTTCCCTGAATGGTGAGGCGCAGCCCTCCGGGACGCTTAGTGCGCGCCGCCTTGAGCGGTCTGCGTTGTGTCGTTTTTCAGCGCGGTGCGAGCCGCTGGCGTCGCGAAGGCCGTTTCTACGCGCTCATCACTGATGGCTGCCAGAGTCGCAAGAGTTTTGTGCGCGTCGGCGGACTGGCCCGCTTTGGTTTGTGCCTCCTCCAGCAATCGCAGCGAGAGGGGATTTTGTGCATCTTCTAGCAGTTCCATAATCGCGCCGGCATAGTCGCCTTGCGCGAGAAGCACTGCGCCGTTGGCGGAGTGATAGGAATTTTGCACCGGAATGCTGCGGCTGGTCTGGGCCATTTCAGTCAGCAGCTTGAGTGCGGCCTCGGCCACGTCGGTCTTTCCCGCGCTTACGGCAATGAACGCCCGAGTTTGCAAGATTGACGCCAATTCCGCGTCGTGGTCTCCGGATAGTAGCTTGGCCTTGCGTGTTTCTGAAAGATCCTCCCGGGCTTCGTCCAAGTCCTTCAAGGCGACGGCGGGGTTTGGACTGAAAAGCGCCACGGTGCGATGAATTTCGGCTTCCTGAATGGGCAAGCCTGCCAAGTGCGCTTCCGAATCAACCTTCAGAAACGCCTGGTGGGCCAAAATCGGCTTGTTTTCGCGGTAGTAGGTCATGGCCCACAGAATTCGATAATTCACCTGGGTCGGCCGTTCCCTCGTCCCGTTGATTGCCACCAAATATTGTGCGCGCGCTTTGTTTTGATCGCCCATGAGCGCGTAGGTCGTAGCAAGGCCCACCTGCGATGCATTGAAATTGGGATTGATTTCCAAAGCTTTCCGGTAGTGATCCAGCGCCGCCGGATAGTCGCCCAGCATGCGCATGATCTCTCCGTAGGAATCCTGCGGGTTCGGCTCGTTGGGCAGGGCGGCAACGTATTCAGTCATCAGCGGGGGCGCGAGACCCGGTTGGCCGCTCATCGCGTAGCAGTACGCGAGATTGTTCATGGCCGGAAAATAGCGGGGATCATTTTTTAAGAGGCGCACCAAAATCGCCTCGCCGTGCTCGAAGGCTCCCTGATTCGAGCAGAGCCATTCGGCTGTCATGTTGCCGAGCCGCTTGTCGTTCGGATATTTCGTCAGCAGATCATTCATTGCGGAAATGGCGGGCACAAGGTCGCCATTTTTAGTGCCGTTCATCCAGCGAATCAGCAACTGCTCGTCGGGGGACGCGGTTCCGATAAACTTCTCCGCTAAGGCGATTTCCTGCTTCTCCTCTTTCGGATCAGTCGTAAAGTAACCCAACGCGGCATGGCCAAGAGCAAACTCGGGATCGGCTTTCACGGCTTCGCGAAAGAAAGCCAGACCTTCGTCGACAAAGAGCCGGTCTTCGCGCTGCACCATCCCCATTTCATAGGCGCGTTGCGCCGTAACAGAGTGCGTTGTGACGGGAATCGTGCCTGTCGCAGCACTGGCATGATCGCTCGCCTGACCGGGGGTTTGATCGGATGCCTGGGCAGGCGCTCCCGCCGAAGGCGCTGAGTCTTGCCCTCGCACTGCGGTGCCGGTCAGCAAAATGGCGATAGCTATCAAGAGGAAAGAGTTTCGGTTTTTCACGGTTCCTCGCATGAAATTTCGCACGATCTAGTGGCCCTTCAGGACGTAACCGGGATCGAACGGCTGCTTCTCATCGATCTTCACGACTTTCACGTCGCCCGTGATGTTGTAGACATCGATCACGCCGATCGCGCCGGCATTCCCGCCCACCAGCTTCAATACCTCCTCGTCGCTCCCGGCAAAAACGACGGGTACCGTTGTTTTCCGGCTGGGATCGTTCAGTATCGTTTTCCCTTCATCCACGGTCCCACCCAGCACTTTTTCAATGACGAATTTCATTCCCGGTGAGCTGGGATCGCGCAAAACGATCGTTATGTTCCGACCGCTCGCCCATACTGTCGTTTTGGCTCGGAAGATTTTCCCGAGATCAGCAAGGGTTATAGCTCGGGCTGGATTGGATGGGTTAACCACAACGGCAAAGTCG
>DATEVZ010000101.1:0-6349 GCA_035258265.1 Candidatus Acidiferrales bacterium
TGCCCGACACTTGTGAACCCCACACCTGCTCGGGCTCTCCATTACCCGTAATCGTGAAGTACAACGCGCGCCAAGCGGAAAGCTCCTCGAACACGTGATTCATGTCGCGCCAATCCAGAAATTCAGCCGCCGAAGCGGTGCCGCGAGTTACGTTACGGTTCGCGTCCGTCTCCCAAATGGTGACGACGCGCCCGGAATCGCGAAATGGCAGAGGCTTCAGCAGCACACCATTCACGATGCTAAAGATCACCACGTTCGCGCCGATGCCGATTGCCAAAGTCAGGATCGCGACGATGGCGAAGCCCGGGTTTCGCAGCAGCATGCGCGCGCCGTAGCGAAGGTCTTGCCAAAATGTCCCCATACAGTCCGCCCCCAAGAGGTGCCCATGTGACGCGTTATTTTACTGCTTCGTCACTGTGTGTCCACCTTTCAGGGCTGGTGTATTCCGCGCTCCCGGAAGCGAACGGAAAGCAAATGGATCGCGCGTCAGCGGCTCGTCCTTTGCGACGCTCGCGCGATCAGCGGCTGACGGCGGCTGCTCCTCCTGCGACGGTTTGCCCATCCACGATCCAGCCGTCTGCTAACTGGATGATGCGATTACCGTAGGCCGCCCAGGCGTCGTTGTGCGTCACCTGAATAATTGTGGTTCCGTCATCGTTCAGCTTCTTCAGCAGGTCCATGATCATTTTTCCCTGGCTGGAATGCAGGCTGCCGGTGGGTTCATCGGCCAAGATCAATTTCGGCTTGCCAATCACGGCGCGGGCGACGGCAACGAGCTGTTGCTGTCCACCGGAAAGCTGATTGGGGAATAGGGCTTTTTTCCCCACGATCTGAAAACGGTCCAGGATGTCTGCGACCATACCTTCGCGCTCGGTTTTCTTGATGTCGCGGTAAGAAAGCGGCAGGTCCAGATTTTCGGCGACCGTAAGATTATCGAGCAGGTGATATTGCTGAAAAACGAAGCCAATATATTTTTTGTGCAGCTCGACGCGATGGCGATTGTCGAGTTTGTGTACGGCGTTATCGAGCAAATGATATTCGCCCCTCCACGCGCCATCGAGCATCCCGATGATGCCCATCAGGGTTGATTTGCCCGCTCCCGACGGCCCCATCACGGTGATGAAATCACCATCGCGGATTTCTAGATTAATGCGGCGGAGCACCCAGGTCTTGCCCGCGCCGGATTCGTAGAATTTCTCGACGTCAATCAGCTTGATCACTTTTTGTCTCCCTATAGCTCATGATGTGTGGCTGGCATCTTCTATCCATCACTCAAAATACCGCCGCAGGCGTCATTCGTATCTCAACGCGATCATGGGGTCCACGCGCATCGCGCGGCGAGCTGGAATATATGCCGCCAGCGCCGCGACCATTGCTACCAAGAACATCACAAAGACAAAAGTGAGCGGGTCGGTGGCGCTTACGCCAAAAAGCAAACTGCCCATGCCGCGAGTGACTGCAGCCGCGGCCAAGGCACCCACCGCAACGCCGAAGAGCGCGAGGCGCAGGCCGTGCCCAACCACGAGCTGCAGCACATGGCGACGCCGCGCGCCCAGCGCCACCCGAATACCGATCTCGCGGATGCGCTGGCTGACGCTGTATGACAACACGCCATAAATTCCGAGCGCCGCCAGGAAGGTACCTAAAAAGCCCAGCACGGAGGCCAGCGAAGCCGCAGTGCGGTTCGCGAACATCGACGCCTTCAGCAGACCATCGAGGCTGTCGGTTTCGAGGGGTTGCACCTTGGAATCGAGCGACTTCGCGGCCGAGCGCACGACGCCGATGACCGCGGCTTTGGGCAATTGTGAACGGATCAGAATGTTGGTGTCGGCGCCTTCGGCTTGCAGCTGCGGAAGATAGATGAACGGTTCGGGCGGCTCGTTCATGCGGTGATACTTGATATCGTGAACGACGCCCACGACGGTACGCCACTCTCCCCAAATGTGCACGCGACGTCCTGTGGCACCCTGGCCGGGCCAGAAACGATTCGACATCGATTGATTAACGATGACCACTTTCGGCGCGCCGTCGCGATCCTGCTCCGAGAAATCGCGGCCGGAGATCAGCGGAATCTGGACGACGTGAAAATAGTCCGGGCCCACTACGTTGAAGTCTATGCCCATGTCCTCATTCGGCTGCGGCGTGTAATTTTCGATTTTGGAAGTGGAATAGCCTTGACCGGTGAACCAGAGCGGGACGAAGCGTTCCATACTCGCGGATTCGACGGCAGGATTCGTGCGCAGCTGGGCGAGCAGGTGATCATAGAATTGGATGGCGCGGTCGTCTGTGTAACCGTTGCCGCGAAGATCGAAAGCCGCGAGCGTCACACGATTGGTGTTGTATCCCGGGCCCTTTTCCTCGGCCTTGTGCAGGCTGCGCAGCAAAAGCCCGGCGGCGACCAGCAGCACAGTGGCGAGCACCATTTCCGACACCACCAGGATGTCGCGTAGGCGATAGCCTCTGCCGTCGGAGCTGGCGGTGCGCGCGGCGGTCTTCAACGATTCGTTCAAATTCGTGCGAGAGATTTGCCACGCGGGCGCCAAACCGAAGACAAGTCCGGTGAGGAGTGAAAGGATCAAGGTAAAACAGAGGACCCACGCATCCACATTCACACCGAGCGCAATCGGCAAATGCGCAGGCGGTAGAAATGCCATCAGGAGATTGACTCCCCAAAGTGCGAGAAAAATTCCGCCCACGCCGCCCGCAAAAGACAGCAGCAGACTTTCCACCAGCAACTGGCGGACCAAGCGACCAGTGCCGGCGCCGAGCGCCGAGCGCACGGCCATCTCTTTTTCGCGCACAGTGGCGCGAGCGAGCAGCAGATTGGCGACATTAACGCAGGCGATCACCAGCACGAGCAGCGCGACAACCATCAGGAATGCGAGGACGCTGCGCAGAAAATCCTGCACGCCGTAATGAGCCTTCCAGACCGGCGCGACGTAAACGTCCACGCCTTCGGCGGTATTCGGATTGGGATACTCCTTCTGCAGATGCTGCGCGATCGCGGTCATTTCCGCCTGGGCCTGCGCGATGGTGACGCCCGGTCGCAGCCGCCCCATGATGTGGACGAAAGTCGGTGCACGCTGTTCGAGGTCTTCGCCGGGCAGCACCACGGGCTGCATCATCATGGGAACGAAATACTGCGCGTCAATGCCGGCGATAGTGCCGTAAAAGTTCGGCGGCGCCACACCGATGACGGTGAACGGGTGTCCATTGATGTGAACCGTGCCGCCCACCACATTGCGGTCGGAACCAAAAAGCCGCTGCCACAAACCGTAGCCGAGAACGATGTAGGGATCGGAATTCGGGGCCTGATTCGGCTCCACACGAAAAGTGCGGCCCATGGCGGACCGCACACCGAGAGCGTCGAAATAATTTTCCGTGGTGAGAAGCCCCCAGACGCGCTCCGGCGGCGCCTGATTGCGGATGCTCATGTCCACGCCGACAAGCTCGAATCCGATCAACGAAGAGAACACATGGTTCTGATCGCGAAAATCCCGGTAGTCCGGATATGAACTGGTGTGATATTCGCCGCTGGGCATGACCGTTTCGATAGCGACCATCTGGCCGGAGCGTTCTACGCCGGGGAGCGGATTCAAGATGACTGCACGAATCCAGCTGAAAACGATGGCGTTTCCGCCGATGCCGAGAGCGAGCGTGAGAACGGCGATGGTAGTGAAGCCGGGACTCTTCCTCAGAATCCGGAGTCCGTATTGAATGTCTTGTAGTAGAACTCTCATCTCATTTTCTCGCCTTCAGCCGTCCTGGCCGACTGCTGAATGGGCGCTAGCGTGGCTACAGGCTCTCATCTTCGATGCCCGCGATGCATTTGCGAGATCACTGGTACCTCAGCGCGATCATGGGGTCCACGCGCATCGCGCGGCGCGCGGGAACGTAGCATGCCAGGAGCGTCACTGCCATGAGCGACGCAGTTACCACAACGTATGTTCCGAGCGTCCACTGGACTCACGGCAAAAAGCATGGACTTCATGAAACTCGTTACGACGAGTGAGGCCGCCAGACCCACAACGGCACCCAGTCCCACCGGAAACGGAAGCGGGCGCAAGAGCACGGCGTGAACGACGCTGAAGATTGCTATGTTTGCGCCGATGACGAGCGCGAGAGTTAGCACCGCGACGGCGGTGAATCCAGGGTTCTTCAAGAGCGTGCGGATGCCGAAGCGCAGATCTTGAAGCAACGATTCCATTTGTGTTCCGTTCCTTCGCCAGACCGCGATGACTACGCGACCGCGATTGCGATGAGCGTTGCGTCGTCGAGCCAGTGGCCGCGGCAGAATTCAGCGACCACGCTCAAAATCTTCCTTTGCAAATCCTCCGCGGACAGTTCGCGGTTTTCTTCGAGCAATTGCAGTAAACGGGCGTCGCCGAACTCTTCACCTTCGGGATTGCACGCTTCGGTTACACCGTCCGTGAAGAGCAGAACGCGATCACCGGCAGCGAGGTCGTACACCCCCATGTCAAACGCCTGGACCGGGAATACGCCGAGAATCCCGCCACCCTCGCGCAGGCGGTCGTGTGAGCCGTCTTTGTGCGCGACGATCGGAGCGTTGTGTCCGGCGTTGGTGTAACGCAACTGCCGGGCCACGCCATCGAGCTGCGCGTAAAAGAAAGTGATGAACCGGTCGCTTGCGATATTGCGGCAAATCAATGAGTTCAATTTGTCGCAGAGCGCTTCCGGTGACACCGCCGGTGAAGCAAATCCCCGGAACGCGGCCTGCAGATTCGACATCAGCAGCGCGGCGGGTAGACCTTTTCCGGCTACGTCGCCGATGCATAGGCCCAAGGTTTCTTTCCCGAATGGAAGAACGTCGTAGTAGTCGCCGCCAACGACACGCGCCGGCTGCCAGGCGCCGACGATTTCGTATCCCGCCAACTGCGGAATTTCCTTCGGCAAAAATCCCTGCTGGATGGAACGCGCTTCGGCACTCTCGCGTTCCTGCGCACGCGTGAATGCAATAGCTTGCTGCCGCGCTTCGCGGCGGTCACGGCCTATCTGGACCTGCTTTTGCAGGATGTCGAGCAGCCGCGAATTTACCCAGGGCTTTTCCACGAAATCGCCGATGCCCTGCTGCATCGCTTCCACCGCTAGGCCGACCGTGGCCCAACCGGTCATGACCACTATGGGCGGCGCGTTTTCGGCGGCTTTCAGTCGCGCAAGTAGGTCGAGGCCTTCGCGGCCCGAGGTGGTGTCGCGGGCGTAGTTCAGATCCATCAGGATCAGATCGAATTCCTTCTGGGTCATGGCGTCGAATAGGGCTGCGGGGGAAGTGACCGCCTCGGTCATGTAGCCGTGTCCCTTCAGGAGCAGCCGCAACGCTTCCAGCACGTCCGGCTGGTCATCAGCGATGAGGACCCTGGGCTGGGTTGCGGCGAGTTCGCGGGTGGATTCAAGAGCCATCGTTAGCATTGGTTGAGCCCCTTTTTTGACTTTCTATCAGCCAAGCGCTACTCAGGAGCCTCCCAAATATGGGCAGGTGGGATTCCAGGTGTGAATTAATCTAACATGTTCATTTGCAATGCGTTGTGGAAGCCAGGGCCCGCTTCGAGAGCCTCATATGACCAGTTGCGGGAACCGGTTGTCGCGATTTCGGACAGTATCCTCGGGCGTGGCTTTGAGCACATCTCTAGCGCCGTAGGTAACCGGCTATTCGTACCGCAGCGCAACCATGGGATCCACGCGCATCGCCCGGCGTGCAGGCAGGTAGCAGGCTACCGCGACGACCGCGAAAAGTAGGAGCGCGACGGCCACGAACGAGACTGGATCCGTAGCTGTGACGCCAAAAAGGAGGCTTGCGAGAAAATGGGTCAACGCCAAGGCCGCGAGCAAACCTGTACCGATTCCGATGGAGGCCAGCTGCAATCCCTGACCCACTATGAGCCGCATCATGTCGCCAGGTTCCGCGCCTAGCGCCATGCGAATGCCGATCTCATGAGTGCGCTGCGCGACAGAGTAAGAAATTACGCCATAGACACCGACAGCCGTGAGCAACATCGCGAGCGAGGCAAAAATCCCCAATAGAAAGGTATTGAAGCGCGGTTGCGCAATCGTGCCATTCAGATATTCTTCGACGGTTTTGGGCGCGTAGGTGGGCAGGTCTTTGTCCTGCGAGCGGACGGTTTCGGCCATCGGCTTGGCAAGGCTATGGGCATCCTGCTCGGTGCGAACAACCAAGGTCATGGATCCGAAAGATATTTGCGCGTACGGAACGTAGGATTCGGGCGCCCACTCGTCGCTCAAGTCGCGGAATTTTACGTTTCCCACGACGCCAACGATTTCGCGCATCTGCGGCTCAGCCGTGCCGGTCGAAACCGAAGGCTTGATATGTTTT
>DATEVZ010000102.1:0-4756 GCA_035258265.1 Candidatus Acidiferrales bacterium
GGCTTGCAGGCCCTGCGCCAGAAAAATAACCATCTTCTCGCGCAAAAAGCCGGGGCTGGGAAAAAGGTCGCACAACTGCCGCATGCTTCGCGCCGTATAGCCTGTTTCTTCCTGCAGCTCGCGGTGCGCGCCGTGCGCAAAAGTCTCATCTCCATCGCGACGGCCCGCAACCAGTTCCCATAGATACTGTCCCGCGCTATGGCGATACTGCCGAATCATCAAGATCCTGCCGTCGCGAAACACCGGCAGCACCACCACCGATCCCGGATGCTCGATAAAATCGCGCGTGGCCTTCAGCCCTCCGGGTTCGACCACCTCCTCCCTGCGCACGTCAAACACGCGGCTGGTGAAGGCAAGCTTGCTGCTCACGACTTTGGCGAGCGTCTTAATCTTTGGCATTTTCTTCGTCGGCACGTTGGCTCCTGGACGCAATGGACGAAGCAATATTAACGTAACTCGACGCGTGCCGCGCCAGCATGCAGGCCTCGTATGAACCCTCCATTCGCGTGACGGCAGCACCTACGCGATGCTCCGATTTCTTGCCGCCATTATGCAGCTTGCATATACTGGCTGGTGGCCAACTCCATGCCCATCAACACTGTCATCGTTGACGACGAGCGACCCGCCCGGGAAGAGCTTCTATATTTACTGAAAGGTTTTCCGGAGGTGAACGTAATCGCCCAGGGCAAAAACGGCCTGGAAGCGCTCGCGCTGATCAAAGAACACGATCCCGATCTCGTGTTCCTGGACGTGCAGATGCCCGGCCTCGACGGCTTTGGCGTAATCAAGAAGCTCTTCGAACGCAAACAGCGCGTTCCGCAGATCGTCTTCGCCACCGCCTTCGATAACTACGCCATCCAGGCCTTCGACGTGAACGCGGTGGATTACGTCTTAAAGCCCTTCGACAAGTCGCGTATCGCGAAGGCTTTGCAGCGCGCAAAAAAAATGGTGGAAGCAAACTCGTCGCCCGTCGAACGCCTGGAAACCCTGATGGGTCAGCTGGCCATGCCGCCGGCGGCCGCCGCCCGCTCCTCGCAGCCAGTGAAACTTTTGGTCAAATCGCAAGCCCGCATGTTTCTAGTGGACGCTGACGACATGATCTATGCGTCGATTCAAGACGGCACCATCACAATTTTCACGCGCGAGTTCGAAGGAGTTTCCAACTACAGAACGATCGAGGAACTGGCCGCATCGCTCGACGCCGAACGCTTCTGGCGCGCGCACCGCTCGTATCTGATCAACATCAACCACATCAAGGAAGTCGTGCCCTGGTTCAAATCCAGCTATATGCTGAAAATGAACGACAAGCGCGCCAGCGAAATTCCAGTTTCTCGCGCCCAAACCAAGCGCTTGCGTGAACTTCTAAAGTTGTAGGTCGCAAGATTTGCCGTGGTTGATCTGTTCGGCGTTAGCGCGTTCCGCGCAATTTCAAATGTGAAGTCCGGGGGAATATGCCGCTAGGTAGAATTGCACGCAGCATTGTTGTGGCTATAGCTTTGCTTTCGCCGCTAGCCTCACTCGCGCAAAAGGACACCGGCTCGATCGTCGGATATGTCGGCGATGAGCACGGCGCACCACTCGCTGGGGCCAAGGTTACCTTGACGAACGGTGACGCCAAGCAAGCCGGTGCGCAATCCACAGGCTCCTCCACCGACGGCACTGGGCAATTTCGCTTCGAAGGACTGAAGCCCGGGCGCTACACCCTGCTCTTCGAATCCAAAGGCATGGTCGCCAAGACCGAGACGGTCCACGTCAAAGTCGCGCACAAGACTAGCGTCAGCGAGCGTCTCAGACCGCCCGCCGCAGCTAAAAAGCCCGACAACGACTAGCGTTGGTTTTGACTTCGTAGCGGCGTACTTTAGACCGCCATCGATGTTGCGTCGCCAACGATGCGGTCTAAAAGACCGCCGCTACGAAACCGGTTCCGCGGGTTCTATTGCGACACACACTGGTCTAGCGCAAAAACCTTTCCATTACACCGCAAGCCTTGCTTGCTTTTTCGTTTTCGCCGCGCGCTGTGCTAGCATCGCCGTTACACTTTTCTCCATGGATTTTTCACTTAGCAGCGACCAAATCCTGATCCGCGACACCGTCCGCCAGTTCATGGAGACGGAAATGCGCCCAATTCTTCGCGAATATGAGCGCGAGGAAAAATTCCCGGCCGAGCAGCTCAAAAAACTAGGCGAACTCGGCTGCTGCGGAATGTTGGTCCCCGAAGAATGGGGCGGGACAGGCACGGACACCGTCAGCTACGCGCTCATGCTCGAAGAAGTCGCGCGCGTGGACGCCTCGACCGCGGTCGCGTTGAGTGTCACGAATTCCGTAGTCGCCGTTCCCATCTGGAAAGCCGGCAGCGACGCGCAGAAGAAAAAATATCTCACGCGGCTTTCGCGCGGAGAAATTCTGGGTGCGTTTTGCCTCACCGAGCCGCAAGCAGGCTCCGACGCCGCTGGAATTCAGGCGCGCGCGGTGCGCAATGGCGACCACTACGTCCTCAATGGCACCAAGGCCTGGGTTACCAATGGAGGCGTTTCGGGTGTCTATATCGTTTTCGCCAAGACGGACCCGGCGGCGGGCAGCCGCGGCGTGACGGCGTTTCTGGTCGAGCCGGACTTCGCCGGATTTCGCATCAGCCGCTATGAAGATAAAATGGGCTTGAAGCTGTCGCGCTCGGCGGAAATTTCCTTGCAGGATTGTCGCGTGCCAATCGCAAACCGTCTGGGTGAACAGGGCCAGGGACTAAGAATCGCGCTCGAATCGCTCGATGGCGGACGCGTCGGAATCGCCGCGCAAGCGCTCGGCCTCGCGCAAGGAGCGCTCGAATCTGCGGTGCGTTACGCCAAGCAGCGCAAGACTTTCGGCAAGCCCATCGCCGACTATCAAGCCATCCAATGGATGCTGGCCGATATGCAAATGGAAGTCGAAGCCGCCCGCGCCCTCACGCATTACGCCGCATGGATGCGCGATAATAGCAGCGGCCGTTCAGGCCCACATTCTTCGCGCGCCAAGCTGTATTCCAGCGAGATGGCTAACCGCGTTGCGTACAAAGCCGTGCAGGTCCACGGCAGCGTAGGCTATTCGCGGGAAACAGACGTCGAGCGCTATTATCGCGACGCCCGCGTGCTAACAATTTACGAAGGCACCAGCGAAATGCAACGCATGGTGATCGCGCGCGATTTGCTGCGCGCGTGAAAGGCCAGGTCCGTATTGCGGTGGTGCCGTCGACGTGGCCATTGCATTCATACCGCCGCCCTGCGTGCCGGTAGACTCTTTGCATTTGACGTTGTAGCGGCGCGCTTTAGTGCGCCATCGATCTTGCGGCGACAGCGATGGCGCTCTAAAAGACCGCCGTTACGAAGGCCTGACACGAAATATTACGTAGTACGGAGATCATTTTCAGCGTGGCTAAACGGAAACGAGTTCTCAGCGGCATGCGCCCTACCGGGCGCCTTCATCTAGGCCACTATTTCGGCGCGCTGCAAAATTGGCTGATGCTCCAGGACGAATACGAGTGCTTTTACTTCGTCGCCGATTGGCACGCGCTCACCACACATTACGAAGACACTGCATCCATCGCCGAAAACACGCGCCAGGTCGCGACAGACTGGCTCGCCGTGGGCCTCGATCCCTCCAAATCCACGCTTTTCATCCAATCGCAGGTTCTGGAGCACGCCGAACTGCACGTCCTGCTCTCGATGATCACGCCGCTGAGCTGGCTCGAGCGCGTCCCCACCTACAAAGAACAAATTGAAAACCTCAAAGGCCGCGACCTCGGCACCTACGGCTTCCTGGGCTACCCACTCCTGCAATCCTCTGACATAGTCATGTATGGCGAACCAAAGCAGGACTTGCTGGTACCCGTGGGCGAAGACCAAGCGCCTCACGTTGAGCTTACGCGCGAAGTCGTCCGCCGGTTTGATTCTCACTACGGCTTCGAAGTCAAAGACGACCTGTTTCGTGAAGACGCAGGCAAGAGCCTCACAGCCATTTGGACCGAATTTGTCGGTGGACATCCGGCGTCACCGACGTCGGTGGGCGATATCAACGCGGAGAATCGCGCTTACATACGCACAGAATTAAAAAGGGTCGCTGCTGAAATCGGCGTTCAGAACTTCCTAACTAGAGTCGGCAAGCATAAACGCTACTTTAACCTCATCGAGGTATTGCGTGAGCCTGCCTACCTTCCCACCGAAACACCGCGCCTGCCGGGCCTCGACGGTCGCCGCATGGCCAAATCCTACGGCAACGCAATCTGGCTAAGCGATCCGCCTGACGAAATCCGCACCAAAGTCCGCAACATGATGACTGACCCCCAACGCGTTCGTCGCACAGACCCAGGCCGACCCGAAGTCTGCCCCGTCTTCGCGTGGCATAAGCTGTTCTCGCCACCCGACGTGATCGCCTGGGCCGACCAGGGCTGCCGCACCGCCGGCATCGGCTGCGTGGATTGCAAGAAGGCCATGGCCGATAACCTGGTCACATGGATCGAGCCTATCCAGGCACGCCGCAAAGAATTTGAGGCGCATCCGCAGCAAGTTTGGGATATTCTCGATGCCGGTTCGAAGAAGGCGCAAAAGGCCGCGCGCAAAACCATGAAGCGTGTCCGCAACGCCATCTTCCAATGGGACGAAGCGCGCAAAGCGCCCTCGGGCGTCACGTAATGTCTATGCTGAGGACAAACGCACATTGTCATCCCGAGCGTAGCGAGGGGTCTGCCTTCCGCTTTTCCATGAGGGCACCGGTTGCAGGAGGCTAA
>DATEVZ010000103.1:0-10149 GCA_035258265.1 Candidatus Acidiferrales bacterium
GGCCTTCTTGTAATCGATGAAGTCCGCCTTGTCCACGCAGAACCGGCAAACCTTCTTCTTGCGTACGAAATTGCGCTTTCCGCGCTTGGCTGGCCCACCCGGCCCGCTGGGACGTCCGCCGCCTCCTGGTCCGCCCGGTCCTGACGATCGCATGCCTCCCGAGGAAGGCCCGTGCGATTGCTGCATTGGTGTGTTCTCTTCTGCCATTTCGATTCTCCTAACTATATTCCCCAATCCTTGTGGGTCGTGGCTTTAGCCACAACATAAAGCCTAGATATTCGGGAGGCTTCAGCCGCTGAAGTTCCGCTTCTGACCTCGCTCCCAAACCGTCGCTATGCCGAAGGCGCAGACTGCTCGCTCGGTGGCACCATGGGTGCAACCGGCGCCGCAGGCGCGGCCGCGACCGTCTTGCGCGGACGCCGCGCCGCGCGCCGCTCTCGATGCCTCTTCAACTTCTCCTGGCGCTTCAATTCTTCGTCCAACCGCACGGTCAAATATTTGATCACCGGGTCGGCGACCTTCAACCGGCGCTCGAGTTCCTTCACCACTTCGCCGTGCGTGGACTTCAGCACCATGTACACGAAGAATCCCTCGCGCAATTTCTGCACGCGGTAGGCCATGCGCTTGCGGCCCCACTTGGCGACCGACTCGATCTTCGCGCCCTTCTCCCCAGCCGTGTGCTCCAGCGTCGCAATCAGCTTATCGATGTCCGCTTCCGGCGTATCCGGTCGGCAGATAAAAATTAGGTCGTACTGACGCTCTTCCATGTGTCCTCGATTCCTCTTCGTCTCTGTTGCAACTGCGAAACTTTATTCCGCACTGTCGTCTGGCTCGGATTCCACCCTGCGATTAAACCGTGCCATCGCTTTGCCCACGCCCTCACTCAAAATCAATTCCACTGCGTCAGCGGCATCCGCGGTCATCTGCGCCGCGATCTCGCGTTCCGGTTTGCGCATCGTCCCCAGAACGTAATCCGCCATACCTTCGAGCGGAAATTCCGGCTTCACTCCCATCCGCACGCGGATAAATTCACTGCCGACGGACGCTATGACTGACTTCAGCCCATTGTGCCCGCCGGCGCTGCCACGCTCGCGAATTCGCAGCATGCCCCACGGCAACATGGCCTCATCACTCAGCACGATCATCTCGGCGGCTTTACATTCATACCGCTCGAGCAGCAGCCGCACCGCCGGGCCGCTCAGATTCATCATCGTTTGCGGCTTGGCCAGCACCACTTCATCGCCGGCCAATTTTCCAAGTCCTAGGTACGATTTCGCTTCCGGCCGCGTCACGCGAATCCCTGTGCGTCCGGCCAACGCGTCGACCGCCAGAAAGCCCAGGTTATGCGGCGTGAACTCGTATTCCGGGCCAGGGTTTCCGAGGCCGACGATAAGTCTCATGCCGCCGCCTCGAGAAACTACTTCTTCTTCTCCGACTTCTCGGCCTTCGCAGCAGGCTCCGCCGCTTCGCCCTCGCCCTCTTCCGCTTCCTTCTTGCCCTTCTTCATCACTTCCGGTTCGGCCGGCGCTGCTTCCGCAGTGACCGCCGCATCCGCCACCGGTTCCTCTTCCTTCTTCAGAACGACGACGTGAGCAATCACGCGAGTCGGGTCAGTCAACAACTTGATTTTCTTGGGATCAAAAGGAAGATCCGCGGCGCGCAATTGTTTGCCGATGAGCATGTCGCTGACGTCCACCTTGAATTCTTCGGGGATGTCGCCGGGCAAGCATTCGATTTCCACTTCGCGCGTGACCGTCTCGAAAATCCCGCCCTGCATCTTCACGCCCTGCGGCTCGCCGAAGGTGTGCACCGGCACCATGACGCGCATGCGCACGTCCATCGCAATCCGGAACAGGTCTACGTGCAGCAGTTTTCCGCTGACCGGATCCACCTGCCAATCCTTCACCATCGCTTTTTCCGCGGCGCCCTCGGCGACTTGTACGGTAAAGATCGTGTTGTGACCCGTCTCCGAGCGGAGAATCCGTGCCACTTGCTTCGCGTTCACCGACAGCGAAATCGAATCCTTTTTTCCGCCGTACAGAATCGCCGGGACCATCCCGGTCAGACGTGTGCGCCGCGCGGGACCCTTCCCGCGCCCCTCGCGTACCTTGCCTTCGACTGTAAATGTCTCCATAAATTCCTCTCCCGCTAAATAAACAACTCGCTGATCGAAGTCTCTTCGTGAATGGACTGAATTCCGCGTGCCAGCAGCGGCGCCACACTCAGAGCCTTGATCTTGTCCAGCTTTTGCGCCTCTTCACTCAGCGGCACCGAATCCGATACCACCACCGCCTCGATCTTCGACTTCGCAATTCGCTCGACTGCCGGGCCCGAAAGCACAGGATGTGTGCACGCCGCGAAAACTCGCGTCGCGCCATGATTCAGCAGCGCTTCCGCCGTCTTCACCAGCGTTCCGGCGGTGTCAATGATGTCGTCAATCACCAATGCCGGGCGCCCCGCCACGTCGCCGATCAGGTGCATCACTTCGCTGACGTTTACGTCAATACGCCGCTTATCCACGATCGCCAGCGGCGCATCAATTTTCTTCGCGAAAAATCGCGCGCGCTCCACTCCGCCCGCATCCGGTGAAACCACCGTGATCGGACCCAAGTTCATCTTCTGAAAATATTCCACCAAGACCGGCGAAGCGAACAGGTGGTCCACCGGAATATTGAAATATCCCTGAATCTGCGGCGCGTGCAGATCCAGCGTCAACACACGGCTGGCGCCCGCCGTCTCTAGTAAATCCGCAACCAACTTCGCCGAAATCGCTACCCGCGGCCGGTCCTTGCGATCCTGGCGCGCATATGGGTAATAGGGAACCACCGCCGTGATGCGCCACGCCGACGCCCGCTTGAACGCGTCAATCATCAACAGCAACTGCACCAGATTGAAATTTACCGGAGTAGAGCACGGCTGCAGCACAAACACATCCGCGCCGCGCACATTTTCCAAAATCTGATACCGCGTCTCGCCGTCGCTGAACTGCCCGTGCTCCGCTTGGCCCAGCGGCACGCCCACATACTTGCAAATGGCTTTGGCCAGCGCCGGATTCGCAGTGCCGCAGAAGATCTTGAATTTATCGTCGGCCAAAACTCTCCCCCTAGCGGGCTACGCCCAGCGCGCGTTAATCCACACGCCAGCCCAAAGCACGGCCATAGTCTTCCCTGGATAGGGTTTCAACGACGAAAACCGAATCTTCCGGGAACGCACGAGCGGCTCGGCGCGCCTGCGCTGGGTTTCGGAATACTCCGAACACCGCCGACCCGCTACCCGCCAGCGCGGCATCCGCGGCTCCTCGCTTGAGCAATCCCTCCCGGATTTCTCCGAGTCGCGGATGGCGGCGGAAGACTGGCTCCTCGAAATCATTCGAGAGACCCGCCCCCTGCCGGCTCCAGCACAGAGCGCAGAACCTCAAGATTTTAGGGGGTTCCGTGCGTTTTGTCAATTCCTCGGAAACCCACTGGTAGGCGTCCTTGGTGCTGACTCCGATGTCGTGCGGGGAAACAACCAGAATCGTCCGCTCTGGGGCATTCGGCAGCGGGTAAATTTCATCCCCGCGATTCACCGCCAAAGCCCGTCCGCCAAAGAGGAAAAACGGCACGTCCGCGCCCAATCCTGCTGCGATTTCCAACAGTCGTTCGAGTGGAATTTTCTTTCCGCTAAGTCGCAACATGCCGATCAGCGCAGCCGCTGCGTCGCTCGATCCGCCGCCCAACCCACGCGCCATCGGAATTTTCTTTTCGAGTTTCGCGCGAATTCCGCCGCGGATTTCAATCTCGCATCCGATCACCTCAATCGCACGGTAGACGAGATTTTCCGGACCATTCGACAACTCCGGGATGTTCGTTTCTAGAAATATTCCGGGTTCGGGTGTCAGGCAAAGTTCGAGCGTGTCACGCAGCGTGATCGCCTGAAAAATCGTGCGGAGTTCGTGGTAGCCATCCGGACGTTTCCCCACCACGTGCAAGCACAGATTGATTTTCGCAAACGCGGGCAGGCGCACCGATCTTTTCTTGGTTGTCGCGCGAGTCATACGGGGGAGCTTACTGCGGTTTCGCCGAATCCGGCGTGGTTTTTTGCGCCGTACGCCGTTTCAAGGTTCTCAGTTGCGCGTCCAGTTCGTTTACTTTCTCGGGCTCGTAATCCGCAGGCACGGCTTTCTGCCATTCCGTCAGCGCGCGTTCCCAATAGGACGCGGCGCGTTCCTGTTGACCCAGTTTCGCGTACACATCACCGAGGTGGCCCAGGATCGTGGGATCATGGCTTTGCCGGTCGGCTGCCTTGCGCAAATTCTCTTCCGCTTCCGTCAGCTTGTTCTGCTTGTAGTACGCCCAGCCGAGGCTATCCAGATACGCGCCATTGCTCGGCTCCTGCGTTACCGCACGCTGGATCATGGAGGTTGCTTCGTCCAACCGCACGCCGCGGTCCGCCAGCATGTAGCCGTAATAATTCAGCACCGAAGCATTGTTGGGATTCACATCCAGCACTTTGCGGAATTGCTGCTCTGCTTGATCGAATTTTTTCTGCCGCTCGTAGATGGCGCCCAGCATGAACCAGACCGTCTCTTTGTCGTCATTGCCGTGCGCCATTTGCTCGGCCTTTTGTGCCGACTCTTCCGCCTCCGCGTACTTCTTACCGCGCTCCTGCACCTGTGCGATATTCAAGTAAATTTCCTGGTCGCTGTCGTTACCTCGCAGCAAGCCATCGAGCAGCTTCGTCGCGGTGTCAGTGTCCGATTTCTCGCCGTAGAGCATGGCCAGCGCCACGGTCAGAGTCGCATCTTTCGGCGACGTTTCCAGCTGCTTCTTGGTCTCGGCAATCGCGCGGTCCAGATCGTGGCTTTCGCGGTAGGTGTCAATCATCAACATTTCCGCGCGTTTTTGGGCGTCTGGGCCGAGCTTAGCCATTTCTTCGTAGGTATGAATCGCGGCTGTGTAGTTTTCCTGTTCGCGATACGCGTGGCCCAGCTGCTCGTAAAGAATCGCCAGCGCATTGGGACTGGCCTCTGCGTTCGGCGAATTGTCGGAGCTTGATGAGGAATTGGGGTTTCGCAAGCCGTTCGATTGGCTCCTCATTCCGGCGATCGCATCGCTTAACACTTTGACGGCGTCGCCGAAGCGCCCTTGATCCTCGTACAGCAGCGCCTCGTTATAGAGCACTTCCAGGCTTCCCGGTGCCAGTTGCTTCGCGCGTAGAAGGCTCGATTCCGCCTGATCGAATTTTCCCAGGCGGCGGTAGAGCTGCGCCATGCGCAAATAATTCTCGGCGGTGCCCGGTTCCACTTCCGCAAGCCGCTTGAATTGCTCCAGCGCCTCCGGGTACTTGTCCTGCGCCATCAGCGCTTGCGCCAAGCCGTGCAAATGGCCCGGGTCGTCCGGATCTTCCTCGACGGCCTTGCGATAGACTTCTTCCGCCTTCGCGTATTCTTTCGCTTGTGAATAGGCGTCGCCCAGCAAGTCATAAACTTCCGGCGAGGAAGAATCGTTTGCGGCATCTGACAGAATCTTCACCGCCTCTTGCGAACGCCCTTCATCCATCAAAAGTTGGCTCAATTGTTCCAGTGCCGGCCCATTCCCGGGATCGTGTTGCAGCAAATTCCGCAGTACCTTTTCCGCGTCGCCGTGCTGGTTTTCAAAGCGGTATAACCGCGCCAGCCACAGCTCCGAATACGCGTCATCCGGTTGAATCTTCAGAATCGCCTGGAACTGCTCGACCGCTTTTGCCAGGTTCTCGTTTTGCACCTCACCGGCGCTCAAATCTCCCAGTGTGCGAACGTAAATCCGCGCCAACAGTCGGTGCGCATCTACGTTATTCGGATCGACCTTCAGCGCTGCTTGCGCTTGCTCCACGGCGTCGCGGATATGCTGCGACTTGGCGTAAATCTCCGCCAGCCGCTCCATGATCACCGACGATCCCGGCGCGAGCTCGAGCGCTTTCTTATACGACTCGATGGACTGCGTCGCCAGATCCGACTGGCCGGTCAATTCGAACTGCATCTCATCCACGTGGCCCATCGTGAAGTAGTAATAAACGTCTCCACGCGACGCGTCGCTGGAAGGCACAGTCGGCTTAGCAGACTGGGAAGGCTTGGTCGATTGCGCAGTCTTAGAAGTGAGAACACGCGAGGGTTGTGGAATGGAACTCAGCGCCAACGCGGCCGGTGAAGCCGCGAACAGCCCAATCAATGCCCCAAGTGTGCTAGAGATTATTGTTTTCATGCGCCCGCTGCGAAATTCCATTATCGTATACCCCGGGGGATGCGTCAAAGTAATAGCCGCTGCCCGTAGCCGTCACTCACAATAGCTTGGACGCGCGCAACGCGCTCCGGGATACTTCCGTGATTGAGGTTTCGGGGAAAATACCTGACATCAACGCAAGACTACGCTATATACCGCTGGCATCATCCGGTTTAGTCCTAGGGAGGCAGCACAAGATGTTTCGATTCCAATTCGCCTTTCTCAATTTCCTAGCCTTTCTAACCGTGCTCGCGCTAACGACAATACCGCTGGCCCGCGCGCAACAGTCCACCGGCGCGAATTCGCAGTTGATGGCCATCCTCGCTTCAGCCGCCGATCCACTTGCACCGTCGCCGCAGGCTCAGAAGGTTCCCGCCGTTAAACTCACCGACTTCGGCTGGCTGGAAGGCCGTTGGCGTGGAGATTGGGGGCCGCGTGTCGCCGAGCAGGTCTGGATGCCGCCGAAAGCGGGCCTGATGCTGGGAGTTTTTCGGCTGATCGAAGGCGATAAGCCCCTGGTCATCGAGTTGTTCAGCATGGTGCAAAGGCCCGATGGAATCAATTTTTACTTCCGGCATTTCACGCCGGAGCTCGTTCCGTGGGAAAAATCAGAGGCGACCGTGTTGAATCTCACGAATGTAGACGGAAGGAAAATTGATTTCGAAAACCCGGTGAACGGGATGCCCAAACGCTCGATCTTCACGCGCGTTGATGCGGACACCTACACGTCGCGTTCGGAGCTGGTCCCGGAGACTGGCGATACGCAAGTTATCGAAATCACCTATCATCGTCAGCCGCAGGTGGGCGCAGCGCCTAGTGCCGGAAATGGCGCACACCAGAAAAAACCATAGCCATCCCGAGCTTGTTGGCTGCTGCGATCACGTCAGCATCGCGCACCGAGCCGCCCGGTTGAATCACGGCCGTTGCTCCTGCGTTGCCAGCCTCTTCGACGCCATCGGGAAAGGGGAAGAACGCGTCTGAGGCCACTACGCTGCCCTCGAGTGAAAGTCCGGCAGTCGCCGCCTTGATCACTGCAATCTTCACGGAATCCACGCGGCTCATCTGCCCCGCGCCCACTCCCACCGTGTGCCCCTCGCGCGCGAACACGATTGCGTTCGATTTCACGTGCTTGGAAACTTTCCATCCAAACATCAGCGCGCGCTTCTCCGACGGTGTCGGCGCGCGGTCCGTAACAACCTTCAACTCCGATTCGGCCAGCTCGTGCCGGTCGGGTTCTTGCGCCAGCATGCCGCCGGAGATTCGTTTCAAGTCCAATTCTTCCACGATTTCGCCGCGCAGCATTTCGAGCAAGCGCAAGTTCTTCTTGGCCGCGAACTTTTCCAGTGCCGCGGCGTCATACCCCGGCGCCACGATACATTCGACGAAGAGCTTTGCCACTTCCTCTGCCGTCGCGGCATCGAGCGTTTGATTGAACGCCAACACTCCTCCAAACGCAGAAATCGGATCGCATGCCAGCGCCTTCACGTAAGCCTCGGTCAACGAGTCTTGCTCTGCCGCCCCGCACGGATTGTTGTGTTTGATGATGGCGACTCCCGGCCGGCGAAATTCAGAAGCCAGCGCCCACGCCGCATCCAGATCCACCAGATTGTTGTAGGAAAGCTCCTTGCCTTGCAGCTGCTTTGCCCCCGCGAGTCCCGCCGCCGGAGCCCCAGCGGGAATATAAAGCGCCGCTGCTTGATGCGGATTTTCCCCATAACGCATGGACTGGCGCCGTTCCAACGCGATATGAATCCGTTCCGGCAATTTTTCGAGCGCGCCGATCGAGACGGTGTCTGGCGCTTCCTCATTTACTTTCAGCCGCTCCAGTTCTGTCGCGATTTCGCCGTCGTATCGCGCGGTTCGCGCATAAGCCTTGCGTGCCAATCTCAGCCTCGTGGCCAGACTCAGGTTGCGCTGCTCACGCAGTTCGGCCACCACCGGCGCATAGTCGTCCGGATCAGTCACCACTCCCACACTCTGAAAATTCTTCGCCGCCGAACGGACCATCGCCGGCCCGCCGATATCAATATTCTCGATCAGATCCTCCGCCGTCACGCCGGGCTTCGCTGCAGTCGCTGAGAACGGATACAAATTCACCACTACCAGATCGATCGGCACGATGCCATGCTCGCTGGCCTGTTTTCGATCCGCTTCTTTCGCGCGCTGAAACAATATTCCGCCGTGAACCTTGGGATGCAGCGTCTTCACCCGCCCGCCCAGCATCTCCGGCCATCCGGTCAGCTCCGCGACGTCGCGCACGGCCACGCCGCCTTCGCGCAGCAGCTTCGCCGTTCCGCCGGTAGAAACAATCTCCACACCCAGCGACGCCATCTCTCGCGCAAACTCCACCACGCCAGTCTTGTCATAAACACTGACCAGCGCTCTAGCCACGCCACGTTCTCCTGCCACGATGAATCCTCCCTAACAGAAGGAAGCTAGTGTATGCGTTGCGGGAATTTTTCGGAAGGGGATGACGCCGGGAGAAAAATCAATTCAGATTTATACGTGCAGGAAATGTTCTAGGCTCGCAGGCGCCGAGCGCAATCATTCGGCCAGCAGCGTTAATTTGAAACCCGCGCCTTCAACTTCACGCGACCGTTTTCGATACTTACCGTATACTCGATTTCGCGGCCGCCTTTATTCTTCAAGTCCTTCGTTTTCTGCCGAACGAACTTTTCGAAATCCTTCAGGCTAGGTACTCCCGCTTTCTCGCCGGTCTCCGTGCGCGCTTCCACTAGCCGTTGATACAACTTCTCAACCTTGTCGGTTTCATTCTCTGGATCGGAAAACGCCATCGCAAAATCACTCGCCGCGTGCCGGGCTTCAGCCGCACGTGCAGCAGCTTCGGCGGCGGCATGAGCCACGCCGGTTGCAACGGAAACTGCGGCATCAGCGTTTTCTCCATTCGCAATGGCCATTTCCGCAGCGCGAGACTGCATCGCCTCGACGGCGACTTTGCGCGAACGTTCCGCCTGAATCGCTTTCGCCGCAGCGCCGTAGTGATGCTGCGTGCTCCCGCTTTCTTTCTGGATTAATTTCTTCCGCCACATGTCTTGATACTTGGCGTAGGTGGACGCCAGGTTGCTGTAGCGAAATCGCTGCCCGGAGGTGAGTTCGGCCGTGCGATCCGCGTAGCGCTTCAAGTTTGTCTCCAGGCGCCACTGCGTATCCGTGGGTGGACGCGAGCGCCCGCCGCCAAAATATTGCTCGAACTCAATCTTCAGCGTGCGGATGTCCCGCTCGATCTGCCCGAGCTCTTCGTCGATTGTCGCCATATTTTTGTCTAGCAACCGTGCTACATCGCCGACACTCCGGCCAGCGCAGCAGGCATGAACATCACCTTCAATCCAGCCGTAAGCCCAGCGTAGAGTGCGGCGCCGCGCGCGTCAATGTGACCGGCGGCGCCTTTGTCGCAAAGGGAAACGCCCGTTGAAAGCGCATGGATTGCCAGCTCGTATCGTATTGTGTTCAAATGTCTTAGCCATGAACCCGGCACCGGAATCTGCGGCCAAGATGCAGAAAGATGCAAGCCTGCGTCTGCGCGGGATCCCGTCGGTAGACGAGTTGCTCGGGCGGCCTCGCCTGCTGGCGCTCGCCGAACAATCCGGCCGCGCACTCGTTACCCAAGCCGTCCGCGACGTTCTCGCCCAACTACGCGTCCAGCTGAAAGCCGACCCGGCGCTACCCAATGATCCAGGCACCGCAACATTCGAACTGCAGCAGCTGGAATCCCGGGTTATCGCCGAGGTCGAGCGAATTCTCGCTCCCTCGCTTCGCCGGGTGATCAATGCGACCGGTGTCGTGCTGCACACAAACCTGGGTCGGGCGCCGCTTTCGCCCGCTGCGGTGGCACAAATCGCCGAAACGGCGACGCACTATTCCAACCTTGAGTACGACATCCCGCGCGGCG
>DATEVZ010000104.1:0-8144 GCA_035258265.1 Candidatus Acidiferrales bacterium
GAACTTTGTTTCGGGCACGAACAACGCGGGACGCATCAACTCGCGCACGGTACGATGCGCGGCGTCGCGATCGGGGACTTCGAGCATGTCGCGCGCCATGACGATGCCGACGATGTCATCGAGCGACTTCTCGTAAACAGGTAGGCGCGAAAACTTCGTATCAACCACCAATTCACCGAGTTCTTCAAGCGAGGCTGACGCGCGAATGGCAATGACGTCGGGACGCGGAGTCATCACATCGCGCACGCGCTTGTCGCCAAATTCGACTACGGATTCGATCAGCCGCGCTTCGTCCTGCTCGATGATTCCCTCTTCGGTGGCAGCGTCCACGAACGCTTCGATGGCTTGCTGTTGCTCATCAGCAGGCGTGTGCACCTCGGCCTCCTCCGACAAGTGGAGAACCGAGATCAGAAGTTCCAGAACGGCCTGCACCGGCCAGATGATGAAAAGGAGCACGCGGACCAACGGGACGAAGGGCAGTACCCAATTTCCGGGAGCGCGGGCGAGCAGAAGCGCCGGGAAAAACTGCATGGCGACGACAACTTCGGCGCCCAGAAAGAAAATCATCTCGACGGCCGCTTCCCAAGTGCCGGGGACGAAAAAGAGCACGCCGCGAGCGGTGATTGCCGCTACCAGAACGAGCCAGAAGCGCGCCAGCAGGCTGAAGGCGAGCGCAGCCCTCCGGCGATCCATGTGGAAACGGGGCTCGATGTCCGCTTCGAACGTCTGGAGGTGATCGTGAATGCGCCCGGTGTGCACGCGGCCGAGTTCGCGGAATCCACGGTCGAAATAGGAAAATACGACGAGACCAGCCGTCAGAGCCAGTACGCCGACGCTGTAGAGAAAAATGGGCATGGCTAGGCCAGTCCTAGCTCGCGGCGCAGTCGGTTTTCGCGCCGTTCCATTTGACCGCTGTCGGATTCGTGGTCGTAGCCCATCAGGTGCAGAACCCCGTGGAGGATGAGGATGCGCATTTCTTGGTCGAAGGTGCGGCCGAAACGGAGCGCGTTGCGGCGGGCAACAGCGGGCGCGATCGCGATATCGCCAAGGTAGGAAGCCGAGGACGGAGAACAGGCTGCACGCTTGCGTTTTGCGGTGCGCCAAGCGTGCCGCAGCGGCTGGCCGTTGCGAATTCCTCGGGCTGCGGTATAGGGACGGGGTCCATCGTCTGGAAAGGACAATACATCGGTCGGACGATTTTTGCCACGGTACGCCTGGTTCCAGCGCGTCATCTGCGCGTCGGTGACGAGCGCGACCGTGAGCGAATCGGGCGAAAGATGCAGACGTTTCTGGGCAGCGGAGAGGAACTTATTCAAAGCCGCAATGGAAACACGAATGCGCCGCTGTTGATTGAGAATCATGCGCGCCGGCTAATCCCGCGGATTTTTCAGAGCGGAGTGTCCCGCGACAGGGCCGCGGCCATTCTGGCTGGGATGGGTGGCGGCGTGTTCGTCATAGGCTTTAATGATGCGCTGGACCAGATTGTGACGCACCACGTCGCGCTCGTCGAAATAGACCAGCGAAATGCCTTCGATTTTGCCAACGATTTCGATGGCTTCGATCAGGCCGGAGCGGCGCGATTCGGGCAAGTCAATCTGCGTGACGTCGCCCGTAATGACGGCTTTCGAATTGAATCCCAGCCGCGTCAGGAACATTTTCATCTGTTCGCTGGTGGTGTTCTGCGCCTCGTCCAGAATGACGAAGGAATCATTGAGCGTGCGGCCGCGCATGAAAGCCAGCGGCGCAACTTCGATGATGCCTTTCTCGAGAAAGCTTTCGAGTTTATCGGCCTCGAGAAGGTCGTGCAGCGCGTCGTACAGCGGGCGCATATAGGGATCAACTTTTTCCTGCAGCGTGCCGGGAAGAAAGCCCAGGCGCTCACCCGCTTCGACTGCAGGACGGGCGAGAATGATGCGGTTCACTTGCTTCGAGAGCAGCGCAGTGACGGCCATGGCCACGGCGAGGTACGTTTTGCCGGTTCCGCCCGGGCCGATGGCAAAGACCATATCGTAAGCTTCGAGCGCTTCGATGTAGCGCTTCTGGTTCGCGCTCTTGGGAACGATTGTCTTTTTTCCGAACGAACGAGTATGCGCGGGAGAAAAGGCGCCACGTTGTGCGGGCGCGGGCTCGCCGGTCGCGATACGCAGCAGCGATTTCACTTCCTGGCTATCCGGAACGCGGCCATCGCGGATCCGCTGGTTGTATTCGCCGAGGATTTGGGCAGCACGTTCCACTTGTGGCGCCGAGCCTTCAATTTCCAGATCGTGGTCACGCAGATGCGTGGTGACGTGAAGGGCGGACTCAAAAAGCTTGAGGTTTTCGTCGAGGGTGCCGAACAGTTCGTTAATACCACCAGCCAGCCGGACGGTTTGTTTCATCAAGTCTCGCGGAAGCGATGTCTCCAGGACAAGAATTCAACCCCTGCTACAATTAGCCTAGCGCGGGATGGGAGGAGGGTCAAGGCAGGCGCGTAGGATTCATCGTATTGTAATAACAGCTAGGAAGTAAGGCGGGTTAACCAAGACGTGACCGAATGGACGCAGCGAGCGTAAAGGTTTCGCTTTTGCAGGCCGATTGTTTCAATATGACGAATTTCGTATGGGACACGTTCCCCAAGCCTGGCATAAAATGGACGTCACGATGAACGGGAGAAATCGATGACGAACGGCAGAGATTCAGCACCCGGCCCGACGACTCCGGGTTATGGCAAGCTGCGGCGCACACAACGCGTTCACATTCTGATGGCGGTGTTGGTGCGTGGCACCAGCGCAGGCAAACCATTTCAAGAGGAAACGAAAACCACGACGGTGAACGCGCACGGATGCCTGATATCGCTGGCATCTCCGGTCGCACGAGGTCAGCACGTTTCGATCGTGAATCCGAAGACCGCTGAAGAAGTGGAATGCAAGGTGGCTTTCATCAGCGAGAACAAAGGCAGCAAGACGGAAGTAGGTCTGGAATTCACGGAAGCGTCGCCGCTTTTCTGGCGGATCGGATTTCCTCCCGAAGATTGGGTGGATTCAAGCGAACGCAAGCGGCCCGGTACTTCACATTCGCCAAACCGGCAAGCAGACGCCAATTCTCTCCGGAACAAGAATGAATAGTTGCGCCGCGCTGAAAAGTCCCGCTCCACATGAAATGTCTGAGAGCTGAATCGCACCCTTCCGCGCGAGGCAAGCCTCGCTGAAAAAAGCGGCGGCAAGCCGCCGCACTCCACATAAGTTGTGCTTAAGTCGGAAGGAGCCGAGCACATGTGCTAGTTATGGCTCCGCGTACGTGCCAACGACAATCCTCACGGCTTAGCCGCCGGAAATTCAACCTTGGGAACTTCGCGCGAGGTCGCGGACGCCTGGAAGTACGCGTTATTCGGCTGGAAGCCGGCCCAACCCGCGAACATGCTATTCGGAAACTGGCGGATGTAAGTGTTGTACGCCTGGATGGAGTCGTTGTACCGCTTGCGTTCAACGGCGATGCGGTTTTCCGTGCCGGCGAGTTCATCCTGCAGACGCAGGAAGTTTTCGTTCGATTTGAGTTGCGGATAGTTTTCGCTGATCGCGAGCAAACGTCCGAGAGCGCCGTCGAGTTGGCCGTTGGCGGCGATCTTATCGGAGGGCGTCTTGGCGCTCAGCAGGGCGGCGCGGGCGTTCGCGATATCGGCGTAGACGGTTTCTTCGTGCGCGGCGAAGCCTTTCACGGTGTTGACCAAGTTCGGAATCAGGTCGGCGCGGCGCTGGAGCACGACATCCACTTGCGCCCAGTTGGATTTCACCTGCTCATCGAGGGTGACCATGTGGTTGCGGCTGCTCACGTACGCGCCGCCGATCACGGCCACTATGAGTACGATGATCGCGATTAATGCAATTACTGCTTTCATGGAAAACCTCCGATTCGGAACTTTTGTGGCGCCATCATACTGCAAAACTCTTTTTTGCCGGAGCGAGACCGGAACCTTCGATCACAGCGCGTCGAGACGGCGATCGACTTCATCGGTTACGACCTCGACGAATTCAAGGTAGGCGTGCAGCGAGGCTTCCACGTCCACGCTGGCTGGTTTTCGCTTCCCTTCTCTTAGATCGAGCATCGTGTGAAAAGCGGACGGATCGGCGCCAGTTAGGGTAGCTACGGCAGCCACGGCTTCACGTTTCGTTCCCGGCATCGGTTGGCCTAGCGCGATCAACGCGTGACGGAAAAGATTACAAAAGGCCGAAAGCGATTGCGACATAATGCCCAGGTGCGCTTTGTAGCTCAACGGCGCGGCAAGCACCACCTGACGCAGGCGCAGCCAATCGGTGCGCAGTTCGCGTTCTACCTGCAAGCGATGGAGGCGCAACGGAACGTCGAAATTTGTGAGGAAGTCTTCGCCGAAGAGCACGCGGTGGTGGCGCTTGATATCGAGGAGTTCGATGGCAAACACGTCCGCGGAACGATGGAGCTCGTCGAGCGTGAAAATCAGCGGCGGATGATTGCCCTGGCGCACCCACCAGTCGGCCGGAGCGTGCAGATGTTCAAAGTCGGCTGAAGCAGCGTGTTCGACGATGCAGAGAACGTTGAGGTCCGAGTGTCCTGCGCGAAATTCGCCCGTGACGGCCGAGCCGTAGAGCACCACAGCCTTCAGGTTTTCTTTCGCGGCGGCCTTCAGCCGGGAAACGAGCTCAGTTAATTTGGCTTCCATTGCACGACCTTTGCTGTATCCGTGTCCAGATCGGGCGGGTCTGAGACCCGTCCCTACCAGCGGTGCCCGTTACCAACTGCCGCTGGCGCCACCTCCGCCGAACGATCCCCCGCCCCCGCCGCCAAAACCGCCTCCTCCACCACCAAAGCCGCCGCCACCGAATCCACCGCCACCCCAGCCGCCACGGCCCATTCCGCTGCCGATCATCGGACCAATCCACCAACCGCTGCCGCCACCGCGTCCGGACCCGCCGCTCATCATCTTGAACAAGAAAAACATGAAGAACCCAAGTAACAGAAGGGTCAGTATTCCGCCAGATTGCGTCCCAGTCGAACGATCGGTCCGAGCGGGTGGTAGTGGCCCCGCGCTGAGTTTGATCCCACGATCCTGGGCGATGACGTCGGCGACTCGCCGGGTCATGACCATCATGGCCGCGTCATAATTCCCGGCACGCAAGTACGGAACTGCTTCGCGGCCGAAGCCACCTACCTTTCCATCCGGAAGAATTGGCTCGAGCCCGTAGCCGACTTCGAAACGATACTGGCGGTCCTGCACAGCGAGCAATATGAGCACGCCGCTGGACGTTTGTTTTGGGCCGACTCCCCATTTGGTCGCCAGGTTGAGCGAGAAGTCCTCGATTGGCTGGCCGTTCAGCGACGGTACCACCACGACAAAAATTTGAGCTTTGGCTTTCTGATCAACTTCGGTGCAGAGCGCGGTGAGCTGGTTGCGTGCATTTTGGCTCAGAACATTGGCGAAATCGTTGACGTAGCCCGTGGGCTTGGCCGGAATCTGAGTCGAGGCTTGACCAAATATTGGCAGCGCGACAAAACCAAGCAGCAGCCAAACCAGGAGCGACCGAACGGCTAACCGTTCGCTCGCAGATGACACAGAGGAACGCGGACTGAGAGCGCTGGGCATTTGGTGCCGCGGGCATGTTAGTTCGTTGCTGCTGGGAGTGTCAACGTGAGGGCTCTCAGCAACGCGAGCAAAAGCAGAGAGACTTAACAGAGTGCACAGACAAAAGCAGAGAGAGTTCGCGGAGAAAGCGAATCATGCCGGCTGCGTCCTGAAATTCGCGAGACACAACCGCCGCTACTAAACCTGTTCGTTACGGCTGCAATTGTCAGCGACAGGTCGCGATGCTAAACTTCGCGCCGAGCATGTTCGGCTACGCACAGCACTGTCCGAAAATGAACGGCTGACGCTACCGTTTTCCCGTTTAATCGTCTAATTTCAAGCAGATAGGCATGGCCGCTGCGTTGCACCCGGATACATAAATTGAAACAAACAGGCTTGTTCGTGCGTTTGAGTAAGGTACGCGGCTGCGGAATTTGAGGCTTCACTCTTTGGGAGAGGAAAACACGATGATTGGAAGGCTACATGTCGCGGTGGTGCTGCTGACGGCTGCTTCGCTGGTGATTTCGCCGGCGTACGCTGAAGCGCAACAGGGACAGGATCAGAACCAGGCGCAGCAGCAACAGCAAGGGCAAGCCCCGGGGGGAACTCAGCCGCCCAGTCAGCCTCAAGCGCAAACCGGAGCGCCCGCGACGGAGCCAGCGCGAGATTTGCGGGATGTCGAAGGGCCCGACTATTCAAGACCCAAGCGCGCCTTGCCAGTCGTCTGGGATCCCTATACGCCGCAGGATGTCCCGGAGCCGATGCTGACGAACTCGTCGCGAATTGATCAGCTGATTCAGGACGGCAAGCTGATGCTGAGCCTGGACGACGCAATTTCGCTGGCGCTCGAAAACAATCTAAACATCAACGTGACGCGGTTCATCCCCTGGATCGCCCAAACACAATTGCTGAAAGCAAAGGCGGGTGGAATTCCGCAGAGCAGTAGCACGCAGCAAGTGGTGCTGGGATCGTCGCCGTCGGTGTCATTCGATCCGATCGCCACCGCGAACTTCGGGTGGTCGCACGCCAATGTTCCCATCAACAATCCGTTTACGTCCGGCGCGGGCACAACCGCAATCCCCCTGGTCCAGCAGAATTCGGGCTTCGTGAATCTTGGCTATACGCAGGGTTTTCACACCGGCACAAACTTTTCCGTAACGTTCGATACCACCCGATCATCCACGAACCTATCCGACGTAGTTTTCAATCCGGCACTCAATCCGATTATGACGGCGACGCTGTCCCAACCGCTGCTGAATGGGTTCGGCCTGCTGCCCAACACGCGCTACATCATCGAAGCGAGAAATTCGATTAAGGTGGCGAATTCGCAATTCGCGCAACAAGTGATTGCAACTGTGACGCAAACTTCCAATGATTATTGGGAACTGGTTTACGACCGCGAGAATGTGAAGGTGCAGGAAGCCGCAGTGGGAGTTTCACAAAAACTTTACCAGGACAATAAAAAGCAGCTGGAGATCGGTACTATGGCGCCGCTCGACGTGCTGACGGCGGAATCGCAACTGGCGACGGATCAGCAGAATTTGATCGTGGCTCAAACGACGCGATTGCAGCAGGAAACCGTGCTGCTGAACGATATCACCAAGAATTTGCTGGCGAAAGATGTAGCCGGCATCGAAATCATTCCAACTACCGGCATCTCGACGCCCGATTTGGTGGAGAACATCCCGTTGCAGGACGCCGTGCAGGAAGCGTGGAAGAAGCGTCCCGAGCTTTATCAGGCGGACTTGAACCTGAAGAACGCAGGTATTGAAGTGAAGGCGACTGCGAACGGCTTGCTGCCTTCGCTCAATGCCTACGTGCAGTACCAGGCGCAGGGGCTGAACGGCAACAGGATCAAAACGAACGCGACCGGTGGATTCGCAGCCGACACAGCATCCCCCCTTGTGGACGCCAACGGAAATATTCTTCTGGTGAATGGGACCCAGGCGTTTGCCGCTTTTCCGGTCACCGCAACAACGATTGTGCCGGGCGGTTTGGGCAATTCTCTCGGCAACGTCTTTCATAACGACTTCCCGACCTATGCGGTGGGGGTGAACTTAACGCTGCCTATTCGCAACCGCTCAGCGCAAGCGGACAGCGCACGAGCGCAACTCGACGAGCGCCAGGAGCGCGTGCAGTACCGGCAGACCGAGAACACCATCGTACTCAACGTGCGCAACGCGTTGATCGCACTGCAACAGGATCGCGCGCAAGTAGCGGCGGCCGACAAGGCGCGCACGCTCGCACAACAAACGCTCGACGCCGAGCAGAAGAAATATCAACTAGGCTCTTCGACGAGCTACCAGGTGGTTTTGCGGTCACGCGATTTGACGGCGGCACAAGGCACGGCTTTGCGCGCGCAAGCGAATCTGACGGAAGCGCTGGTCAATTTCAACCAGGCCATGGGGCGCACGCTGGAAGTGAATCACATCACCGTGGCAGACGCGCTACGCGGCACCACAGGCCGTGATCCATTGATACCCGGCACTCCCGTGGGGGACGTCGGTATGGGCGCGAAGTAGATCGATTGCCTCTGTAGCGGCGGCCTTTAGACCGCTACCGGTGCCGCAGC
>DATEVZ010000105.1:0-5962 GCA_035258265.1 Candidatus Acidiferrales bacterium
GTCCCGGACATGTGAATCAGTTCCGCAGCCTGCTTCTGGATGGCCGCGACAACTTCGGGGTGGCAATGGCCGGTGGCCACGACGGCGATGCCGGCGGCGAAATCGAGAAACCTGTTGCCGTCCACATCTTCGACCATGGCGCCGCGGCCCGTCTTTGCGACCAGGGGATAATCTCTGGTGTAAGACGGTGAGACCACGTGGTGATCTCTATCAACGAGCTTCTTCGCTTGGGGGCCGGGCAATGCGGTAACAAGGTGCGGCAATTTTGCTTCCATCTTGCTTTCAATTTTCGTATCAATCGCTTGCATAGCTTCCTCCGGAAATGAATTTGGGATTCAGCGTGCGCACCGGTTCCGCCGGGCGCAATCTGAGAACGGGGGAAGGAGGAAGCTCACTTAATCAACGCCGTAGAGATTCGGGCGCTCGTGGGAGGGCTGGCTGTGGAGCGAGAAATCGTGTTTTGCGGAGATGGTCATTTGTATTTCCAGCGGACACTGCCGTCACGGGTATCTTCGACAATGATACCAGAATTCGTCAGCTGCTGCCGGATTTCATCCGAGCGTTTGAAGTCACGCCGCTTCTTGGCCGCGTTGCGCTCTTCGATGAGAGCCTCGATTTGTGCCGCCGTCAAACGCGAGGATTCACGGCTGAATCCGAGCTCGCGAAGCTTTTCTTCGTCATCGTCGGCGAGCACCGCAAGAATCGCGTCGAATTTTTCCATGGCGGCTACCATTGGCGCGGCGTCCTGCTGAAGAAATTCGCCGCGATCCATGGCGGTATTCACGTCGCGAACCAAATCAAAAATGGAGGCAAGCGCGACGGCGGTATTCAGATCGTCCGCCAGGCCTGCGTCGAAATCAGCCAAGGCCTGTTTTGCGCGCTCTTCCATCTTTGGATTCGAGCCGGCTGAAAATCGCTCGTTCTTCAGGCGCGCGAGGAAATTGCGGAGCCGCTCCACGGAGTTCTCGGCTTGCTTGACGCTGTCCGCCGTGAAATTGAGCTGGCGACGATAAGGAACCGAGAGAAGCAGGTAGCGAATCGTCGAAGGTTTCTGACCTTTGGCGAAGAGATCGCGCAAGGTGAAGAAGTTTCCAAGCGACTTCGACATTTTCTCGCCGTCAATGATCAAATGTTCGGCGTGCAGCCAGAGTTTGGCGAACGGCTGGCCGGTGGCTGCCTCGCTCTCTGCGATTTCGTTTTCGTGATGCGGGAAGGCGAGATCGATGCCGCCCGTATGAATATCTAACGTCTCGCCTAAATACTTCATGGCCATCGCAGAACACTCGATGTGCCAACCGGGACGGCCAGAGCCGATGCGCGTCTCCCAAAAATGCTCGCCCGGTTTGGGGGCTTTCCAGAGCGCAAAATCGCGCGCGTCGTCCTTTTCGTAGCGATCGTTATCTACGCGTGCGCCGGACTTCATTCCGGCCAAATCTATCTTCGAGAGCTTGCCGTATGACGGAAACTGCGAGATGCGGTAATAAATCGAGCCTTCGCTCGCGTAGGTGATTCCCTTTTCCTGCAAGCGCACGATCAGATCAACCATGTCCTCGATATGGTCGGTCGCGCGAACCACTTCCTCGGGCATTTCCAGATGCAACGCTTTCATGTCGTCGAGAAACGCCTGAATGTATTTCTCCGTGTAATCACGAATGGACATGCCCGCGGCAGCGGCATTCTGAATGATGCGGTCATCCACGTCCGTGAGGTTCATCACCTGCAGGACTGTCAATCCACGCGAGTGCAAGAAACGGCGCAGAATGTCTTGGAAAACGAACGTGCGGAAATTTCCGATGTGGGCGTAGTCGTAGACAGTGGGGCCGCAAGTGTAGATGCGCACTTCGCCCTTGTGGAGCGGCTGCAGCGGCTCCAGGCGGTTGGTCAACGTGTTGTGAAACTGTATCTCCGTCATTTTCGCGGCAATCCAAAACGGTGATTGTATCTGACGCGCTCGCTAGCGGCAAACGGCTCGCTTGAAACTCGATAACGAAAAGCCAACAAGAGCAATCAGTTCCGAGACGCGTCCGGCGAAACAAGGGCCGAGTACTACTCACGGATTCACACGCTCAGCGTGGTACCGATGGTACGTTCGTACCATTTTCAAATGAATGTGCTCAGTTAGTCTACATGCAGGGCTGAGGGCTCGCTGCCGGAAATCGGACGCGTGGCAGGAATGGGGAGCATCATGAGAGCAGCTCTGGTTCTGGCGATTGTTTTGATTTTTGCGGGAACAGCTCGCGCGCAATTCGGGGGCGAAAACATCAGCAGCGCGGGTGGTTCGATCAATGGAGCGGGCAGCTTGAATTCGCATCACAGCACACCTACATCCTCCACGAGTTCCGTCAACCCAGACGCCAGCGTCAACATGAATTCGAAGAATCCTGGCGAATTCGTACCTTCGACGTTTTCGAACTATAAGGACGTGCTGGCGACAGCGAAGCTGGAAGCGGAACTCCGGCCGATGACATTGGCGGAAGCCGCGCGCTTGGAGCACGAGCGTAAGAAGCAGGTCAACGACAAAGCCGTGTTTCGCATCGAGGAAGATGAGCACGGCAAGTTGGTGATCGTCCCGGCAAGTCAGTAGCGATCACTGGAATACCGATCTGCTGGGATCAGGGGAGCAGTTCCACGCGCCGGCTCACAATCGTGCGATCGCCGCTGCCGTAAGGCGCTGCGGTGAGTGGACGAGCTTTCAGCAAAAACACGCCCTCCGGCGGCAGCGCATATGTGGCGTCCAGTGCGTAGACTTCCACAGACTTGCCAGCAGGGAGGGTGAAGCTGAGTTCAACTCCCTTCGCCGGCATCGCAGAAAAATCATAGACGTACCAGCCGTTCACGCCACGGCGTACTGTTTCGCTTTCCGGTTGTAGAGGCTCATTCTCCGCGCTGACGGATTCAATGCCTGAATCCGGTGGGAAGAGCACAAGCGCTTCGGGGGCGCCACGCTCGGAACGCAGCAAAGCACGATAAATGCGTTCTCCATTGACGGTGGAAAGTTCCAGGATCGTGAACGTCGGTGGAGCGAAATCCAAGTATGGTGCGTTGACGACAAAACACGGTTCGACAATCCACGGATACGGTCCGGCTTCTTCATGGCGAAAGTTTGTAGCCATGCGAAGTGGCTCTGGCAGCCGGCCCGAGGCGGGATACACAACCCATTGTGATTTGCCTGCGTCGGCTTCCTGAACGTACTCCAGGTTAACGTGCTCCGGCGCCTTGGCGGAAAACACCGGCGCAACGATGGCGGCAAATGCAGCGACCACGGTGGCGGCAGCCGCGATGGAAGGCACGGCAACAACTGACACGTTTCGCGGGCGCTGGGTGTTGGCGCATAACGGAGCAATCGGGGTGCATAGCAGACCCACGAGCAGCGCGATGCCCGGCAATACTGGGCTGCCAAAGCTTTGATAGAGCAGTAGCGCCGGCACGAATCCGAGGGTTGCGCCAATTGCAAGCGGCACTACGACTGCAATCGTCCTAGCACGCGATGAACGTTCCGGCCGGAACAGAATCAGCAATCCGGCCAGGGCCGCAGCACAGGTAGCCACCTGCAATATGTAGCTAACCCCTGCTGCTCGCAAAGCAAGAGCAATCCCAAACCCAGCCCACCAAGTCCAAACGCTCGCCCACAGTCCCAGAAAGCCAGCGCGTTCTGCGAACCTGATTGCGATCAACGAGACGACGGCGATGGCCAGCGCCCAAAACGAAATCTGCGCGGGAAGCGGATGGGCAACCCAAGGGCTTCCCGTAGCTCCGGCGCGTTTCAGGATAAAGCCAAGAATCAACGCAAGAACTCCGACGGATAGTATGCTCACGAACCACGCGAGCAAGCCCCAGAGAAATTCCGGAATGCTCAGGCGCTTCTTGTAAATCAGCCAGGCGATTTCCAGGAATAGTAAGACTGTTGACGACACAGCGATCTTCGAAGTCCGGTTTGCCGGCCACCAAACAACCCAGCGCCCAAACACATCGAAATAGACGGCAGACGCAGGGGGCGGGTTCGAGATGTCGGTGTTGGCTAAGGTTTCGAGCGAACCGAGGGCGTTGTCACCGTGATGCTGTAGCGTCGTGGGATTTGCGTTCGCGAAATTGTCGAGCGGGGTGTGGTAGTGAACGACGCCACCGATGTTCGCAAAGTTCACGCCCTGAAACCCGGCGGCTTTGAAAACGGTAAAGTCAGTGTCGTTTGGAATCCGCTTGTAAGCTTCGTAAAAGATTGAACTGGTTTCGGGACGGGACGCGCGCGCGGCATAGGCGCGCACCGCCCATTCATTGGCGCCGCCAGTTTCGAACATCAGGCTGGGGCCGGTGGTGCCGCGGCTGTCTATATTCACCACGGCGCGAACCTGTTTGGCCCACGGATGCTGGTTCACGAAAACTCGCGCTCCGATCAGCCCCGCCTCTTCTCCGTCGTCAACCAGAAATATGATGGAGTGTCGCGGCTGCGGGAAAGATTTCAGCGCCCGAGCAGCTTCGAGAATCGTGGCGACCCCGGCGCCGTCGTCGAAGGCACCGGGACCAGCCGGAACGGAATCGTAATGCGCAGCCACCATTACCGCCTCGCCTGCCTCTCGGCCATCCAGGCGCGCGAGAACGTTATGCACCGTCGCGCAATCGCCTTCTTCGTCGCAAGAGAACCCCTCTTGCACGGCGGGCAGGTAACCGGTTTTGGTGAACTCGTCCATTACCCGGCGTCGCACTGCGTCGTTTTGGGGACTTCCGGTGGGATGCGGAATGCCATCCCCAACAAGACGGTTCAGGACTTCGCGGGCGCGCTCCGCAGAGAACTCGGAGGGGCTGGCGTTTACAGGCTTAGGCGCAGGGGGGCGCAGTCCTTCGATTGAAAGGAACAGAACTAAAGCCAGAACAGCAAGCGCGGACAAAATGCTGCCGGAGCTCTGGGTTGCGTCCTGCTGCAATCATCCCTCCGCTCCGCGCCATCGTAGGCCGTGCCCGGGCTTAAGTCAATCTACAAGAATCAGTTAAGTGGAATCAGCGTCAAAGCGATCGGCGACTGCGTCGTAATGCGATCGCCTAACCAGAACCCCGCTAACCGGGCGGAAATCAAGTACTGCCGCCTGTGTCCTTGCCTGTGTGTTCCCCTACAGAATGTACAAACAGCTCAAAAAGCTTCCTTTACACCGGCCACTCGCCGTGCTACTTTTTATTCCCGTAACCGCCGTCCCGGTCAGCGCCAGGCGGAAGGGCCATTGAATCGACCCTCCAGCGTTTTTGTCTCGATAGACCTCCAACGAAAGATCGACAAACTGAGCCTTCTTCGGCGTGCGAAGCCGAGGGAGCGAATTGTGCGAGGAAACTGGTGCTGAAACTGCGCAAAGTCGAGTTATTGGGCTTTAAGTCTTTTTGTGAGAAGACCCCTATCACGTTTAGCGGCACGGGGATCACGTGCATTGTCGGTCCCAACGGGTGCGGCAAATCCAACGTGGTGGACGCGATCTCCTGGGTGCTGGGCGAGCAGAGCCACAAAATGCTGCGCGCCGAGCGCATGTCTGACTGTATTTTTAACGGCACGGCGAAGCGTCCGCCTATGGGCTTGTCTGAAGTGACGCTGACGCTTGTAGACCCGGATCTGGCTAACGCCGTAGCCCAGGTGATGGACGCACCGGAGGAAATCCCCCCGTCGGCCCAAGAAGCGGCCGGCCCAGTGATCGTGGAGAATGCCCCCGCGGCAGAGCCCGAGACCAGAGTTGTGGACGGGTTCGTAGAACTTACCACGCAAGAAACCGCAGCCGAAGGTAATGCCCCTGCGGAGGCCCCGACTTCTAAAGACAAGCCTTGGAAAAAGCACGGCGCCGAAAAACCGGCGATGGCTCTAAAGCCGGGCGAAGTAGTAGTAGGCCGGCGGCTCTATCGCTCCGGACAAAGTGAATACCTCATAAACGGCCGTGTGGCGCGGCTGCGCGATGTGCAAGAACTGTTCATGGGCATGGGGCTCGGCCCC
>DATEVZ010000106.1:0-7627 GCA_035258265.1 Candidatus Acidiferrales bacterium
GCGGGCCGATGGCAGCGATGCGGTCTTCGCGAACGAAGATGGCGCCGTCGCGAATGATGCCGAGCTCACCGAGACCTTTGCCGCGGCGCGGAACGGGGCCGCGCAGCGTCAGCAGCTGCGAGCAGCCAGTAATCAGCCAGTCGGGCATGGGCCAAAGGATACTAACGCCGAGAGGGAGTAAAAGACCACTGGCGATGTGGGTTTGGCCCACGGCAAGAAGCTTTCGTAGCGGCAGTCTTTGAACGCCATCATTTCCTGGCCTAACGCCGATGGCGCACTGAAGTGCGCCGCTACAAATGCCAGGTCAAAAGCAAGAGCAGGCAAGGCGCCTGCCTAGCGGCAGGCAGGTTGACGCTAGGCCTTTGCGGACATAGCCATGTAGGCTGGGGCGAAAACTTCGGCGACGAATGTTTCGATCGAGGTGGGCGTGGTGTTTTTCGCGTTGCGCGGTTCGAGAGGCTTGATCGCGCCGGAATTCATGGATTTCCACATTTCGATCATTAACGCGGCCGTAGGTTTCTGTATGCCAGTCTGCACCAGGGCAGGCTCGAGCATCATGAACGGAACCTGCATATAGCCAAGTTTGGGCTTGCCGATTGCGCTGCCAACAATCGAGGCCACTTCTTTCATCGTGACATCACGCTGGCCGAGCAGTTCCTGTACCGAGCTGCCGTGGAAATCGCGCCCACGCAGCTTTTCGGCAGCGTATGTGCCGATATCGCGGCAGGCAATCATCGCATGCGGTGCGTCGCCTGGCAGAGGGCCCGGCAGCACGCCCATCGAGCGCAGCGGCTGTACGCTCATGAAAAGATTCTCCATGAATCCGGCTGGCCGCAGATGGAGGACGTTGAGACCCGGGATGGCGTTCAGTTTCGTTTCCAGGTTACGGAGGCCAAGGATCGGCCCCGTCTTTTGGGGCTGATCCGCGCCGATGCTGCTGAGAGTCACAACATAGGGAATTTTCGTCTCAGCGATCGCTGCCGCGTAGAGGTCCACAAGTCGGTCCTGGTACGCACGAAATTCACTGGTATTCATGTCGGGCGGGATCAGGATGTACGCCGCTGTCGCGCCCTGAAACGCTCTTTGAAGCAATGAGGGATCTTCGACGCTTCCGACCAATGGTTCGGCGCCATGTTTCACAAATGGTTCAAGCTTGAAAGCGTCGCGGCCGATGACGCGGACTTTTTCGCCGTTGGCTAGCAGAGCTTCGACTGCGGGCTTGCCGGTGTTGCCTGTGGCGCCGGTGACTACGATCATTCTGTTGCTCCTTGTGATTGCGAAACCGAAGAGGCGCTGTTCGTTTTTCAGCGCAGAGCTTGGGTGGCGCTTTGTACGCTGCAAAAGCGGCGGCAAGCCGCCGCACTCCAAGAAAAGCTAGAGCATCGGGATTCTTACGCCGGACTTTTTTGCGAATTGGATGGCTTCGTCGTAGCCCGCGTCGACGTGGCGCGCGACGCCTATGCCGGGATCGTTGGTCAGCACGCGCTGAATGCGTTGGCCCATTTCTTTTGAGCCGTCGGCGACCGTAACCTGGCCAGCGTGCAGCGAGTAGCCGATGCCGACTCCGCCGCCATTGTGAATTGAAACCCAGCTGGCGCCGCTGGCCGTATTGAGCAGAGCATTGAGCAGCGGCCAATCGGCGATAGCATCTGAGCCGTCCTTCATTTTCTCGGTCTCGCGATAAGGCGAGGCGACCGAACCGCAGTCGAGGTGGTCGCGACCGATGACGATGGGGCCCTTCAGTTCGCCGCGCGCGACGAGATCGTTGAGCGCGACGCCGAAGCGATCGCGTTCACCGTAGCCGAGCCAGCAGATGCGCGAAGGCAATCCCTGAAAACGGACGCGTTTTTGCGCGAGCTTAATCCAGCGCGAGAGAATCTCGTCGTGCGGGAACATTTCGAGAACGAGTTGGTCAGTGCGATGAATGTCCGACGGCTCGCCGGAGAGCGCGGCCCAGCGAAAGGGACCGCGGCCTTCGCAGAAAAGGGGGCGAATGTAGGCGGGCACGAAGCCGGGAAAGTCATAGGCATTCTTCACGCCTTGCTGGAAGGCGAAGGTGCGGATGTTATTGCCATAATCGAACGTGACCGCTCCCATTTTCTGCAGAGCGAGCAAGCCTTCGACGTGGCGTGCGATTGAATCGAGCGAGCGCTTTTCGTACGTTGCGGGATCTGACTTGCGAAGCTCAGCGGCCTGCGCGACGTCCAGACCTTGGGGAATGTAGCCGCCGATGGGGTCGTGCGCGCTGGTTTGATCGGTGAGCAAGTCAGGAAGCACGCCGCGGCGAGCGAGCTCGGGAATCAGGTCGGCGCAATTGCCGACGAGGCCGACGGACGTGGCTTCTTTTTTGCGCACGGCATTTTTCAGGATGCGCAACGCTTCGTCGAGGTCGTTGACCATCACGTCGCAGTAGCCGGTTTTCACGCGGCGCTTGATGCGCTCGGGGTCAACATCAATTCCAAGGAAAGCCGCGCCGTTCAGCGTGGCGGCGAGAGGCTGCGCTCCGCCCATGCCGCCCATGCCGCCGCTGACCACGAGTTTGCCTGAGAGGTCGCCCCCGAAATGCTGGCGCGCCGCCGCGGCGAAAGTTTCGTACGTGCCCTGCAAAATGCCCTGCGAGCCGATGTAGATCCAGCTGCCGGCGGTCATCTGGCCGTACATCATCAGGCCGGCGCGATCGAGTTCGTCGAAATCTTTCCAATCGCTCCAGTGGCCGACGAGATTGGAATTGGCGATCAGCACGCGCGGAGCATACGTGTGCGTGCGAAAAATTCCGACGGGCTTGCCGGATTGGACTAGCAGGGTTTCGTCATTTTCCAGCGCGCGCAGCGAGGCGACGATCGCGTGATAGCAATGCCAATTGCGTGCCGCTTTGCCGCGGCCTCCATACACAATCAAGTCTTCCGGCTTCTCGGCGACTTCCGGATCGAGGTTGTTCATCAACATGCGCAGGGCGGCTTCCTGCTGCCAGCCCTTGCAGGAAATAGCGGCGCCGCGCGGCGCGCGCACGGGTTGGTAGCCAGCGGCTTCTTCAGTGGCTAACTTCGACATTCGAGTGTCTCCCCGGTTATCTTAGCGCAGACTGACGGACGGGACGAAGAACGAAACGCGGCGCTCACGGAGAACGTCGTAGTATGCGGGGAAGGCCGATCGCGTTGCGTGGCGGTTTCCTATACGTTAGAGTTGCATAAGCGCACATGGACTATCCTTCGCTGAACAAACTCTTTCTCGAAGCAGTCGACCGTCACGCAAATCCTAAAGCTCAGATATACAAAACGGCTGGCTGCTGGGAATCCTTTTCCGCGCAGGAAATGCTGCGGCGCGTGGCGGGTATGTCGAAAGCGCTCCGCGAACTGGGAATCAAGGCCGGCGACCGCGTTGGAGTGTTCGCGCCAAACTGCCCGGAATGGCATGTGGCGGATTTCGCGATCACTGGGCTGGGCGCCGCGAGCGTGCCGATTTATTTCAACGAGTCGGCGGACCGCCTGGTTTACATCCTGAACGATTCCGGCGCGCGCGTCGTGTTTACCGCGGGAGAAGCGCAGGCGCGAAAGATTGCGGAGGCGCGCGCTCGCATACCGGCGCTCGAACACGTGATTTCGGTGGCTCCGCCGTCCGACCTGCGCGGAGACATTTTGCGTTACGAGACGTTGATCGCGACGGTCGCAGACGCCGATGTGGCGGAATACCGGCGGCGGTCGGCGGAAGTTGCCGGTAATACGCTTGCCACAATTATTTACACTTCGGGGACAACGGGCGAGCCAAAAGGCGTCATGCTGAACCATTCGAACCTCAGTTCGAATGCGATTGAATCGATCAAGGCGTATGAGTTTTTCCCCAGAGACATCGCGCTGGAATTTTTGCCGCTGGCGCACGTGTATGAACGGACGGTCGGCTACGCGTACCTTTTTCGCGGCGTTTCAATAGCATACGTCGCGGCAATCGAAGAAGTGGCACAAGCAATGCTGGAAGTGCATCCAACGACTTCGGCGGCGGTTCCGCGATTCTTCGAGAAGATGTACGCGAACATTTTGGAAAAAGGTCATCACGAAGCAGGCCTGAAGAGGAATATTTTCGATTGGGCGCTGCATGTGGCCGCAGAGGCCGTGCCCTGGCGCGCTTACGGTAAAGAACCCTCGGCCGGTTTGAAATTGCGCTGGAGCATCGCGGACCGGCTGGTTTATTCGAAAATTCGCGCGGGACTGGGCGGACGCATTCGCTCGTTCTGTTCGGGCGGAGCGCCACTCGCACCGGAACTCGCGGAATTTTTCTGGGCTTTGAACGTCCCGGTGTATCAGGGCTACGGGTTGACCGAGACCGCGCCGGTAATTTCGGCCAACGTGCCGAGAGCGAATAAAGTGGGGACGGTGGGGCGTCCGATCCCGGGAGTGGAAGTGCGCATCGCGGAAGATGGCGAGATTCTGGCGCACGGGCCGAACGTGATGCAGGGCTATTACCAGAAGCCGGTTGCCACGCGCGAAGTACTTTCGGATGATGGATGGTTCCGCACCGGTGACATCGGAAGAGTTGATGAGGACGGTTATCTGATTATTACGGATCGAAAGAAAGAACTGCTGAAGACGGCGGCAGGGAAATTCGTCGCGCCAGCGCCAATTGAAAATATGCTGAAGACTTCTCCGTACATCACGAATGCGATCGTGGTGGGTGACAAGCGAAAGTTCGTTTCGGTGCTGATCGTGGTGAATTTGGTTGGAATCGAAGCGGAAGCCAAAAAGCAGGGGCGCGATTTTGCGACGGTCTCGCAGGCGATTTCCGATCCGTGGGTGCGCGATTTGATATCGCGTGAGGTCGAACGACTGACGGCTCCGCTGGCGCAGTACGAGAGGCCGAAGCGTTTCGCGCTGCTGGAGCAGGATTTCACCTACGCAAACGGCGAGTTGACCTACACGCTGAAAATGAAGCGGCGCGTGATCGAACAGCGTTATCAGGATTTGATCGCGCGGCTGTACGCGGACGTGGAAGAGCCGCGACCTCAGCACCTAGCGTGACGCCCGGCGTGAGCGCCGCGGTTTTTGGGGAAGCGTTACAATAGATTTTTGGGGAGTAGAGATGCCTGACCAACTGACCATTGCCGGACGGACGTTTAACTCGCGCCTGATCGTGGGGACCGGGAAGTATCGCAGCTTCGCGGAAATGCGGCGCGCACATGAAGCGTCTGGCGCGGACATGGTGACGGTCGCGGTGCGGCGCGTGAATCTGACCGACAAGTCCAAGGAATCGCTGCTCGATTACATTGACCGCAAGAATTTTTTCATTTTGCCGAATACCGCGGGGTGTTACACGGCGGACGAAGCGGTGCGTACGGCGCGGCTGGGGCGCGAAGTCGGGTTGTCGGAGTGGGTCAAGCTGGAAGTGATCGGCGACCAGCAGACTCTGTTCCCGGATACGGAGCAATTGATCAGCGCGACGAAGACACTGGTTGCCGAAGGGTTCATCGTGCTGCCGTACACCAACGACGATTTGATCGCCGCGCGCAAATTGATTGATGCTGGCGCGGCCGCGGTGATGCCTTTGGGCGCGCCGATTGGGTCGGGCATGGGAATTCAGAATGTCGCCAACCTGCGGATTTTGCGCGAGCGGATTAACGAAGTTCCGCTGATCGTCGATGCGGGCGTGGGGACTGCGTCGGACGCTGCGCTGGCGATGGAACTCGGCGCGGACGGCGTGTTGATGAATACCGCGATTGCGGAAGCGCAGGACTCAGTGCTGATGGCAGAGGCGATGGGATCGGCCGTGGAGGCCGGGCGCAAGGCGTTCTTGGCTGGACGCATCGAGAAGAAATTGTATGCGTCGGCGTCGAGCCCGCTGCACGGCGTGGTCCGATAGTTCGCGCGCGTACGTCGGAGGGTTCGTAGCGGTCTCTAGGCCCACAGCGGTTGTTGCCGCGACATCGGTGGCGCACTGAAGTGCGTCGCTAGAACTGCAACATCATCGGAACAATATATGCCAGAGGATGTCCACCAGCGCGTGAACGAGTGCGGCTGGAAACAGCGACTTCGTTTTCATCCAGGTGTGACCGTAGAAGAGGCCCGCGATGGTTGCGAGCGTGACGTACTTCCAATTTGGATACGGCGTGTGGAAGATGTGCGACAGGCCGAAGATGATTGAGGCTAGAACCAAGCCAATCCACTGATTTCTGAACGTCCGCGAAAGGAGATTCTGCAGGATACCGCGAAACAAGAATTCCTCAGGCCACGCCGTGAAAAACAAAATCCCGATGATTGTGAGAGGCAGAGAACGCAGCCGCGCGCTGGACGGATCGTAGGCGAGGAAGCCGATGCGGATGCCGATGGCTACGGCGATCACTGCGAAAATGCCGAAATGAAGAAACACGTTGCCCGCGAAGCCTCGCCGCCATTCGATGGCGTAACCCACTGCTTCCAACCGGCGCAGCAGGACGAACGCAGCGACTCCCGTGCTTAGCGCGAGAAGGATGGTGAGCGTATGCGTCAATTGCGCTGGATACGGGAACACGCGGTACATCCAGCGGAATTCCACCGGGAGCCAGACGATTATCGCGGCAGCGTAGTCGGCCCACCTGCCCGGCGGCTTGCCTGTGCTACTTGCGACCAGCAGGGCGGGCAACACCGCATAGGCGGCGCCGATTAACGCCATTTTCCAATTGGTTGTGACGCCGACCGTATAAATCAGCACGGCGAAAAGCGGAATCAGCGGCGCCAGAGCGGCGCCGTGTTCGCCGAGCGATTGCCGGGCCTGGTCGAGGACGCTGGGCGAGGCCAGAAATAATTCGAAAGCGAAGAGCACTGCTGCAACGCCGAGTGCCAGCGCGAATGCGCGGCCGCCGTAGCCGAGACGCATCCCCGCAAATCCAGCGAGGATGACGATCGCGGCCCAGATGCCTCCCGCCGTCGGCAAATTCATTTGCCAGGACTTCCAGTTTGTGGCCATCGCGAAAGATTTTACTGAAGTGCGTGTGGCTGCAACGAGGAGAGGATGTCCGAGTTTTAGTTGATTGCAGCGACTCTCGATGTTCGGCACTGTAAGTCTACCTACAACCAAGTTCAAGCGACTTCTACTGCCCGGACCTCCTTCTGCTGAATGCGCGACGGATTCAGACGTTCCTTCAGCAACAAGATTTCTTGATAGCCTTTGATGCGTCGGAACTTCTTTTCTGCTTCCAACAGTCCTGTGGCGGTCCAGCGCAGCGGCTGATTTCCTTCGCGCCAACGTTTTACGTTCCGCGCCACCCGCTGAACGGTCGACAAGCACGATTCGATCGGGTTGGTAGTGGCCAGTTTCCGCCGCAACAGCGCTCCTACTCCCAAGCGATGTACCGTCAGCGTTTCTTCCAGCCCCTCCTCCAAGCTTCGGGCAGCGCTCGGATTGATTCTTTCCAGTTGCCGGAAGATTTTCTGTAGCGCCTCTTTGGCCTCCGCGTAGTTGCTCATCGCGTAGGCATTGCGCATTCGCCGATCGTAGTCTTTCTGGCAGTTCTCCGGTAGGTACTCCTTCACGTTCCGTCGCTTGTGGATCTGACAACGCTGGACTTCCACTTGCTCTCCGAAAACACGTTCCACACCGGCTCGCAGTGCTTTCGATCCATCCAGCACCACCAGATACCGCCGCTGCAGATCCAGTCCGCGGT
>DATEVZ010000107.1:0-6341 GCA_035258265.1 Candidatus Acidiferrales bacterium
GCTTCGATGAGCGAGAAATTACCCAGACGCTGGCGCAAGCGCCAATCTGTGCGGGCTTCGCGGCCTTCACTGCGGCGGCTAGTCATGCGCGAACGGCGGTGCAGATCGCGTGCTACTGGCAATTCGATAATTCCTCTAGCGCCCTGCACCACGCCGTGGAGCAGCGCGACATATGTTTTCTGCACACGGCGATCGCGAAATTCTTCGATCAGTTTCAGGTGCGCTGCATCGTTGCGCGCGATCACAATTGCGCCAGAAGTTCCTTTGTCCAGGCGATGCACGATCCCCGGTCGCAACGGACCGCCGACGGTGGAGAGCCCTCCGTCACCGAAACGATACAAGAGTGCGGCGACCAGCGTGCCAGTGTCCGCTCCTGCGCCTGGATGGACGATCATTCCCGCGGGCTTGTTCACTACGGCGATGTCGGCGTCTTCATAAAGGAACGTCAGCGGAATATTTTCTGGTTCGACGCCGGGTAGAGGCGGCGCGGGAATTTCCACAGTGATTTGCTCGCCAGACTCCACGTGATGCGAAGGCTTCTTCGCGATGCCGCTCACCAGGACGCGACCTTCGTCGATGAGTGTCTGTACACGGGTGCGGCTCAGGTCCGGGAATTGTGCCGCGAGGAAGCGATCGAGGCGCTGGCCAGCTTGGTCTTCGGCAACAAGGAATTCGCTGCGGCTGGCTGCGCCGGCGTCGTTCAGATCGAAATTGTCGTCGGTATCTGAGTAATCGTGCATGAAGGATCGCAGATTCAGACGTGCTCGCAGCGGGCAGAGCCCTCCTGCGGCGGGTCACGGACATGCCGTACCCAATTCTCGGAGCCACGCGTTCGGGTTAGTCGCCGGCGGCGACGCTCGATACGGCCGGCGGGCGAATCGGCGCTTTACCATTCAGGCCGCGCCACCACAGGATTGCGCCGGTGATGATGAGCGCCGCGCTCACCAGTTGCATCAGCGAGACGCTATCGTGAAACATCATCGAGCGGCCCGGATCGCCACGGAAGAATTCAAGGATGCCTCGCTCGGTGCCGTAGAGCATTAGGTAAGCGCCGAAAATCTGACCCACGAAACGCTGGCGCTTGCCGAGCCACATCAAAAACAGAAAATTTAAAAATTCGAGCGACGCCTCGTACAGCTGGGTCGGATGCAGGTGAACCCCCAAGGGCGTTCCGGCTAGCTGCGCGGCCGTAGGATTCGTAAATGTGACGCCCCAAGGTGCAGTGGTCGGCTTGCCGTAGCAGCATCCAGCGAAAAAGCATCCCATGCGACCGATAGCGTGGCCGATAGGCAAAGCGGCGGCGCAGGTATCCAGCGTGGGCAAGAGCGACATTTTCTGGAAATGGGTGTAAAGGAGAATCGTGAGGACGCCGCCAACCAAGCCGCCGTAAAACGTGCCACCGGATTGAAACGTGGCGAGGCTGAAAATCTCGCGGGGATTCGCCAGATAGTAATCCCAGGCGCTCAGAACGAGCCAGATTTTCGCGACGATGAGCGCAACGAGAACAAAGTAGATCCCCATATTCCAGAGCTTATCGGGATCAACGCCGGCGCGCGGCGCCTGGCGGCGGCCGTACCACAAGCTGACGAGCACCCCCGCGGCAACCAGCACGCCGTAGGTGTAAATCGGAATGCCGCCAAAGTTAAAAAGAATGGGATGCATCGTTAAGCGCGCTCCTGACTAGGATGCCGCGCGTCGCGAAACAGTTCCAGCACCACCAGCGCCGCCCCAACCACGATGGCGGAGTCGGCGATATTGAACGTATACCAGTGGTGGCTGCCTAGGTGAAAATCGATGAAGTCCGTGACGCTGTGATGCAAAAAACGGTCCAGCACGTTTCCGATCGCGCCGCCTAGAATTAGCGCAATGCCACACTCGCCCGCGCGTCCGCCGGCGCGGCCTGTCGCCAGCAGCCACACCAGCATCGCGATTACACCGACGGAAAAGGTGATTAGCAGCGGCGCTCTCCAAGCATTTTCAGAATCGGCGAATAAGCCGAAAGCGACGCCGGGATTAGTGGTGTGCACGAGATTCAGCAAGCCTGGGACGAGCACGCGGAGCGAGCCCGGCAGCGTGTATTTTTCTACTGCGTGCTTGCTTAGCTGGTCTGCGGCCAGGGCGCCGATGGTGAGCAGACTCAGCGCGATCAAGTTCGGACGCGACGCTTCATTCATCAGGACTGCGCGCTCCCCGCTAAAACACCGCCGTCACGTTCGATTTCAGCAAGTGCGGCGACGCAGCGTTCGCAGAGCGTTGGATAATCAGCGTTCTCGCCCACGTGGATCGAATAATTCCAGCAGCGCTCGCATTTGCCGCCTTGTGCTCGTGCGACCTGAATCTGCAGTCCTCCCAGCGCCGGGCTGTCGAGCGCACCTTCGAGCTTGATATCCGCAACTGCCACTTGGGAGACGATGAACAGCCCTGGCAGGACCTCAGCATATTTTCTGAGCATACTTGCCAATTCAACGCTGCCCGCGAGCGTCACACGTGCTTCGAGGCCGGATGAGATGATCTTCGCGGCGCGTGCGGGTTCGAGAGCCTTCAGAACTTCTTCACGGACCACGAGCAAACGATCCCAATTTTTAGCTCGCGCATCGTCGAGCGCGCGTTCCAGTTCTTCGGCAGTCGGGAACGTGGCCATGTGGACGCTTTCCTGACCGCCATCGCCGCGCGGCACATGCTTCCAGACTTCCTCGGCCGTGAACGCCAAGATCGGCGCGATCAATCGCACGAGTGCGCTCGCGATGCGATGCACGGCGGTCCGCGCGGAGCGGCGGCCGCGATTATTCGGCGCAAAGGTGTACAGGCGGTCCTTCAGAACATCGAAATAGAACGCGCTCAAATCCACTGTGCAGAAATCGTGCAACGCGTGATAGACGCGATGAAATTCGAAACTGTCGTACCACTCGCGACACTGCCGCACGAGAGCGCCGGTGCGCCGCAGCATCCACGCGTCCATTTCCCACAGACCGGCGTCTGCAACGGCGTCGCGCGTGGGATCGAAATCGTTCAGGTTGCTGAGCGCAAAGCGAAACGTGTTGCGGATTTTGCGATAGGCTTCGGCGAGCTGCGTCATCATCGCTTCGGAAATGCGCACATCCGCGGTGTAATCCTGCGAGACGACCCAGAGGCGCAGAAGATCGGCGCCCCACTTGGCGCAGATTTCCGCGGGATAGATGGCGTTGCCGAGCGATTTCGACATCGGTCTGCCTGCTTCATCCAGCGTCCATCCATGCGTGACAACTTGTTTGTAAGGTGAGGCACCGCGTGTGCCGATGCCCACTAGCAGCGAGCTCTGGAACCAGCCGCGATATTGGTCCGGTCCTTCGAGATAGACGTCAGCGGGCCAGCGCTGATTATCGCGCGTGAGCACGGCGAGATGAGTCGAGCCGGAATCGAACCAGACGTCGAGGATGTCCGATTCTTTGCGCCATTTTACCGCGCTGCAAGAGCACTTCGTTCCGGGCGGCAGCAGCTCTTCGGCGGAGTGCGTAAACCAAGCGTCGGCGCCTTCGCGCTCGAAAAACGGCAGAACGTGGCGCAGCGCGGCAGCGTCCTTCAATTGGGTGCCGCAGGCGTCGCAATAAAAAACGATCAGCGGCACGCCCCAGAAGCGCTGGCGCGAAATGCACCAATCGGGGCGCCCGGCCACCATTTCCTGCATGCGGTCGTGGCCCCAGGCGGGGAGCCACTTCACTTTGTCTATTTCCTCGAGCGCACGCTGGCGCAAAGGCGGCGCTTTCGGGGCGGGAATCGCAGACGTCCCTGAATCCATGTGAATGAACCATTGTTCGGTGGCACGGAAGATCACCGGATTGTGGCAGCGCCAGCAATGCGGATAGCTGTGCGTGATTTTTCGTTCGCCTACCAACATGCCGCGCTTTTTCAAGAGTTCAACGACAATCGGGTTGGCTTCGAAAACGTTTTTGCCTTTGTATTCGGGAAGACCTTCGACGAAACGCCCCTCGTCATCCTGCGGCGCGTAGGCTTCCAGGCCATATTTCTGACCGGTGCGAAAGTCGTCCGCGCCATGGCCGGGAGCGGTGTGCACGATGCCGCTGCCCTGATCGAGCGTGACATAGTCGGCCAGAACGCCAGGCGATTGCTGATCGAGAAATGGATGCTGGAATTTCACACCTTCGAAATCCGCACCCTTGCAATTGCCGTGCACGCTGTGAATTTCAAGATTGAGTTCGGACTGCAAAGCGCTCACGCGCTCTTTGGCCAGCAGCAGTTTTCCCGCGGAAGTTTCCACCACGACATACGCGAAATCGGGATGGAACGCGAGCGCGCGGTTCGCGGGCAGCGTCCAAGGCGTCGTGGTCCAGATGAGAGCGCTAAGGTCATCACCTAAACCCAGATGTTTCGATTTTGCGCTGGCGATCACCGGGAACTTCACCCAGATCGAGGGGCTGGCGTGGTCTTCGTATTCCACTTCAGCTTCGGCCAGAGCGGTGCGGTCGTAGATGCACCAGTAAACCGGCTTCAGGCCGCGATAGACGTAGCCCTTTTCAAAGAAATCGATGAACGCTCCGGCGATGGAACTTTCATCGCGCGGGTCCATGGTGAGGTAGGGCTTGTCCCACTGGCCGAATACGCCCAGGCGCTTGAATTCCACTTTATGCTTCTCGACGAAGCCAGCGGCGAATTGGCGACACATGCGACGAAATTCTGCAGCGGGTACTTTGGTCGTCTTACCGCCCAGCTCCTTTTCGACTTTCGTTTCAATCGGCAGCCCGTGGCAATCCCAACCGGGGATATACGGCGAGCGAAAGCCGGCCATGGTTTTCGACTTTACGATCAGATCTTTGAGCACTTTGTTCATGCCGGTGCCGAGATGGATTTCGCCGGTGGGATACGGAGGCCCGTCATGCAGTACAAAGAGCGGCGCATCAGCGCGCGACTCCAGAATCCGATAGTAGAGCCCCAAGCCCTCCCAAGCGGCAAGCTGCTCCGGCTCGCGCTCGGGCAGTTTGGCCTTCATCGGGAAATCCGTCTTCGGCAGATTCAGCGTGCTCTTCAGGTCTATCGGTTTGGCCATCTCTAGGCGCTCGGTATACCTTTCTATTTTTGTTCTATACTGCGCTGTAGGGTTCCATGCAGCAGTTCAGGCATGCCGCCGACCGGCGTGGTCCAGAAACACTCGTGCTGATCGCTTCGCCTCGAAAGTTGCAATTCGTATGTTACAATGGTTTTCGAACGGTGTCAGCCGTGCCCGGCCGGACATCCTTTTCCGTGGCCATGCGTCTAAGGTTAGATAAGACTGCACGGGGGATTCCAGGCAGCTCAAATGGCAGACTTCACGACGAGAATTGACGACCCCGGCCGCACGACGGCTCAAACTGGGCTCCCGATTGGACGTTTCCAATCGCCGACTCAGGACTCTGAGCTGAAGAATTTCTTTTCGAACCTGAAGGATTTCCTGACGGACCGTCGCATCCGAGTGAAAGGCGCCCAGTCCGTGGTGTTTGTGCCGCAGGTTTTTGGCGACAGCACGGGATCCAACCTGAAAGAGCTGTTCCGCTCCGCGCCGCGCGGAGCCGTGAAATCCGATCTGCTGGTCAATTGGAACGCAGGGTTCGGAGGCTTCTGGCAGAACCTGCGTGACACGATTTTCCCACCCAAATTGCCGCCGCTGAAAACTACGAGTCAGCCGGTGGCCGTCAAGGAAATATGGTCGAAGAATACGCAATTCACGCGGGTGCAAGCATTGTCACTGGCGTTTCACGTGGTTGTTCTGGTGCTAATTATCGTGCCACTGCTTCCGGAGCTGCTTTCGCCGGCAACGACCAAGGCCAACACCAAACTTGACGTGATTGCGATCTCACCTTTCCTACCGAAGCTCCCTCCGGGCGCAAAGAAGGCAGGCGGTGGCGGCGGTGGTGGGTCCCACGACGTGCTACCAGCGAGCCGCGGCAAACTGCCTAAGTTTTCGATGACGCAGTTCACGCCTCCGAAAGTGGTCACCAATCCGAACGCCCGGTTGGCGATGACGCCTACGGTCTTGGGCCCTCCGGAACTGAAATTGCCCAGCCCGAACATGAATAATTGGGGCGATCCGCTATCGAAGGTTCTGAATGATTCGAACGGCCCGGGCAGCGGCAATGGTATCGGCTCCGGCAACGGGACGGGCGTGGGCAGCGGTAGCGGTGGAGGCGTTGGCCCGGGGGAAGGCGGCGGCACCGGCGGGGGCGTCTTCAACGCGGGGACCGGCGGCTACGGTTACCCTGCATGCATTTATTGCCCGCAGGCGCAATATTCCGATGAAGCGGTGAAGGCGAAGTATCAGGGCACCGTGTTGCTGGTTGCCGTCATTACGCCGGATGGGAAAGCCACGGACA
>DATEVZ010000108.1:0-7944 GCA_035258265.1 Candidatus Acidiferrales bacterium
CTTCGCCATAACGCTATTTTACGCCTTTTCGGGCTCGCATCTCATCCGCTAGGGCAACATCGTGCCGCCGGGCAACGGCCATTCGTGCTAAAGCTTGGCGGCAGGCCGCCGATGCGTCAGTCAGTAATTGGCAACGATTTGGGCCACGGGCCGGGGTAAAGCAAGCAAATGCAAGGCCGCTTGCATGATGATACCGTGCAAGCCTGTGCGCCTTTGCCGCGCCGTACATCGAGTAGCGCCAGCACCCGACGCATTGCTCCGCGTATAGCCTTCGTGCGGACTTCCTAGTCGCAAAAAAAAGAACCTCATCCCTTGCGAGACGAGGTTCGTAAATATGCTTGTTGTGCTTCGGCTCTAGGCGGGAGCGGGCTTTTCACCCTTGGCCAGTCCTGGAATCGGCCGCGGCTCAGGACGCAGCGAAAGTTGCGGCTCCTTGGCCGGCACCGGAGGCGCCGCAGGCGGCGGTGGCGGAATTTTATCGGGCAGCGGTTTGCCTTCCATCAAGAGTTTCAATTCGACTGCGTCCAGCACTTCCCGATCCAGCAGAGCCTGCGCAATGCGCTCGAGCTTATCGCGCTGGGTTTCCAGAATATTGCGCGCCTTACTGTAGCCGTCGGTGACGATGTTGCGAACTTCGGCGTCAATCTTGATTGCAGTGTCTTCCGAATAATCGCGGTGCTGCGCGATTTCGCGGCCCAAGAAAATCGCTTCTTCCTTCTTGCCGAAGGTTAGAGGTCCTAGAACGCTCATGCCCCACTCGCAAACCATCTGTCGCGCGATTTCCGTGGCACGCTCGATGTCGTTGCCAGCGCCAGTGGTTATGTGGTGCAGGAAAATCTCCTCTGCCGCACGGCCACCCATCAAGACGGCCAGTTGCGCTTCCAGAAATTCCTTGGTGTAGGTGTGCTTGTCGTCAATCGGCAGTTGCATTGTGACGCCCAACGCCATGCCGCGTGGAATGATCGTCACCTTGTGCAAGGGATCGGCGCCCGGCGTCATTGCTGCCACCAGTGCGTGGCCGGCTTCGTGGTAGGCCGTATTGCGCTTTTCCTCGTCCGACAAAATCATGGATTTGCGCTCGACACCCATGAGGACTTTGTCCTTGGACATTTCGAAATCCACCATCGCGACGAATTTGCGGTTTTGGCGCGCCGCCCACAGCGCGGATTCGTTCACCAGGTTGGCCAGATCGGCGCCCGAAAACCCCGGAGTGCCGCGGGCAATTACTGAAAGATCCACGTCTTCGGAAAGAGGCACTTTGCGCGTGTGTACGCGAAGGATCTCCTCGCGGCCCTTGACGTCGGGACGCGGCACCACCACGCGGCGGTCGAAGCGGCCGGGGCGCAGCAGCGCTGGGTCCAGCACGTCTGGCCTGTTGGTGGCGGCGATCAGAATCACGCCTTCGTTCGATTCGAAGCCGTCCATTTCCACCAGCAGCGCGTTCAGGGTCTGTTCGCGCTCGTCGTGCCCGCCGCCCAAACCGGCGCCGCGATGGCGTCCGACCGCGTCAATTTCATCGATGAAAATGATGCAGGGAGCGTTCTTCTTGCCTTGCTCGAACAAATCCCGTACGCGGCTCGCGCCTACGCCGACGAACATTTCGACGAAATCCGAACCCGAAATCGAGAAGAATGGAACGTTCGCTTCACCGGCAATGGCCCGCGCCAGCAAAGTCTTGCCCGTTCCCGGAGGCCCGACGAGGAGAACACCCTTGGGAATGCGTCCGCCGAGCTTCTGAAATTTCTGGGGGTCCTTCAAGAAGTCTATGATTTCGTAGAGTTCTTCTTTGGGCTCGTCAATTCCCGCCACGTCCTTGAAGGTGGCCTTCTTCTGCTGCGCCGTCAGCAAACGGGCGCGCGACTTTCCAAAGCTCAGCGCCTTGTTTCCGCCCGCTTGCATCTGCTTCATCATGAAAACCCAGAAAAGAACCAGCAGGATCAACGGAGCAAAATTCACCAGGAAAGTCAGCCAGTCGGCGTTCTTCACTTCTTTGTAGTTGTAGAGAACGTTGTGGTCTTGTAGCGCCTTAGTAACATCGGGAATCGCCGTATTGGCGATGGTCACGCCGCGGAATTTTCCGCCTTCGCGGTATTCGCCTTGCAATTCGGCGCTGTTCGGCGAGAGGTAAATCGTTACGTCCTTGACGCTGCCGTTCTGAACCTTGGCGAGGAAGTTCGTGTAGTTAGGTTCGTCCTCGTGAGTGGACTGGCCGCCTGTCGACGCCATCCTCCACAGAACGACCGCCAACAGGATCATCAGAAGCCAAAATAGGATTGTTCGGACTGTTGAGTTCACCTTAATTACCTCACGCTTTTAGGACCCGAGCTCGCATTCTGAACAACATTTACTTTTTTGCCTTGCGAGCACCCCTAACCACTTAGATGCCAAAACTCACCCAGTTTATTCAACCGGCAGCAGCGTTCTCCAGGGCTTGTTCTTCGATTACGACCCCGAGGCGCGTGCTGCGTCGCGCGCAATAATCTTCTGCGGGAGGCATCCCCCGGGCCCAGATGACTTGGCCCGCGCTCTCCAAGACCGGCCAGATGATTCGGTCGCCACTTCGGACACGACCCGCGACGAACATTCTTCGCAACTTCTGTTCCTGACGCCGGCCGTGTGGCCTATAGGCGTCGCCAGGTCGCCAATTCCGCAAGATCAGAGGAGGGCGAAGCAGGTCAGCATCAATGGCGTTGGCGTCACTCTTAGTGTCGCTCTCTGCGATAGGCCAGTCAATCACTTTCAGCCGGAAACGTTTTCCCAGTTCTGGAACGGAAACGGTGGTCGCGCTGACCAGCGGCAGGCTCACAACATATTCGTAGGCATTAGGCGCGTGGCCGGTTCCGTTGCCAGGCGCGGGGCGCGTCGCCGACGCTGTACGCGAAAATGTCAGCTCCTGGAAATTACGTTGAACGATAATGCCGCCAGGAAGTTCCCTGCTACGGCCGCTCGCAGGCTTACTCGCTAGATCGATCACTTGCTCGACGTGTTTTGCAGTGAGTTCCCGCCGGTTTCCGCGCACGTATTGATAAAGACGGCGGATCAGGCGTTCCGTAAGCACGCGCAAAGCGAGGGAATCATTGCACTTGGCTGATGTCGAAAGTTGCCTCGCGGCGGCGTGAAGCTCTAGCGGGTTCAAAAGCGCTTTTACGGGGATGCGGAGCGCATCGTTTTCTTCGCACACCAGCGCTTGAAAGCGATCTTCCACAAGCGCTTTCCAGAAGCGCTCTTCCTCTCGTGCGAATCTCGCCAGTTCCCTGAGATGGCCCGCGATGGCCGGAGAAAAATCCCGCGCCAGCAAAGGCAGAAGCTGCTCGCGAATTCTGGCGCGCATGCGTCGCGTATCGCGATTGGTTGAATCCTCGCGCCAGGACTGCCCGATAGCCCGCAGATATTCCCGTAGCTCCTCGCGTCGAGTGCCCAGCAGTGGCCGCACGACTATACCCGCGACGGGATAAATCCCCGCGAGACCCGTCAGTCCCGTGCCGCGAATCAGGTGCGCTAGAACCGTCTCGGCTTGATCGTCCGCGGTATGCGCAACAGCAATATGCGTCGCGCGCCCTTCGCGCACGACGCGCTCGAAAAACGCGTAACGCAACTGCCGCGCCATGTCTTCCAGATTGCGGCCCTGCCGCTGCGCTTCCGCGGCAACGTCCTCTCGAGCAGTGACGATCTTGAACCCACTCGTTCGCGCTAGCTGCTCGACAAATTCGGCATCGCCTTCTGATTCCGTCGCGCGCAGCCAGTGATTGAAATGCACTACGGCGAGCGTGATTCCTAGATCGTCGCGCAAGCGTTCCAGCAGCCGCAAAAGTGCTACTGAATCTGCGCCTCCGGAAACAGCTACGCCCACGCGGTCGCCCGGCGCCAGCATCCCGGCGTGCTCAATCGCTTGCAACACGGATTGTTCTAGGGGCGTCCTCATCGGCCGATTCCGCGTGTGCGCTAGATCGGTTTATCTCGATGGTAGCAGTCGAATCAGGAAGGGTCGAGCGCAACGCGAAAGGCGTTACTAATGTCGGCGCGCCGCGCCGAAAATCACAGCCGGTCGGAAATCTGCTGAGTGAACAGATCGCGGCTGTAGGAAATTCGGCGGTCAAGTGCCACCGCGGCGAAATACGAGCAGCTTTGCCGTTCCTGGTCGGTCCAGGAAGCCAGTGCCGGCACCATCGGGCGCGAAACGCGATTCACAACTGCCAGCAAGTTGTAGTACGTGCCGACCGCGCGAAGTTCCGAGCGGTCGTCCCCGCGCTCCGGGCACAAACGCACCAGCTGCAGAAGGCGGTTGAAATCGTCGGCGGCCACGTCATGATCCGCGATGCCTGTGACTTCGCGAACGCGGTCGGACAATTCAAACTTCCGGCTGGAAGCCAGGATCGAGCGGCAATACGACACGAAGAACTGCAGGAACGCGGCAAGCGAAATCACGCAGATGAGTGCTGCGATCATCGTGCCTTCACCATCAAGCGCGCCGGCATGAGCCGGGCGTCCTCAGCAACTTTGGTAAACGTGTATGCCCAGGCCAAAGGCAGCCAGACCCCAACTAGAGGTGGCACCCACTTGAGAAGACTGGGTTGCAAACCCGGGAACAGGTTGCGGAGCGCATAGGTGCCGGCTGTGGCGCTAAAATAGACGCCCAGTGCCAGTACGAGCTGGATCAGCCGAGTGCGCGTCTCCCGCAGCTTCAAGATCGCGCCCCAAAGCAAGTAAGTGAGTAGCACTCCCACAAAATACAAATTCTGCCCTAACTCCACTACGAATCGGCTCGTTAGGTGGTCCTTATTTGCGTGAATCACCAGGTAGGAAAAACATCCAGTCGCAGCAAGCAGGAGTGCCGCAGCCCGGCGAATATACCGGCTAGCTTCCATCTCCGCAAATACTTGCTGATAGAGCTGAATAATGACCCAAAACAGCAGGATCGTAAGCAGACTCTCGGAGTAGTAGTAATAATAGCGATAATTCATGGACTGAAAGCCGTAGTGCTGAATCGTAAAGTACTCGCCGAGGGCGACCAGCGCGGCCGACCCCATGTAAGCGTTGAGGGAAAGATAGCGAACAAAATCGCGGCGGGAGATTGAACACACCAATACGTAGATTTCCAGAAGGAAACCTGCAGACCAAACTAGATAATCGACCCGGCCAAGCATGTGTAGCTACCTTCTCGCCTGACCCTGGTCACCTCCCGCTTGCGCGGGACCCTTGGATTATCTCCAGGGCGTCGGCGGCATCGGAGCGCTGGTGTTCGCCCACGGTGTAGGCGGCATCGGCGCGCTCGTATTCGCCCACGGTGTGGGCGGCATTGGTGCACTCGTGTTGGCTAGCAGCCAGGGCGTCGGCGGCATTGGTGCGCTTGTATTCGCCATGACACCAGGCTGGGTCGCCAAAGCCTTCAAACCCATTGCGCTGGTGAGCACCAACAAAGCCAAAACCACTACAACTAACGACTTAGACATTGACCCCTCCGAGTAGAGAACTACGCGGCGGAGTCTATAAGCAGTTAGCTGCCGTCAAGAGGAAAATTTCAAGGGTGTGTGTCCAAACGGTACACACCCCTCCCCTCTGGACGAGGCCAGAGCCTTCCGAATTGTCTTCATCAAACTACGGTTTCGAACTGTGCGGGTCAACGTTACTAACGTACTATCGGACTGGGACTTTCAGTGTAAGCGCTGCGCCCCGTCGATCCTACCGAGTCGCGTGCTCCGTTCTGGAACGCGCCAAATCCCTTCCGGCTAAGCTCGGACTCTGGTAGGATAAAAAGTCGATTTCAATCGAAAATTTCTTCTGTCTGGAGCAACGCAACATGGCACTCGCATGTGATATCTGCGGCAAGAAGCCGCTATACGGAAACACGATCAGTCACGCTCACAACGTTACACGCCGCCGGTGGAATCCGAACTTGCGCCGCGTGAAGGCCGTCGTTAAAGGCGCTCGCAAACACGTTCGCGTGTGCACCTCCTGCATTCGTTCCGGCCGCGTGAAAAAGGCCGCTTGAAAGCTGCTTCCCCTCGGAAGGAGTCCCGTTTGCCGCGATCAATCGTAATTCTTGCAGCCGTCGTGGCGTGCGTCTGCGCGGCCGGCTGCAAGAAGGAAGCCATACCAGGACCGGATGTCTGGGCGGTTGTCAACGGCAAAGAAATCGCTCGCGACGAAGTCGAGAAGTACTTCCGCACGCGCGTCAACGCCGAAGGCCCTGCGCCCTCACAGGAAGAGGCGCTTTCGCTTAAGCTGAACATCCTGGATGAGCTGGTGAACAACGAAATTCTGCTCGAACGCGCCAGTAAATTGAATTTGATTGCCAGCGACGCCGAAGTGGAGGACAAGTTCACCGAATCCAAGAGTCCTTATACCGAAGAAGAATTTCAGAAAAAGCTAAAAGATTCCGGGCTTTCCGTTGACGACCTGAAGGGCGACATCCGCCGGCAGCTTTCCGTGCAAAAACTCCTCAATCGTGAAGTGGTCGCCAAGATCTCTATCACCGATCAGGACGTGCTCGATTTCTACAATAAGAACCGCGCGCAATTCAACGTGGCGGAGCCGCAATATCACATCGCGCAGATCGTGGTGACTCCACATCCCGACCCCGCGGTACACAATCGAAAGAACGACAAAGCCACTACAGAACCTGAAGCCAAACGGAAGATTGCCTTGCTCGAACAGAGGCTTGCGAGCGGCGCCGATTTCTCTCAGCTCGCCATGGATTATTCGGAGGATTCCACGGCCTCGACCGGGGGCGATCTTGGATTCGTTCCGGAGTCGGCCTTGAATCAGTCTGACCCGGTTTTGAAAAAAACCGTCATGTCCATGAAGGCAGGCGACGTGACGCAGCCCATCGGCGTGAAGAACGGCGGCTACCGGATTCTGAAGCTAATTGCCAAGGAGGCTGCCGGACAGCGTGAACTGTCCGATCCGCAAGTGCAGCAATCCGTTCGCGACATGCTGCGCAATCGCAAGGAGCAACTCCTACGGTCCGCTTACATGATCGAAGCGCGCGACGATTCGCGCGTCACGAATTATCTGGCGCGGCAGATTCTCGAGTCCGCAGGCAAACTTCCCGCCTCTCGATAGCTCAACTCGAAAAGGAATTTCGAAGGGTTAGGAAAAATACGGCAGAATGTGCGTGCTTATTTCGAGGAACTAGCCGCGGCTGACGGTTTCCACAAAACGCCGGCTTGGCCGGCTCATTCGCGCTATTACAATCACGGCCGCTCCTGCGAGCGGGCTTAGCAGCAAACAGGTGAGGAATCCTCTCCAAAACGCAATTCCTTCCTTCTCCATCTTGCCGGCCGCGACGCCGCCCGAGATCACCCACAAAAGACCGGCTATCGCAATCACCATCCAGGCAACCACAGAAGCAAAATGCACATGTGCAACCATTCACGATCTCCCCAGATTTGCTGCGCCTATCAGGTTCGAAGTTTCGGCCTGTATTTGAATGAATTCTCACCGAATTCGATAAGCGGGGAAAGATCGCACGAAAATTGCCGGCCTTAAGGGTAACTAGTAACGGATACGCACGTTCGCCTAGGACACCACGGCGACCACTTCGCCGGCAATTACCGTTTGGCCTTCGGTCACGGAAAGGCGCTCTATCTTTCCGGATTTAGGCGTGCGGATTTCGTTTTGCATTTTCATCGCCTCAACGACCATTAAGCCCTGTCCGGCTTGCACTTGATCTCCGGTCGCGACCAGGATTCGCACGACTTTCCCCGGCATAGGCGCTGTGACTTGCTGCCGGCCTTCGGCCTCTGTCGCACCTCCGCGATTTCGCTTCCATTCGCGCGGATCGCGAATCGCAATTTTATATTCACGTCCTAGGGCCATCGCGCGTAATTCCGAGCCGACCTTTTCTATGCGTACCTCGAACGATTCGCCGTGGAGCAGAATCGAATAAACTCCGGGCGACACCTCCACGGCGTCGGCATCAAGCGGCAGGCCGTCCGCAAACCA
>DATEVZ010000109.1:0-2414 GCA_035258265.1 Candidatus Acidiferrales bacterium
TGTTGGTCAAAAGCAACAAAATCCTTCGGAGCCCTGTACATCACCACGAGCCGAGCCATTGTGTTGCTCCGTGCGGCGAACAGCGAATTGTCCGGCTCACCGGCATTCATGATAGCATGGGAAATTGCAACGCAAAGCGAAGGCTGTGCGCTACGTTGAAATCCGAATGTCCTATCAAGGGACAGCGGCTTATTGTTGAAGGATGACCATGTCTCAATCTGCGCATCCGATGCTCGGCGCCCGGCGGGACCAAATGTTTCCCACGATGACGCAGGCGGACATCGATCGCCTTCGCCGCTTCGGCGAGTCGAAGTTTTATGAAACGGGAGACCGCATCGTAAGAGCGGGCCACGTTGCGCCGGGCTTGATCGTAATACTTTCGGGCAAGGTAGAAGTCACACAGGGTTGTGGACCTGAACAGCGCGAAACCATCGTCACGCACCTGCCGGGACAATTTGCGGGGGAACTGGCACAGCTCTCCGCCCGCCCGTCCCTGGTGGACGCCGACGCCCTAGAGCCGGTTCAAGCTCTCGTCGTTCGGTCGGACAGACTCCGCGATCTATTGGTGCAGGAGGCCGAGCTTGGCGAGCGGATTATGCGGGCGTTGATCCTGCGCCGCGTGGGTTTGTTGGAAAGCGGCGCGAGTGGCCCGGTCATCATTGGACACGCAAGTCATGCAGACGTATTGCGCTTGCAGGGGTTTCTTGCCCGAAACGGCCAGCCACATCGCGTACTCGATTCCGACAGCGATTCTTGTGCGAAGACCTTGATTGAGCGTTTTGATGTGAACGCGCATCATTTGCCCATTGTTTTGTGTCCGAACGGCAAGTTGTTGCGTAACCCCAGCGAGAACGAGCTCGCGCGCTGTATCGGCCTGTTGCGGCCGATAGATGGGAAGAAGGTCTATGACGTCGCGATCGTTGGCGCGGGCCCCGCGGGGTTGGCTGCCGCCGTGTACGCTGCCTCAGAAGGCTTGGAGGTCATTGTGCTCGATTGCCGCGCCTTCGGCGGACAGGCAGGCGCTTCTTCGCGGATTGAAAACTATCTTGGATTCCCGACCGGTATTTCGGGAATGGCTTTGATGGCGCGCGCCTATAATCAGGCGCAGAAGTTTGGCGTGGAAATGGTGATACCGGATCAAGCACATCAGTTAAGCGAGCAAACAATTGAAAACAGCAAAAGCTATTTCCTGACTGTTGGCGATGATGAGAGCTTGCGGGCTCGCGCGGTCGTGGTGGCGAGCGGCGCGCGCTATCGACGCCTTGATGTGCCAAACCTCGCACAGTTCGAAGGATCGTCGGTGCACTACTGGGCCTCCCCGATCGAGGCGAAGCTTTGCGGCGGTCAGGAAGTGGCGCTGGTCGGCGCGGGTAATTCGGCCGCACAGGCGGCCGTCTATCTAGCGAGCCACGTAAAGAAGGTGTGGCTGTTGGCTCGCCGCGAAAGTCTGGAAGAGACCATGTCCCATTACCTTGTCGAGCGCATCAAAGCGCAGCCAAATATCGAAGTGGTGACCCGTTGCGAGGTCACGGCGCTCGAAGGTCGCGAGGGGAATCTCGAAAATCTGCGTTGGCGCCACTGCTTGCTCAACGAAGAAACGACGCGTGCTATAAGTCACCTTTTCCTTTTCATCGGCGCCGAACCGAATACAGACTGGCTTGCGCAATGCGATGTCGCGCTAGATGAAAAGGGGTTTGTCCGCACGGGTGAAGTTGGCGGCGAAAAACGTCACGCACTGGAAACGAATCGCTCTGGGGTGTTCGCCATCGGCGACGTACGCTCGGGTTCGGTCAAGCGCGTCGCCGCCGCCGTCGGAGAGGGCGCGCAGGTGGTGTCGGCGCTTCATGCCTATCTGGCCCGGAGTGGTAGCGCCGCCACGTCTGCTGCTGAGATCGCGAGAGCTTAATGCCCGACGAATGTGCGCACGCCAGAAGCATCCGTAACGTAACGCCGAGCGCGCTCGGATGCGAGGAATGTCTGAAACTTGGTTCGGCGTGGGTGCATCTGCGCCTCTGCCGGACGTGCGGCCATGTCGGCTGCTGCGACAGCTCGCCAAACCGTCACGCCACCAAGCATTTTCGCAAGACCCGCCATCCCATCATCGAAGGCTACGATCCGCCGGAAGGGTGGGGATGGTGCTATGTCGATGAAATTAGTCTGGACCTTGGCGGCCGCACGACGCCGCATAACGGACCAATCCCGCGGTACTATTAAGTTCGCTGCGTCGGGAAAGATTGCAACGGTCCTCCGGCACCCTCGATGCCTGGGAACGCAATGACAGGATCGACACGTCATGATTGAGATCGCGTATGGCCCCGCTCACACTGACGGCGATATTTCCGTCACTTTTGGTGAAGCGGAAATCCTGCGTGCGGCCGACACATATTGGAACTGTATCTATCCTTCAAAGGAGG
>DATEVZ010000110.1:0-6543 GCA_035258265.1 Candidatus Acidiferrales bacterium
TCCTTGCCATCCACATACAAGTGACCGGCTCGCAACTCGATGCTCTCACCAGGCAATCCCACCACGCGCTTGATGAACGATTTCGAATGGTCGAGAGGATACCAGAAAACAACCACGTCGCCGCGGTCAATTGGCTCGAAGCGATACACAAATTTATTGATGAAGATGCGCTCCTGATCGCTCAAGAGAGGAGCCATGCTGGTGCCCTCTACTTTTACCGGCTGATAAAGGAAGATGATGATTACGAGCGCAAGGCCAAGCGCCACTGCCAGATCGCGCGTCCAACTGCGCAGCTCGCGCCGCAATTGCGGCAAAGAGGGAGCGCTATTCGGATTCGGCGGGTTCGACTGGGAGATATCCAACATTCGTCGCTCAAATATTTATAACACGGCAAGACAGCGCACGCCAAGTGCTTGCCGATGCGGTCGGAACGTGCGCGCGTCTACATTCAGGACCACAAAATCACCGCAGATGAACACAGATAAACACGGATGAAAATCTTGACCCAGGCCTCGCCATTCGGCTTTCTGTCTCCGCGTCCTGTGCCGTTACTCTGTGAACTCTGTGTTAAGTTTCGCCTTAGCTTTTCTTTACGCTCGGCGTTTACCCCGACAAGTGGCGGCGTCTGTGCGGTGGGCCTCACACATCCAACGCAAACTGCAAAATCGCGAGCGACGCCAGCACCGCCGTTTCCGTGCGCAGCACGAGTTTCCCAAGTGAGGCTTCCGTGAAGCCAGACGCACGCGCCAGGACAAGTTCGTCATCAGTCCAGCCGCCCTCTGGGCCGATCGAAACCGCCGCCGAGTGGGCATTCACGTGCTGCAATACGTCGTGAATCGCGGGCGCGTCACGGCGCTCGGAGAGCAGTAGCTTGCATTCCGCGTCGCTCGCCGCATAAGCCTTTTCCGGCGTAGCAGCCTCAGCTAACTTCGGAGGCCGCAGCCGCCGCGATTGCTGCGCGGATTCAAGTAGGATCTTTTCCCAGCGCGCATGCCGCTTGACCGAAGCTCCAACCAGCGCTTTATCGGTTCGCGACGCAATCAGCGGCGTGATTTCGCTCACGCCAAGCTCACTTGCTTTTTCGAGACACCACTCGAAGCGGTCGAATTTCACCAAGGCGATCAGCAGTTGCAGATGCAATCCCGGTTCTTGCACCGCGATCGGTTCAACCAAAGAGAATTCCACGCGATTGTCACCGCGCTTCAGCAAACCCACACGCTCGACTCGTGCGAGCCAAACATGTTGGCCGTCGCTAAGTTCGTACAGCTGCCCCGGCTCCGCACGCAAGACGCGCCCAAGGTGCTCGGCCGTATCGCCGCGAACCGTCGCAGTCCCATCATCAAAACGCTCAACAAAAAACCGGCGCCGCATGACTCAGAGATTGTACCTTGCGTCGTGAAAACCTACGAGCAAGCCGAACCGTGGCAGGCGGGACAGACCAGCGGCTTGACTGCAGCGATTCCCGCTCGCATAATCCCTGCATCGAGGCGTCCCATGCGCCGCGCACGCGGGTCCCGAGCAGCGATCACACCGTGTCAGCAAGCCTTTTTTACAATTCTGCTGGTCTCACTAGGACTAATTGGCTGCGATAACTCGTGTGTCGTAATTGTCTCCAACCCAGGCGGCGGAATAATTTCCGGCGGCACCTCCAATTGCTCACTCAACCTGGGAAAGGGCAACGTTCGCACGCAAATAACCTCGTCCCTCACGCCACCAGCGGGTAACGAGCGGGCCAGGATTCAACATATTTTCGTGACCATTCAAGGCATTGAGGCCAATCCAAACGCAACCGCTGATGAGAAGTCGCCTGACTGGCAGGAACTGGCTCCGAAACTCGCAACGCGGCCGATGCAAATGGACTTGCTAGCGAGTAGTGGCAATTCAGACGGACTAGATACCCTTAAGGATGTCGCCATCCCCGCGGATGCCTACCGCCAAGTCCGCTTGCAGCTGGCCCCAAATCAACCCAGCATCGGCGACTTTGTGCTTCGAGAAAACTCGTGCGGGAGTCTTGGCTTCAACTGCCTTATGACATCTGACGGCGGCGTGCGGCCACTCGTTCTGGATAGCGGGCTGTCGCAAATCCAGGTTTCGTCAGATCACATTACTGGCGGGTTCTTTCGAATACTTCCCGAGACAACGGTTAAACTGAAAGTCGAATTCAACCCTCAGTCGTCACTCTTCATTAACACGGACGAAGCTGTGCGCCTCGTCCCCGTTTTCACGGTTGAGTCGCAGACGCCCAGCGAATCCGCTGACAGCACGAATCAGTAGCGGCTTGCGGATGCAAACCGCAGCTAGACTTTGGCGTCTGTGATGTCCGACTCTTTGCCCGTTTTATTAGCCAAAGATATCTTTTACTTTGTCGAAGAACGTGGAGTTCCGTTCGGCGGGTCGGTTTTCGACTTTCAATGACTGCCCGAGTTGTTCGAGCATCCGGCGCTGCTCGCGCGACACCTTCGCTGGGACAACCACGCGTAGGCTGATGTAAAGATCGCCGCGCCCGCCATGCGGATTCGGCAGTCCCTTGCCCTTCTTGCGGAAAATCTGTCCGGATTGCGTTCCTTCGGGAATCTCCAGCTCTTCCTCGCCCTTCAGAGTCGGAACCTTGATCTTCTCGCCCAGCGCGGCCTGCGAAAAACTGATCGGAATTTCGCAGATCAGATCCGAACCGCGGCGCTCGAAGAACGCATGCTCTTTCACGTCCAGAAAAATGTAAAGGTCGCCGGCTGGGCCGCCGTTGATTCCCGGCTCGCCCTGTCCGGCCATTCGCAAACGCGTGCCCGAATCCACTCCAGCCGGAACGCCGACCTCCAGTACACGCTCGCGCTCGATGCGTCCCTGACCGCGGCACGTAACGCAAGCCTCCTTGATCGTTTGCCCCGCGCCCTGGCAGGCCGGGCACGTACGCGTGATCGAGAAAAATCCTTGCGCGTAGGACATCTGCCCGCGCCCGCCACAAGTGCGGCACGTGGACATGCCCGTCCCCGGCTTGGCGCCAGTTCCCTTGCAGATCTCGCACAACTCGTGCCGCGACAAATTGATCTTACTGGTAACGCCTGCCGCGGCTTCTTCGAAACTGAGAGTCATATCGTAGCGAAGATCCGCGCCACGCTGCCCGCGCCCGCCTCCGCGGCCGGTGCGGCGTCGCCCGCCACCGAGAACTTCGTCGAAGCCGAAGAGGTCGCCAAGGATGTCCTGAAATTCCTCGAAAATCGTGGAGTTGAATCCGGTATCGAAACCGCGATTACCCAGACCCGCCGCGCCAAAACGGTCGTAGACCGAGCGTTTTTGCGGATCAGAAAGAACCGCATAGGCTTCCGAAGCCGCGCGAAAGTTGTGCTCGGCCTCCTCTTTATTTCCAGGATTGCGATCGGGATGCCACTGCATCGCCGCCTTGCGATATGCCGACTTGATCTGATCGGGCGACGCGTCACGCGCGACACCCAGCACTTCGTAGAAATCAGTGTTGTTACTTCCTGCCATATTTCGTTGTTCTCCCTACACCAAAAACGAACGCGTCCACGTTTCGACCCGTGCGAACCCCGAAACGCGGCCATGCAAATTCAACGTAGACAAGCCGTCAGCACAACATTGAATTCAAATTGAATAGATGCAGACGCAATAGCCCAGATGCTAGTTCGCCGGCGCCGCCGACACGCGCACCATTGCAGGACGCAACACGCGGCCGTGAAACAGGTAGCCCGGCTGCAATTCGCCCACCACCACGCCCGGCGCGTGCTCCGCGGTCTCGACGTTCTCGATCGCGTGATGCAGATGCGGATCGAATTCCTTGCCCACCGATTGAACGCGCTCGAGGCCTTGCTTCGCCAGCGCACTCCAAAGCTGCCCGCGAATCATCTCGAATCCCTTGCGGTAATCCGCGTTGGCGGGATCGTCGTGGCCCACGAGTGCCCGGTCAAACGCATCCAGCATTGGCAGAAGCTGCTCGATCAGCCCCTCCGCTCCGCGATGGCGATCCTGCTGGCGTTCCTTCTCAATGCGCTTGCGGTAATTCTCAAAATCCGCCTGGCGGCGCACAAGCGTATTCATCAATTCCTGCTTCTCGGCAAGTAGCTTCTGTAATTGCTCGGCCGCAGAGCCGTTGCCCACGGAACCGGAATCGCCGGCGGAACCCGCATCTGACGGAACCTGATTCCCCGCTCGATCTTCTGCGCGGCCGGCAGCCGCACCGACGCCAGGATTCGGATTTTCGCTGTCCTTATGATTCTTGTGCGAAGCCAAGGAAATTAACTCCCCTCTTGTCCTTCGGAAAAAAATTGCGCCATGAAAGCCACAGCCGTAATCACCCGCTCGTAGTGCATGCGCATCGGAGCAAGGATACCTAGAGTTCCTTGCACCTGATCCTTAGATGAATACGAAGCCGAAACGATGGCAAGATGTTTTCCGGCATTTGAGATCTTGTCCAGACCCAACTCCACGTGCACCGGCTCGGGCGATTCGATGCAGCCGCTCAAGAGCGCGATCAGACGGTCTTTTTCTTCAATGGCTTCCAGCAGTTCCCGCAATTGTTGCGGATTGGTGAAATCCGGTGAAGAGGCAATCTGCGCCGCGCCGTCCACGTAAATCTTGCGCTCGGCCACATCGCCCAGGATGCTGGGGTCGCATAGAAGCAGCGCGTCACCGGCCAGCCTGCCGTACCGCTCGCGATCCTGCTCGACTTGCCTTCGCAGATCAGCGCGCATGGCTTCCAGCGTCCAGCCGATGTAATGCCGGTTCAAATGTTCCGCCGTGCGATCGAGATCCTCCTGCTTGAAAGGACGCTCCGGCCGAATCAATTTGTCCCGCGTCACGCCTCCGCCCGAAATCAAAATAATCAGGACGCGCCCATCAGGCAGAAGCAGAAAACGAAGATGCTCCACCACGCTGCGCGCGAGAGGTGGCGCAATGAAAATTCCCAATCCGCGCGAAACCGCGGCCAGTACGTGGCTGGCGCGTTCCATCACCGCTTCCGGAGTCTGCGCCGCCTCTAACTCGCGGCGAATCCACAAGCGATCCTCGGGACTAGCCGTCGCCTGCGCGGCCACTTGCTCCACAAAAAAGCGATACGCTGCGGCGGTCGGTACACGTCCTGCGGATGTGTGCGGCTGGTAGAGCAAGCCGGCATCTTCCAGATCGGCCATTACGTTGCGCACGGTGGCAGAACTGAGCGGCTCGACGTGGCGGTTTGCAATGCTGCGCGAGGAAACCGGCTCGCCTGTCTCGATGTACTCGCGCACCAAATCCGTCAAAATCTGCTGGTGGCGTTTTTGTTGTAGGACCGTTGAACTCACCGGAATCCGTAAAAGCTGAACTCGGGCCGCCTGTGCGGCGCCAGCCAAACCCTGCAATAATTTAAGTTTAGACGGTGTAGTGCGTACCGTCAACTTGGCGCACTCGCGTCGTCGCGGAATAAACAACCGAGGCCAGCCCAACGGCGAAACGAAGTCTCCAGCCCGGCTGGTCCCTGGGGTGGCGCAGCGTCAAAAATCTTCCATGCCAAACTTGCGCGCAGTGGCAACGTATCATATTGTGTACCCGCTTTTCTGCCCCGCGAATTATTCCCTGGAAGAAGCACTGCGGTATGGAGGAAGGATGCGACGAGTGCGAGCGTTGGTGATTGCCACCGCTGTCTTGCTTTTCGGGACGCCCATTTTTTCGCAAACGGCTACGAAGAACGGGGCAGCGGAGCCGCGGTCCGATTCGAGCGAAGGCGCAAAGAAACCGCTCTCCACCCGCGTAGTAGCTTACGAAATTGACGCCAAGCTCGACCCGGCTAAACACACTATCGCCGCCTCCGAGACGCTGACGTATCACAACCTCACGGGCCAGCCGCAGCAAACTTTTCCCTTCCATCTCTACCTCAATGCCTTCCAGCCCCAATCTACTTTCATGACCGAAGTCCGGCTGGCCGGCACACGAGGCAACGGCCCCGATTCTGAATGGGATCCAAAACATTACGGCTCGATAACCGTGGATAAACTCGAAGTCGAAGGCGCGGGCGACCTCACCGCCAAAATGCAATTCGTCCAGCCGGACGACCACAACGCGAACGATCACACTGTATTTCAGGTCACCCTGCCGCAGCCCGTCGCTCCCGGAGCTTCCGTGACGTTCCGCATGACGTTCCACGATCAGCTTCCAAAGGTCGTCGAGCGCACCGGCTACGCGCACGATTTCGATATGGTCGGCCAATGGTTCCCCAAAGTAGGCGTCTGGTGGAAAAACGCGTGGAACTGTCACCAGTTCCACGCCACGACCGAATTTTTCGCTGACTTCGGCACCTTCGACGTGAAGATCACACTGCCGCAAAATGAAGTCGTTGGCGCGGGCGGCGATCTGGTTTCCAGCGTCAATAATCCTGACGGCAGCAAGATCCTCGCGTATCACTCCGAGGACGTCCACGATTTTTCCTGGACCGCGAGCCCCAGCTTCACTGTCGTCGAAGACTCATGGACCGGCAGCCAAGGCCCCGTGCACATTCATGTGCTGATGTCGCCGGGGAATATGCCTTCAGCACCGCGTTACATCAAGGTCCTCAAA
>DATEVZ010000111.1:0-3938 GCA_035258265.1 Candidatus Acidiferrales bacterium
CGGCTTGCGCGCCGTTTGGCAGCATGAGCACGTCTTCGAACCCGATGCGCGTGTCCCATCCGCGCTTCACCGCCGCGTCAATCAAATCCCAGGCTGTGCGATTCAATCCATGCAGCAAGCGCGGAATCTTTATCCCGGCACCGTCCAGCATCTTCTCAAGCCGTTCGACAGCATCAAGCGCGGCCTGCAGGTCTTGCTGCTCTGGCTCAAACATTACGCGCAAACAGCGATTCGCGGTCCGGCCCGCCACCAACGCCTCGACAGCTTGCGCGCTGCCGACTCCTGCTTCGATACCAACGCCTTGCGATCGCAGCAATTCGGCCAGCGCAACGCCGCCCTCCTCGTTGAAATTTACGGATGCAAAAGGAGGCAGCACCTTCCACTGCGCCACTTTTTCATGGCGCGCCTTCACATCCGGCACAATCCACGCACCAGTGCTGACGCCGAACGGCGTCCCAGGAATTGCAGCGCGCACAGCCTCGACGGCCCTCGCCACATCCTCAGCCTCAAGGCTCTCGTGCCCATCTCGATTGCGAACATGAAAATGAGCCGCGCCAGCACCCGCAGAGACCGCCTCGCGAGCGGAGTCAGCCAACTCTTGTGGCGTGCACGGCACACCCGGATGCTCTGAGCGCGTCCTGCCGCCATTCAAAGCACATTCGATCAGCACAAAAACCTCTTTGGAGTGCGGTGGCTTGCCACCGCCTTTTCTTGCGCGAGGTTTGCCTCGCGCCTTCAGCATTGCAACATGCAAACCGGAGAGCGCCGATTCTCTCGCGGCAAACGCACACAGAAATCGGCATGGGGGGAGCGGTCACCCGCTCTCCCTGCCACACGACCGTACCTGCGGGTCCGCATACGCCGGTTCAGTGAGTTGAGCCCGGACGGGCCGTGAGGTTCGAGTCGTCGTTCGCCACAAGGGCTTCGCCGCTCTGCAGGTTTCCGTTTCGGCTTCACCGTCTTCTGAACCTGCAAACTCAGCCGAAGCTGATTGGCTGGCGCCATGCCGCTCGTGAGTCTAACGTTCTACTGCTCACGCTTACGGTTTGCTCGGCGTACTAACAATAGGGGCGGGTCTAAGACCCGCCCCTACCTACATTCAACTCGATCAAATCAGTCTACAGCGCTGAACAGACCGCCTTGACCTCGGTGTAATGTTCCAGCACTTCGTGCCCCATTTCGCGGCCCCAACCCGATTGCTTGTAGCCGCCGAACGGAAGCGCCGCGTCGAACACGTTGTAGCAATTAATCCACACGGTGCCAGCACGAAGCTTGGACGCAAGAGCGTGCGCCTTCTTGACGTCGCGGGTCCAGATTCCGGCCGCGAGACCGTAGATCGTGTCGTTGGCAGTCTTGGCGATTTCGTCCAGGCTGCTGAACGGAGTCGCCGTAACCACCGGTCCGAAGATCTCTTCCCGCACTACTTTCATGTTTTCGTTGGTATTAACCAGCACGGTCGGCTTCACGAAGTAACCCTTGTCGCCCTCGCGGGAGCCGCCCGTAACGGCCTTCGCGCCTTCTTTCTTGCCGGAATCCATATAACCGACCACGCGATTGAGCTGTTCTTCGGAAACCAGCGGGCCCATGTCGCAATCCGGATCGAAGCCCGGACGCACACGGATCTTCTCCGCGCTTGCCGCAACACCGTCCACGACCTTGTCGAAAATCTTCTTATCGACGTAGAGCCGCGAACCGGCGCAGCAGCACTGGCCGTGATTGAAGAATATCGCGCTGGAAGCGCCGGGAATGGTGGAATCGAGATCCGCGTCATCGAGAACGATGTTGGGAGACTTGCCGCCCAATTCGAGCGACACTTTCTTCAAGTTGCCCGCCGCGGCGTGAATGATTAGCTTCCCTACTTCGGTGGAACCCGTAAACGCGACCTTGTCCACGTCGTCGTGCGCTGCGAGCGCAGCTCCAGCTGTTTCACCGTAGCCAGGGACGATATTCACCACGCCATCCGGAAAACCCGCTTCCTGAATCAATTCGCCGAGGCGCAATGCAGTGAGCGGAGTTTGTTCCGCCGGCTTCAATATGATCGTGCACCCCGCAGCTAGCGCCGGACCCAGTTTCCACGCCGCCATCAGCAGCGGGAAGTTCCAGGGAATAATTTGACCCACAACGCCCACCGGCTCGCGTACGGTGTACGCGAAGAATGAGCCCTGCTGCGCGCGAGTCAGAGGAATCGTGTTGCCTTCGATCTTCGTGGCCCAACCTGCGTAATAGCGGAAGTGTTCAGCGGTGAGCGGAACATCGGCCACTCGCGCGATCTTGAGCGGCTTGCCGTTGTCGAGCGATTCAAGTTGCGCGAATTCCTCGCGATGCTGATCGATCAGGTCCGCGAGCTTCCACATCATCTTGCCGCGCTCCGCAGTCGAGATCTTTGACCATGGACCGGATTCGAAAGCGGCGCGAGCGGCTTTCACCGCGCGGTCGATGTCTTCCTTGTCGCCTTCCGCGATGTTGGCCAGCACTTCGCCCGTCGCGGGATTGTAAGTGGCAAAAGTCTTTCCGGAAGCGGCTTCAACCCACTTGCCATTTATCAGCATCTTGCGAGTCTTGGTAACAAACCCAGTTACGTTTTCATTCGGCTGTACAGCTGCTGTCGCAGTTGCCATATCACACTCCTCCTTCGCCTATTTCTTTTGGTTCAAATTCTCTCCGCGTAGTGCCTCATGCGAGTGATTCCTTGGGTCCTTGTGGCCCTCGCGGCTGAAGCGGGGGCAGCCGTCTACGGTGCGTGGGCCGGTGAATACTGAAGGAACTCGAGCGATCTAAGATCTGCCGGGCACCTTTGAATTCAAGCGGACAGCCGTATCATAGTCGCCCGAGGCGCCCGGTTGCAATAGGCCACGCAAATGCCATGGATTCGCTTTTTCTATGCTGAAAGGTTGCGGACCCACACTCGCTGGGTAGCCGGTTTGCCAAGATGGATGCGTGGCGAAGCGTGGCCAGCCACTGTCAGAGCCATGGTTTCGTCGTATTCGCGCTGATGGACGCGCACGCGCGCGCCGGGACGCAAATTCAGGCCCGAGACAAAGTCCAGAAATTTGGGATCCTTTTCGTAAACACGCAGTACTTCGTAACTTCGCCCCACCTCGGCATCCGACAAACGCACCGCTCCGAATTTACGTCGCAGCTTGGCCATGCCGCCGAGCAGTGGCACTCCATGCGGGCAGCGGCTGTCGCGGCCAAAGCGTTTCAGTAACAGCTCGGCAACTTCTGACGAAATGCCGTGTTCCAGGCGCTCTGCCTCCTCGTGAGCCCGCGCCCATTCCAGGCCGATAACGTCGGTGAGAAGCTTTTCCGCCAGGCGATGGCGCAAGACCAAATGCTGTGCGATGGATTCGCCCTTCGCCGTCAGCTCAATCCGTCCGTCCCGGCGAACGTGCAGATAGCCGCCCCGCGTCATGCGCTTGAGTGCAGCGGTAACCGCGGGCGGCGTAACGCCAAGATCTTCGGCAAGGCGCGCGCTGATGGGCTCTTGCTCTTCCTGAACAAGCTCCCAGATCGCCTTCAAGTAATCTTCTTGCGAGACGCTGGTTTTTTCACGGCGCATGATTCTATGCTCTGGACGCAGCCCGCAGGCGCGGCTAGTCCGTGCTGTCTGCCTTGGTGCGCAATCGCGCAGCCAACAAAGTCACACGCGCCTCGATATCATCACAGATGGCGCGGTGAGTTTCCATGTTCTCGCCGAACGGATCGCGCACGGCCCATTCTTCTACATTGTGCTCCGGGAAGAGCGACTTACTGTGAATGCCGGACATATTGATCACCAGGTCCGGCTTCTTCAGAGTGTGACTGTGCAAGCCCTTGGAAAATTGCCCGTCAATGGAAATGGCGCGCTCCCGTAGCACGGCCTGCGCCGTCTTATCGATGAAACCTAGAGGCGAAACTCCGGCGCTTTCCGCGGAGATGATATCCGCGCAGCAATGCCG
>DATEVZ010000112.1:0-2678 GCA_035258265.1 Candidatus Acidiferrales bacterium
AGAGTGCGACCAAATCCCAGCGGCCCAGTGAACGCTTGAGGTGCACCGTTTCGATGGTTGACGCGACTGGGTCGGGCAAGGAAACTCCTCACGGATTCGAAACTCGAGGCGAAAACGCCCGGGCACCCTCGATGCGGAAGCCCGGACGGTTTCAGCCACAGACTCAGTGGCCGGCGCTGACGGCGACGTGCGGCTCTTTTTGCGCTTTCGCCAGAGCCGGGGCGATTTCAGCGAACGTCGCTATGTGCCGGTCGATGTCCGCTTCGGTGTGCGCCACTGAAATGGTCCATTGCTCATCCCACCAGTAGGGCTGGGCCATTACGCCGCGATTCACCATCGCAAACCAATAATGCCGCCACAGTTCGCTGTCTACGTTGAGCCAGTCGCGGTAATTGCGGATGGGCTTCTCGAAGAACATCAGCGATCCGTTGGAGCCAGCCCCGACGACGTAAGCGTGCAAACCGGTCTTCGCGATTTCCTTGTTGTAGCCTTCGAGCAACTTCTTGTTTAGACGCGTGACGTGCTGGTAGGCATCCTTGGTCAGCACTTCGCGGAAGGTGGCGATGCCGGCGGCCATGGCTACCGGATTCGTGTTGTATGTGCCGCCGTGAAAAACTTTGTGGTCGGAGATTTGACCCATCACCTCGCGGCTGGATGCAAAAGCCGCCAGCGAAAAACCGCCGCCGATCGACTTAGCCAGGCAGACGATGTCTGGCTTGATAGCGAAGTATTCGCACGCGCCGCCGTAGGCTAGTTTCGCGCCAGTCTTCACTTCGTCGAATATCAAGAGCGCACCGTTCTTCCTGGTGATTTCGCGCAACTTCTGGTGATAGCCCTCGTTGGGCATCAGGATGCCCACGTTCATCATGATTGGTTCGACGATCACTGCGGCTATCTCGCCGGGATATTTCGCGAATAGGCGCTCGACGCCAGAAATATCGTTGAATTGCGCAATCAGCGTATTTTGCAACGTGCCTTTGGGAATGCCAGCGCCACCGGGAACGGGAGTCGGCATGCTCGGATCGCCGATTTCGCTGGCTTTGGGTTTGAGCGAGACCAACACGGAATCGTGCAGACCGTGATAGCCGCCCTCCATTTTGATGATGCGGTCTCGACCAGTGGCGGCGCGAGCGAGGCGGACGGCATGCATCGTACATTCCGTTCCGCTGTTGCTGAAGCGAACCATCTCAACCGGAAAGCGCTCGCAGATTTCCTCGGCCAATTCCCATTCGAGATCGTGGGGCATGCCGAACATCGTGCCGGTGGCGAGTTTTCCCTGAACGGCTTTGATCACGGCCGGGTGACAGTGGCCCGCCATTAACGCACCGAAGCACAAATTGAAATCGAGGTACTCATTGCCATCAATATCGTGAACGTGGCCGCCCTTGCCATCGCGGACAAAAAGAGGATAAGGATCGTAGGCGCGATAATTGCTGGCGACGCCTAGAGGCAAGCGTGATTCCGCGCGCTTGTGAGCATCTTTTGAGCGCGATGTGCGCCTTTCGTAGGTTTTGAGCTCCTGTTCCAGTCCTTCATGCATAACTTCCTCCAAATGCTGGTACTGTGGCCGACGCACGGCCCTGAGATTTAATGCTCGAAACTTACGCCTTCAAATTCCAGCGACGGAACGTGAATCCGCGTTTTTTCAGTTCGCTGAAAAATAATTCCGGCGGCACCACGTTTTCCGGTGCTTGAACGCCGACGCCAGGAATTTCGCCGCGCCCGTGCATCACGGCCGCGATTGCGGCTGGAAAGCCCGTATCACGCGCGACCGCGGAAAGCTGCGGCCGCCTGGTGTGATCCGCCCACATTTCAAGTGCCGAAGCTACGCGCTTTTTGCCGTTTCGTCCGGTAACCACGACGCGCAAGGCTTCCACATCGAGCGGCGGTTTGCTCGGCGCTTTCTGCTGCATCAACGCCAGCAACACCGCGCGAGGCGCCACTTGCGTGCCATTCACTGGAATCACCTCACGCTGGGTAAATCCGGCATCGACCAAACTTCGTACCAGGTTCACCAGCTTCGGATCGTAATTGATCTTAAAGAATACCTCGCGCACGCCCTTCTTGCGGAAGCTTTCGGCAAGCGTGCCAAGCTCCGAATGAATCGAATGACGCAGGACGATTTTACCGATGGGATTCGGAAATGTTCCTGGTTCCGGCTCGGACAGCATTTCCTTTTTCACGTAGCGTCCATTGACGAAGTGAATCGGCGGCATAGTGAGCTCATCGAGAATCGTGGCGATCGAAAAGGAATACGCGACGGGGCTGTCGTAGTGCTGCTCGTCGGCGCCGGCGTTGTACACCTTGATTGCGTCCACGCGATCCAGCGAATCAGCTAGCGCGCGAGCCATCACATTGGTGATCCCTGGAGCGCCACCCATCCCCGGGATTGCCAGCTTGCCGATGCGGCGAAAATCACGATCGAGCGCGAACTGCTTGCGTGTCATGTGATACAGACCGCCAAGATCCATGTAATGAACGCGAGCTGCGAGCGCCGCGCGCATTACGTCCAGGTTCCAATTGTATTGCGTGCAATTGACGACGGCGTCGCAGCCCTGCAGAAGTTTCGCGAGATGTTTGATGTCGCGAACGTCCGCGAACGCGGCCCGAGTGACGCCGTGGCCGAATTTCTGCGCGACATCGTGGGCGCGGCTGCGGTCGAAATCAGCGACGACAAT
>DATEVZ010000113.1:0-21739 GCA_035258265.1 Candidatus Acidiferrales bacterium
TGGAAACGATTCCCCTGCCACAGCAAGGCGAAACCGTAGATCTATCCGAACGCGGAATTCGCTTCAAGACCCGCCACAGCCTAAGCGTCGGAGAAAGCGTCGAAATATTCTTCATGCTTCCCCCTGAACTGACCGGGCGGCGGGAGATCGAAGACGTCAAGTGCAACGCCAGAGTGGTACACGTTGACCGCGAAGCGGATATGAGCGGCCGCAGCGGAGTCGGCACCGCCATTGAGTGCTTCGAGCCCACATCCGTTGCGCGCAATTGGGATAACTAGCCGCGGGCCCCTCCGAACTATTTAGCTCGGCGTTGGCCGACTGTAAACGTGACCTTCGCAGCGGTGGTGTTGTCGAATTGATCGGAAATCTGCACGGCGACGGTGTGTTCGCCCGGTGTCAAGTTCGGAATTGCGATCTGGTAGCTTTCCCTGGGCGCGTCGGATAATACCCCCACGGGGAAGGTCGTAAGCCACTCGCCCGCGTCCACGCTATATTGGGCATGTGCAATCGCGATTGCCGAGCTCAAGCCGTCAAAACTGATCTTCGCGGCGGGCTCGCTCGCGTCGGCGCGGAGATTTTCGATGCGCGGCGGCGTATTTTCGACCTCGAACCGATCACTGACGCGCTCGTTCGTTCGAGCGTCGTGCGGCGGGTTCGATGGCGAGTCCGAGGCCACGATCTTGAGGTAGTAAGGGCCATCGGGCATCGTGGTCGTGTCCCAGGAATAAAAGTGCTGGGTCACTTTGTCTTTCAGCAGCCGCCAGTTCTGCTCACCTTCGCCGCGATAATAAATCGAAAAAACCAGGTCGTCATCGTTATCGTCATGCGCGTTCCAAAGAACGCTTTCGTAACCCTTGTCTTCGAAACCTTGCGGAGGGACCTCGACTTTCGGCGGCTTTGCAGCAGTATCGGTGATCGCGACAATTACCGGGAAGGGCGATGCACCGGGACGCTGCGGCAATTTGAGCTGCACGGCGGCAGCGGCACCAGGACCACCTTGCTGCACCGAGAATCCTTGCACGCGGACTCCGGGATCTTGAATCGCGATGTCGTCCACGACCGGCGCAACGTTTTCCGGCTGGTACGCGACGCTGACCCAGGAAATGTTGGGAGGAGCACCCTTGTCTGTGTCGAAAAAGACCGCTTTCCACTGGATAAATCGGGCAGGGGGACAGGTCACCGCCTCATTGGAAATGTTTTTGTACGGGCCGGACCACGCGCTCCAGTTTTTCTCTGGACTGGAGGTGTTCCCTGAGCGCACGTAAAAGGCTACTTTGCCTTCTGTCGCGCCGTTGTCTCCCCACCACGTCAGGCGGCCCCAGCGAGAGAAAATTTTGGCGTCGAAAGGATCGGATTCAAAACTGCCATTGGCTTCGTAGCTCGGGCCGAGGGTAAATACCTTTCCAGGATTCGCGGTGCCGACCAGAACTGCCCCGTCACGGCCGGCAATCAAGCTGGTTACCTGCGCGGAAGCCGTTTTTGCGATGCTGGAATAGACGTCGTTGCCTTCCAGTTCGATGATGGTGCCTTTGTTGCCGGTACCGAGCAAAATCTTGCCATTCGGAGAGAGTCCCATTGCGAAGACCAATTCTTCCCGTGAAGTCCACAGCGTAGTCGGGGCACCTTCCCCAGATATCTCCACAACTTCCGAGCCGCCTGTGGTCGAGGGGAAGAAAGAGAATGGCGCGGCCGACTGAGCTGGCTGAGCCTGAATTGATATCGTCGCGTTACCCGCCTGCGCACTGAGTTGAGCGGCTTGCTGCGGTGTAACAACCGGGGTGACGGGCTGCGGCGCCGGGGCACGCTGCTTTTCGCCGATCGCGGCAGCATAGATCTTGTCATTCGCGCCAGCGAGCAGGGACGTCACCTCTTTCTTGTTCGTTTCGTATAGGACGAATGAGGTTCCTGCTTTCGGCGGCGCCTGCGAATCTTTGCGATTAATTTCAATTCGGAGAATCAGTCCATCCGGATCTGTGCCGACGAGCAGGTTGCCCTTGGGATCAAATGCCAGGGAACGCGCGTGACGTTCGTCGCTTTGATAGAAAAGCTGGCTTTTCCCGTCGGGCGCGACCGCAAAGATCCTGCCCTCGTCTCCGGTGCCTGCAAACAGGACGCCTTGCGCATCCACCGCGAGCGCCCAGATATATTTCGATTTCGGTTCGAAAAAAACAGATTTTTGCCCTTCGGGAGTGACTTTGTAAATCTTGCCGTCGGGGGAAGTGCCCACGTAGAGATTGTCGTGCGAATCGAATGTGATGGCTTGTGCCGCAAGCTCAGGAGATTCAAATACGGTGGTCGGCTTCGCGGGGTCGTCGAAGCGAAGGACCTTGGCGTCCGATCCGCCAGCGCCGTAAATGCGGCCTCGCGAGTCCATGCGCAGGGCCCACAGATAGGCGAGATTCGGATCGGAAAACGCAGCGAACTTCGGCGCAGGCATCAGCCTGCCATCGCTGCGGATGGCGACGCCTTTCGCCGTGCCTTTCTCGAAATCGGAGTAATCCGATTGGCGCCAGAAGCGGGTGTGTTCGGCGTAAACCAATGCGGGTGCTGCAATTCCCACAATCAGCACACCCGCCAGAATGGTTCGCCGTATCATCGTTCGGAATCTCCTTCGTTACCGGATGCTACTTCACCGTGATGGTGAGCGTTCGTTCGCCTGTCACTACTTGATGCATTTCAACCGACCATTCCCCGGTCATAGACTGATATTGCAGCCGTGCACCGCCTGGACTTTGGCGTTGGTCCAGCACGTTGATTGCGGAGGCCGGCGCATTGGGCATTACTTTGTCCTCTACCATCAAGGTGGGCGTGGGTTGCAGAAGTGTCGCGTACAGGCGGTCGTTCTGGTGGTCGCGGTTGATTAGCTTGATGAGTTCCTCTAGGCCGGGAAGCTGGCCCTGCGAGCTCGCCTCCAGCGAATCGACCGTGCGATTGGCGACCTCGGCGTCGCTAATGACCAACTGCATGTTTCCTCGCGCCGCCTGCGCGGGAATTGTGATGGGAATTTCCTGGACGAAGGGACCGCCTCGATAGGGCCGAAGCTGAACCTTCACTGCAACAGTTTCCCCCGGGCGCACCTCGTTCTTTTCGATCCAGGCGTTGTCAATTGTGGCCCAGCGCCGCTCTGGCAGGGCGGTTACGCGCAGATGAATACCATTCAGGTGAGGCGCTTCGTATGGATTCAAATAAATCCGGGAAAACACGTTTTGAACGCTGGTGGCCACGAAAAAACCACCCGGCACGGGCATGTCCGTCGGTGCATACAGATCTTTCAACTCGACGGGCGTATGGCCCTGGATGTCAATCTCGCCGTCCAATTGCAGCGTCGAGCCTTCGCCGTAGGCGGCGTTTCCCACAATGCCGTTATAGGTTGCCAGAGCCACGAGCACCGGCGTGAGCTGGGGATTTTCAATCAGTTCAAAATGATATTGTTTTTCGGCGAAAGGCGTCACCAAGGTTACGTCCAAGGGAATCATCGATGGTCCGTCGCCCAGACGGCCCGCGATCGCCGTGACGCGATCCTGCGTCAGCGTTCCGATCGTGCCTCCCGTAGTGATGACTTTGGTGGAAGCCATCGCCGAGGCAAGCGTCGTGACCACGTAAGCGCGCGCGATGGGCATCGATACGTTGCCAAATGAAAATATCGGATGCCCGCAAGCCAGGATGCGGCCTTTCTCGACGGTCGTCACCGTGCAGCCTGGAGTGAGCGACAGGTCGCCACGAATCAATTCGACTCCGACCATATCGCCGGGCTTGAGCTGGGCGTCCTCGGGCGATGGCGGCGTTGTCCCGCCAGCCATCATGGACATTCCCCAACCGGAAAGTTCTTTGCCGAATCGCGCCATTGTATCGGGATACAGGCCCGTGGAAATGACCGGAGTCTCGATGGGAATTAGAAACTGCCCTGCGCCTGCGCTCGTTTGCCGCACTAGATTTTCGGGGAGAGCGACCTGCGGTGGATGCGTCGCACTTGCACTATTCGCAGGAGCGGCGCCTGGAGGTGTCTGAGGAAGAACGTCCGGCGCTTTCTCCACATCGAGCATATTCTCGATTGGCGTTACGCCACCAATGGCTTCCTTGCTGAAAACTCCAAGTTTGAGCGAGAGCGCGCCCGCCAATTTGCCGTCGAAATAGACGGGACTGCCGCTCATGCCGGCGACCACACCGGTATGCTCAACTTTTTCGCCAAGCAGTTGCACCAGAATCACGTCCTGCTTTGGGCCGAGAGCGTTGTGCAGGACGCCGAGAACCACCAGGTCTACTTTCTCGATCTCGTTGCCGCTGAAAATGGTGTAGACGACGCCTTTCAACCCCGCTTGTACCTGGTTCAACGGGAAAACTGCGGGCGCATCGTCCGCATTCGTCGCCACGCCGAAGGCTAGAATCAGAGCGGCAAGAAATGCTGGAATCAGTTTCCGGAGGGCCACAGGCATCAGACAACGATGATACCTGCCGCATAACCGGGAAGCAAATCGGGGCGTGCTAGAATCTCGCGGTGAGTAAAAAGACGATTTCGCCCGGGGGACAAATCTCCGGAGTGGTGGAACTGCCCGGCGATAAATCCATTTCGCATCGCTATGCCATTCTAGCGGCGCTGGCCGAGGGCACCAGTGAGATTCGAAACTATTCCCCGGCCGCGGACTGTGCCAGCACGCTAGAATGTTTTCGGCGGCTCGGTCTCGAAATTGACGCTCGTCGAGAGCGGGTGCGCATCATGGGGAAGGGATTGGATGGCCTGAAGGCGCCTCGGCGGACGATCGATGCCGAGAATTCAGGTTCGACGATACGCATGCTTTCGGGCGTGCTCGCGGGGCAGGCTTTTACCTCCACAATTACGGGCGATCGCTCGCTGCGGCGCCGTCCGATGCGCCGCGTAACCGATCCATTGCGCCAAATGGGCGCTGATATTCGCGCCGAGGACGGAGACCGCGCGCCACTTGAAATTCATGGCGGCAAATTGCATGCGATTGATTACACGCTGCCCCTTCCCAGCGCGCAGGTAAAATCGGCGATTCTGCTTGCTGGGTTGTACGCGGAAGGCGTAACCACTGTACGGGAATCTGTCCGCACGCGAGACCATACCGAACTGGCTCTGCGCGAATTTGGTGCTTCAGTTCCCGTCGCGCCGGGAGAAATTCGCATTCATCCGCGGCCGAAATTACAGCCGCGGCAATTAATCGTTCCCGGCGACCTTTCGTCGGCGGTGTTCCTGATTGGCGCTGCATTGATCTTGCCGGAATCTTCGCTGATGCTGCACAACGTGGGATTGAATCCCACGCGCGCCCGTGTGCTGGATTTTCTGATTTCGATGGGAGCTTCGATCAATCTGGCTTCGGTGCAATTGCGCGACGGGGAATTGATCGGCGATGTTTCCGTCCGCTATGCGCAGTTAGCGGGAGGCAGCATTTCCGGAACGCAAGTGGCGGAGATGATCGACGAATTGCCCATGCTTGCGGCGCTGGGTCCTTTTACCGAGAACGGGATCGAGATACATGACGCGAAAGAGTTGCGCGTGAAGGAAAGCGACCGGATTGCAGCGCTCGCCGCAGGGCTGCGCGAATTGGGCGCGCGCGTGGAGGAATTTCCCGATGGACTGCGCGTGGAAGGCCGCGCCGCCGGAAAACTGCACGACGCCAAGGTCAATCCAGAAGGCGATCACCGCATTGCCATGGCGCTCGCGGTGGCAGCGCTCGGCGCCGAAGGTGACACGGTAGTTCGCGACGCCGAGTGCGTAGGCGTTTCCTTCCCTCAATTTTTCGACGTACTCGCAAAGCTTCGCGGTATAGCGAAGTCCTAACGCTTCACGTTGGCAAGCTGGCGGTTCCACGCTCCCCCGTTCCCCATATCGCATTTCGTCCCTTCTAGAGGTAATATCTGCCTCCAAGTTTGCTACGAGGGGCGGTCTGCACCCGAAGTCGCGCTGTAGACAGGAGAAACGCCATGAAGATTTACCGGCGGCCGGCCTGGATCGCGTGGATCGTCTGTTTTGCAATGTTGGCAGCGCCTGCGACGGCACAGATAGGTTCGCTGACCTGTTCCAGCAACAATGGCAAGTACCGATATTGCCGGGCGGACACCCAGAACAACGTGCGGTTGGTGAGACAGTTGTCCGGCTCGCGCTGCGATTACCGCTACAGCTGGGGCTATGACTACCGCGGAATTTGGGTTGACCGCGGCTGCCGGGCGCAGTTCGAATATGGACGAGGTGGAGGCGGTGGCGGGAATACCGGCGCAGCGGTGGCAGCAGGCATTCTGGGTGGGATCATAATTGGATCGGCGATCGCCGGTTCCAAATCCGACAATGATGATGTCGCCGCAAACCGGCGAGACTACTACCGCGACGGATACCGCCACGGACAACGCGATTGGGATGACGACCGCCGGCCCGATTATCAACGATACCTGGACCGTTTTCCGCGGGAATACGAGACCGACTTCTCCACCGGATACAACGACGGGTATAACAACCGGCCCAGCAAGTATCGCTAGTTGGTCGCCAGGAGAGAACGACCGTCATGAGAAAGAAAATGTTTCCCGCGTCGTTGACGCCTTTGGTCGCCCTTGTCGCGCTATGTTTTCTCGGTGTGGCGGCTCCCGGTCAGCAGTCCGTCTCGCCAAAATCGGAGCCGGCGGTGCCGAAAAGCGGTACGGCACAGGGACAGGCCACTGCTCTGCGCGCCAATGGGGATCTACTCGCAGAGATTAAGCGCAGCGGCAAGCTTCGTGTTGGCGTTTCCGAAATCGTGCCGTGGGCTACGCACGATAAAGATGGCAGCCTGGTCGGGTTCGAAATTGACGTGGCCAAAAAGCTGGCTCGTGATATGGGCGTAGAGCCTGAGTTCTATCCCGAGGAATTTCGTTATTTGATTCCGGATTTGCTGGCCGGAAGATTCGACATCATCGTCTCCGGACTCTCGATCAACGCAAGCAGGGCGCTGCAATTGGACTTCAGCGCGCCTTATAACACCACCGACGTGACGCTGGCGGTGAATATTAAAGCCGCTGGTTCGTCCCCCACGCTGCAGTCTTTCAACAAGGATACTGTGACCATCGGAGTGCTGGAAGGAACGACGGCGGAGGACATGGCCGGAGTGGCGCTGCCGAACGCAAAAATGAGAACGTACACCGACGATAGCCGGCTTTTTGATGATTTGATTCAAGGCAAGCTCGAGGCGGCCGTGGCGGATAGTCCCAGGCCAGAGATTGTCGCCAAGCTTTACCCGACGAATGTGGTCTGTGTTTGCGACACTCCGCTGGTGACCTATCCGGCGGCGTTCGCGGTACGTCGCGGCAATCTGGAATTCGTCAATTTTTTGAACTCCTGGATTGAGGCGCACACCGTGGACAAGTGGTTGGAACAGCGGCGGGGCTACTGGTTCAAGACGACGGACTGGGCGAAAGATCTCTAATCGGAACGAATCTAGGTCGAACGAGTTTGGGCTATCTCATCTCTAGATTTTACGAGGACTTATGGAGGTAAATGGTTCCATAGCTTGTGGTGATCTGAATCTTCGGACCTTGTGAGCCCACTTTTCCAGTGAGCCTTGCGGTTCCGTTTTCATTGTCCTGTTTGAGCGAGGGATCATCGAAGTCGCTTTGGAGTTCACCCGAGCGCGACACCGCCGCAATTTCGAACTTCGAGTCCGACGGCAAGGTCAAATCAACTTCGCCTGACTCATTTGAAACGTTGATGTCCGCACGCGGAGGCTGCGAATACGACACCTTTATGGAGCCGTGTGTGTCGGTGATATCCAGCCGGCCAGCAACGTTTTCGACTTCCATGTCCTTGTCATGCGTGTTCAGTTTAGCCGGGCCGTCGACGTCCGAAACGTTGATCTCGCCGGAATCCAGTTCCAACCGCCCGGTCATATGAGCCAAGGTCAAATCCGCCTTCTGCGAAATGTAGTGGGTGGTTTTTGTGACATTGCGGACGTGAATTGGACCGTAGAATTCACCTTCGAACGTGGCATCACCGCCCACATCGTTTACGTTGATTTCGTTCCCACGGCCGGTGAGGTGTACGCTGCCTAGGACATTAGCGATGCGTGCATCGCCCGTCTCGAGTTCCGCTGCGACGTCCGAACCCGAGTCGTGAATTTCAATATTGCCGTGCTTGGTGCTAGCAGTCACCGCTCCGGAGATTCCTGAAATGTTGATGTCTCCGTGGTTTGAATTTGCGGTGAGGGACACTTTTTTCGGCAAACTCACGTCAAGGTCCACGGTGATCTGCTCGCCGCCGCCCTCCGAATTTATCGGATGAACAAGGTAGCCATCCCTGGTCTGCTCGATCACCACTTTCAAAGACTTCAAACGATCCTGCGCCGCGACCTCCGTTACGCCTTCCGCGCTCTCTTCTACGCTCACGCTCAGATCGTTGCTGTCGCCTCCATGGGCTGTGATGGATCCGCGGCCGGTGGTCACAGTCACATGAGAACCTGCGGGGATCGACTTCGGACCCAGCTCCTGGCTTTGCGAAGCCTTGTGATCGAAGAGTCCGATGTCGATATTCAGATCCGGCATCTTTTCGCGCACCCTGCTATAAATTCCCATTCCCGCGAGAACGAAAATCACCAGCACCAGCAGCGCGGCTTCTGCCCCCGTTAGCAGCGGCGGGCGCGTTTGTCCCGTTTGAGGGGCGCTCATGTTGTCTACGAGTTTGGCGATTCCCCAGAGAATGATGAGGACGGGCCAGTAACGCCAGAATAGGTGCCACAGGCGAAGATCGGGATTGAATCGCGCCAAAAGAAACAGGATCCCGAGAAGGATCAGGAGCAAGCCGCCAAATATCGAACTGCGTTGCCGTTCGCCGTTGCTCACGCGCGCCTCACGAGCCGGTATGACCCTCTTTCGAAGCCAGCGACTGTGCGGTAAGAACGACGCCGGCAACGATCAACAAGACGGGCCAAAGCTCTCCGAAGCTGTAGCGGGTGTACTCTCCCACCAGAAAAAGAACGCCCACGGTGATGATCATCAGCGGACCCATTAGCCCGCGGATGCGGCAGTGAGCGCACTTGCACGTTGTGCTGTTTGGGTCGGGCATTGCTGTTTCTCCTAGGACACTTGTTTCATGCGATCCCAGAGAAGCCACCCGCCGATCAGGATGAGCGCCAAGGGCCAGGACTTTTGAAACCAGTCTCGTTGCAAAAGCCCGAAGTTCCCGAGCAGCAACAGAGCGCCAATGCCGATCAGGATGAGTGCCCCGATCGGCTTGCGTCCTTCGCCCTCGATCAGATTTAAGGGCTCTGGTTGCCCCTGACGGCGGGCCATTGCGGTGCGGTAGGCTTCAATGGGCATGTAAAAGTAAAAGCAGCCTAGAGCGATTCCGAAAAACGCGTCATAAGAGGAGGGAATATCGCTGCTGAGCAGCGCGATTAAACCGCCAAAAATCAGCACGTGTATCAGGGCTTTCACATATTGGCCGTTGTACACTGCCCCAAGCCCGGGAATGAAGCCGAGAGTTGCGGCGAGGCCTGGATTGACGCTCGCTTTGGCGGCCTCGTTCGGTGCCGCCGGTGCAGCGAGCAATCCGGCAAGACATTCCTCACAATAGAGCGCGCCGCGCACTTCGCGAGTGCACTGCGGACACAGGGCTTTGCCGCAGTTTCGGCAATAGCCGGTAGCCTGAACATCCGTGTGCACTGCGCAGTTCATTGAGGGCTCCTGTTGATGTTGTTAAGCGTTGCGCTATTGAGGACCATTCCGCTGATACTGCTCATCCAGTTTCCCGCCACCAAGCAAGCAAACATCGCGCCGCCACGCGCGTGCGTGTGCCCCGGATGCGGCGCTGTCTGCGATTTCTCTTGGGGATCGGTCGAAGGCGGCTGCGAGTTATGCTCGGGCGCCGGTGCCGGCGTGGCCGACGGCGGAGGTTCCGACTCCGGCTGCAGGCGTGACTGGATCTCGTACACCACGCGCAGGTCATTCACGAACTTCGCGCTTCGCGCGTAGGTAAGATGCACTTGCCGGTTGGCTGCACGCAGCACATTCCCTGGGTTCATATCCATCTTCTTCAGTTTCGATGGCGACATGCCGGCCGCGTAGACGACGATCACCAATGTAGCAACGACCGTGGCCAGTCCCATCGTGAAGCGCGGTTGCCACAATCCCGGAATCCAGGCGAACCATCGGCGCGATGAGTGTTTCTGCGTGCGTGGTCCAAGCGTCGCATCCAGAATCTTGGTTACCAACTGCGCTGGCACCCCCAGCGGCTCGAGCCCCTGCATCCGATTGACGAGGCCACCGACTTGCGCGACGAGTTTTCCGCACTGTTCGCAGCTACTGACATGCCCGGAAAACACCTCAGCTTCAGCGGGCGACAGCAACCCGTCGAGGTAATCGCTTAACCGTTCTTCTGTGAGTACGCAGTTCCAGTCCATGATTCTCTCGCTATGCCGTTACGACGGCCGAAGCCCCATATCTTCCAATATGCGAGCCAGCTCAATCCGCCCGCGATTGATTCTTGATTTTACTGTGCCTTCGGGCACCGCTAACACTGTCCGGATTTCGCTGTAGTCCAAGCCTTGCAAGTCCCGCAGTATGACCGCCTCGCGCAATTCGGGTGAAAGCTTGGCAAGGCCCTGCTGCAACTGGCCGCTCAATTCCGACGCGAGCGCCAGTTTGTCCGGAGTGCGCGCTGCCGAGTGTTTTTCTTCGAGCTTGGGCATTGCGTCCTCGATTGAATCCGTCAGCCGGTCACGCCGCGTGCGCCGGTAGTGGTCGACCAGTAAGTTGCGCGCGACGCTCGTAAGCCACGTCGGGAACGCGCCGTAAGCAGGCCGGTAACTGGAGAGCGTGCGATAGATGCGCAGAAAAACTTCCTGGCTCAGATCCTCGGCTTCCGTGGGGTTGCCGGTGAACCGGTAGCACAGGTTAAAGACGCGCCGCGTGTGGCGCCGCACAAGTTCCTCCCAGGCCGGCCCTTCGCCCCGGAGGCATCCCTGCACCAGTTGGGCGTCGGGCTCCAAGCTTTCCTTGCCTCGCGAATTGCATTCCCTTTCAGCCTCACAAGATGTAACGCAATCCTGGGCCAAAAAGTTCCGTTTGCATGCGCTCTGAATGGCCGCGCAGTCCGATGGCTCAGCGGACTCTCATACAGTGCCGCATCTTATATACCTTGGCAGAAGGAACACAAGCGCCGAACTGAATTTGAACGAACAGCACGGGGACAAATGCAAAGGGCCGCCTTGACACTTTCAGAAGCTAACTGTTACGGTGCGAAATCAATGCTGCGCAATTCACGAAGGCTGTTCCTCCTCTTGCTCGCTGTAGCCGCGCTGGGCTATTTGTTTTATAAGTTCCGCCATTCAATCACGCTCGAAGGATTTGAGTGGTCCACCGTGGGACAGTCACTGCGCGATGCGCGTCTTTCCTTGCTGCTGCTCACGATGGCCACGATATATGTGTGTTTTGCGATTCGGGCGCTGCGCTGGATGCGCTTTTCGCGCACGCTGGGTGCTACTGACTTTCGCAACGTGTATAGCGCGACCTTGATGGGTTTTACCTGCACATTTTTGCTTGGCCGTGCTGGGGAACCCATTCGACCGGTACTGATTGCGAAAAAAGACAAGCTTTCGATTCCGCGCATGTTTGGCGTCTACGTTTTGGAGCGCATCTTCGACGTAGCGGCGACCGCCGTCATCGCGGGCTCCGCGCTGGTCCTGTTCGAACGGCGCGGTTTGGTGGGCCATGCAGGCGACATCGTAACGAAGGTCCGTTCGGCGGGTATTTTGTTGCTCATCGGATTGCTCGTGGCGGTCTCCTTCCTTATTTATTTTCGCTATCACGGCGCCGAATGGCTGGCCAAGCGACTGCAGAAGCCCGCTTGGCGCGCCGGCTGGCGCGGCAAGGTGATTGTGCTCCTCGAAGGATTCGCCGAAGGATTGCAAGGCATCCGTACGTGGAACGATTTGGGCGTCTTGGTGGGTTTGTCGGTCGTCCACTGGTTCTTGATCGTGCTCTGCTATACATGGGTCGCTCATGCGTTCGGCGGCCAGCTGGGCACGCTGAGATTTTCCGACGCGGCTTTGGTGCTGGCGTTTTCCATGGTGGGGTCGGCGGTGCAACTTCCTGGCGTCGGCGGCGGGGCGCAGGTAGCCACGTTTCTTGTGCTCACGCTGATCTTTGGAGTAGAAAAGGTGCCGGCGGCGGCGATGTCCATCGTTGTTTGGCTGGTCACATTTGCATCGTGCTGCTTGGTCGGATTGCCATTGCTGTTCCGAGAAGGATGGTCCATGGGCGAATTGCGAAAGATGGCGACGGACGCGGAACACGAGGCTGAGTCCGCAGCCGAAGAAATTGTGCTTGGCGGGCATCCTGCCAAGCCAGGAGATGAAACGCGGTGAAATGCCCCTTCTGCACGAATCTGGATGACAAAGTGGTGGATTCGCGCGAGGCGCGCACGGGCGATCTGATTCGTCGCCGCCGCGAATGTCTGAAATGCGGGCGGCGCTTCACTACTTACGAGCGCATCGACGAGATTCCCTACATGGTCATCAAGAAGGACGGCCGCCGCGAAAAGTTCGAGCGCCAGAAACTTCTGCAAGGTCTACTGAAAGCTTGTGAAAAACGCCCGGTACCGGTCGGCAAGCTGGAAATGATCGTTGATGAGGCCGAGCAATTCGTCAGCGAAGCGCCTGAGCGCGAGCGGACCACCAAAGACATCGGCGAACACATCATGCAGAAATTAAAGAAACTGGATAAGGTCGCCTACGTTCGTTTCGCGTCGGTCTATCTTGACTTCAAGGACGTGAAGGAATTCATGGACGAATTGAAAGTGTTGCTCAAAGACCGCGCCAAGAAATAATTGGTCAGGCGTGCCACACGCCCGCTGCAAACTTCTTAATCGTGCGAAATCCCAGGTGCTCGTAGAGCTGCACGGCGGAAGTGTTAATGCTGGTCACGGTAAGAGACAGCGATTCATAGCGCCGTCGGCGCAAAGCCTGAATCGAGCTTTCCATCAACGCGCGGCCGATGCCGTGTCCTTGATGTCCGGGCATCACGCAGATTTGCGTGGTGTGCCCGACCCGTTCGGAAACCGTGGACGTCAATACCATTCCGATCGGACGATCGCCGGTTGCCGGGCGCAGCAGAAACGAGGCCTCCGGCAAAAATTGTCCACAGCCGGGCAGCAGCACAATATTTCGCAGGAATTTCATGCCGCCGGCTTCGGTGCGGTATTGATCGTTTATCTCTCCATCGACGTGGTTCGCGTAGGACAGTTGAATAAGCCGCGCGGCCGATTCGAATGCGCGGTCGGTCCATGGCTCCAGGCGCAGACCGCTTGAGAGCGGCTTGCCGCTCAAGCGCGCGTCCGCGATGTTCAGCAGCATGAACTGGCGCCCGTAGAGATGGAAATGTTGCGAGAGAAAGTCCGGGTCGAGTTCCGCGCCAAAGGGCATCAGCTGTGCTTCGACGCGCTCCAGCCGGGGAGTCGCGTGCAGTGCGGTCACCATCTCGGTGACCAGTGATTTGGTAATTGGATCCTGTGTAAAATTCGAAGAAACGAACAGCCCGCCGATCAGCCCCTTGTGATCTTCCAACACGTAAAAGCCGTAGCCGGCGGGCGAGCCATTCTCGGTCGCGACGTAGCCGCCGAGCGAACGGGAATCAATGAATTTTCGAATCAGGTCAATCGAAGGGCGGTAGTCCCAATAAAGCTCATCGCGCCAGTGGCGAGCTTCTTCCTGGAATAGCGGGTCCAGGGTACGAGATTGTATTTGCCGGAGATCGACAATCTGCATGGAGTGCTGAAACAACCCCCGAATCATTATAGCCATGCGCAGTCGCAGAACCCAACTGCATCGAATTGCCCGAAGTATAACTGGCTGGCCGGTCGCACTGCGGGGTGATGGCCAAAAGTTGTGCTAACATCCAATTCGCCGAGGCGAGAATTCTCTAAGCCCGCGCTTACCGGATGGCAGTCCTCTCAGAGCTACGCTATCCCACCACGCGTCTCGCTAAGTTTCTCTCGGGAATCCTCGCGATTGCACTCTTTCTATTTGTGTCGGTCGCGGCTGTTTCCGGGTTTCTCCTCTATCAGGTGCTGCATCCAAGCCGCGCCCCGGCCGCGATTGATTTGAGCGTGATGATGGGGCATCCGGTCACGTTTTCATTTCCGCTTGGCAATGGAGTGGATCGCGAAGGCTGGTTTTATCCCGGCTTGCGCGGAGCGCCTACCATTGTGGTGTGCCACGGATATCACTCGCAGCGCGCGGACGTGCTGACGCTAGTCACCGCGCTGCAAGATCAGCAATTCAATGTCTTCCTTTTTGATTTCACGGCCCATGGCACGAGCCCGGGAGTCACAACGCTCGGGTATCGCGAAACCGCCGAGCTGCAGGCCGCGATCGCGGCGCTCGCCACACGCGACGATGTGGATCCCAAGCGTTTCGGCTTGTGGGGAGGCGACATGGGAGGCTACGTTGTGCTCGAGAATGCGGTTTCGGACCCTCGCATTGCCGCATTCATCGTAGACGACGCTTATGCGGACCCGCGCGACATGGTACAGATAGAGATTCAACGTTCCGGACTGACGGTTTTGCCCTATGTGGGCAAGTTTTGCGACATTGGATTCCGTCTTGTCGATTATAAATTTCGGGGCCAGCCACCCGTCACGGCGCGGTTGGTGCGGACCAAGGGGATTCCGAAACTTTTCTTCGTATCAGATGACCGTCCAGCACTCGCCTCGGCAACGATGGACCTCTTCAGTCATGCACCGGACCCGAAACAGATGGTCCGCAACCGTGCGAGCTATCCTGCAATGTCCGACGACGACCGAAAGAATTACGAGAGCCAGGTCGTAAGTTTCTTTTTGCTGAATCTGCCGCCGGCTTCCCGTCCAAGCCACTAACGCGGCGCGGGCTCGATGGGAACGACTAAAATTCCTCGGTTTGACTGCTCCAGTTCGCCATGAAACCGCCCGGCCTGCTCGATTTTTTCGAGGCCTTCGCGGTTGGTCAATACCAGAGCGGCGTTGGGATCTTTGGGAGACCACTCCGGGAGTCCTCGGCGAAGATAGAACGCGAGACCATAATTCCAAGTTCGCTTCAGCTGAAACACAAAGATTCGATCGGGATGAAGATCATTTTGGAGCAGCTCAGCATATGGCCTGGCTGAGACGAGCGGATCGAGCGCCGGCAAGATGGCGATATTCGCAATTTCGACTGCTGCCACTACGCTTACACAGCAAATCGCAACGGCCAGTCGCAGATCCTGCCGCATACCCGCGACCACGAGCAAAGCTGCGACCGCGATCCCGAGAACAATTGCCGCAACTAACAAGAACGCGCTCTGCAGTTGCGTGCCAGCCATCGAACCAGAGCGTATGAAGCGCACAAACACCAAGGCAAGAATGACCCAAGCGCCAGCGGTGCCAGTGCAGATTGTAACCGCATTGGAACGCGCGCGTCGGAAAGCGCATATGGCGCCGCAGCAAGCGACCAAGGTCAACGCCGGAACGGCCGGAAGAATGTAGCTAGGCAACTTAGACTGCGAAAAGCTGAAGAACACGATCGGGAAAATTGCCCAGCAAGCGAAGAAGAAGCCCGGCGAAGCTGCCCATGATTTCTCGCGCCAGAGGCGCACGCCTTCCTGAAAGCTCCCAACCAAGAATACGGTCCAGGGCAGTAGGGCCAGAATCGTTATCGGTCCAAAGAACCAGAAGGGTTGTTTGTGCTGGAATACAGGCGTTAGGTAGCGTTCGAAATTGTGCTGGAAGATAAATACGTTTAGAAAGTCGGGATTCCGTCGCGCACAGATCACATACCACGGCAGCGCTACCAAGCAGAACGCCGCGATGCCGAGCGGATGCGCAAGCCGAAAAACGGCGCGCCAGTTTTTTGTGGACAACGCCCAGATTCCGATCGCGCCTCCTGCCAGAATTACCGCGGCCGGTCCCTTTGCCAGCACCCCGAGGCCAACGAACGCGCCAAATAATGCTAGAACAGCGAGATCTCCCCGTTGATTGCTGGAGGGGCCTAAGTCGCCACGCAGGGCGCGGCCGTGACGCAGAACGCTCGCAGCGCTCGCCATTGCAAGTGTGATGGATGCTGCAAACAGCATGTCCGGAGTTGCGGCACGCGCGAAACCAATTGCAGCGACGCTGGGGCAAAACATAGTCGGCACTAATAGCCATGGAGCGCGCAACCAATCATCGCTGCTTCCGTAATGTCTCCATCCAAGCCATCCAATCGCGGTAGCAGCTGCCAGAGCCGCGAACGCGGACGGCAGTCGCGCTGCCCACTCCGCCGGCAGATTCAGGCGAAATCCGATCGCGGCCGCCCAGTAATAGAGCGCCGGTTTCTCGAACCATGGCTGTCCGTAGAGCCTGGGCGTGACCCAGTCGCCAGTCTCCGCCATCGCCCGTGAGATCCAAACGTAGCGGGGCTCATCCGGGCCAACCAATCCGAGCGCACCCAAATGGCTGAACAAACAAGTCAAACTCACCATCACGGCCCCTGCTGCCGCTGCAAGGTTTGTTCGCCGCGCCGATTGTGGAAGTTGTCCCAAACCGCGTCGAGTCTAACATTCCCTCCGGTAAACTTGTCCGTGAACCGCGATGCAGCTTCGCGCAAACTTGCGTGCGCAATCGCTGGCTTCCGCTCTCCGGCCTCTTGCATAATGGCCCGCTATGCGGGAATGGCTGGAATTCGCCGTGGCTTGGGTCGGCATAAAATCGCTGGGGTTTTTGCCGCGATCCGTTGCGCGATTCATCGGCGCGGCTTTCGCTTCAGTGGCGTACGTCGTGCGCACTCCATTGCGGCGTGCCGCGATGTTTAATTTGCACCTGGCATTTCCGGACTGGAGCGAGGAAAAACGGAAGCAGGCGATCCGCGGAATGGTCCGCCAAATTGGATGGATGGCGGGCGAATTTTCGCAGTTCCCGAAATATTCGCGAGAAAATATCGAGCGCGTAGTAATCATGGATGGCTTTGAAAATTTCGACGCCGGACGTAGGCGCGGCAAAGGAGTGCTATTCCTGACCGGCCACATGAGCGCCTGGGAGCTGTCTTCCTTTGCGCACGCCTTGTATGGCTACCCTCTGCATTTTCTGGTGCGGCCGATCTCCAATCCGCGCGTGGATGCGCTCATTAACAATTACCGCTGCCTTTCGGGGAACCGGCCAATCGACAAGAACAAATCCGCGCGAGCAATCTTGAAAGTGCTTGGCGACGGCGGAACGGTGGGTATTTTGTCGGACCACAATACTTCGCTGGAGGAAGGTGTATTCGTGGATTTTTTCGGCATTCCGGCTTGCACCACTTCCGGACTTGCGCGCATCGCATTGCGCACGGATGCGGCGGTGGTTCCGGGTTTTCTTTCCTGGGACGAATCTCGTCGAAAATATAGGCTCCGTTTCGGACCCGCCGTCGAACTTTCGCGCACTGGCGATGAGGAGGCCGACGTTCGGGAGAACACGCAACGCTTCTCGCGTGTGATCGAAGATTTCGTCCGCGCCCATCCCGATCAGTGGCTGTGGGTACACAAGAGATGGAAGACTCGACCGTCCGGCGAGAGGCAAATTTATCCATTTTGAACATCACAAATGAGTTTGCGAATCCTTCGATGCACAAAATCCTTGGACCGAGGATGCCATGGCTCATACCGCCGGTGAACTAGCCGAGTACTTGGGAGCGGAAATTCGCGGAGACGCGCAGGCGCAAATTGTGGGCCTGGCCAGTCCGGAAGGTGCCGGCGCGGAAGATCTGATCTACGTTGATTCAGAGCGCCACGCCGACCGGGCTGAGCGGTCCGTGGCGTGCTGCGTGATCGTTCCGACGCACATGACGCTTGCTGGCAAAACTCTCCTAGAGGTCGCGAACCCCAAGCTTGCGTTCGCCAAAGCGGCCGCTTGGCTGGTGCCTAAGCCTCCTCTGCGTCCGGAAATTCATCCGACGGCAATTGTCGCGGCGACGGCGCGGCTGGCGCCGAACATCCGTGTGGGCCCCTACGTCGTGATCGAAGACGAGGTCGAGATAGGTAGCGGCACCGCCGTGGACGCATTTTGTTTCGTCGGCCGGAGCGCGCATGTCGGCCAGAATTGCCGGCTGCATCCGCGCGTAACGCTGTATCCGGGCGCCCGACTTAAGGATCGCGTCGAAGTTCACTCTGGCGTCGTGATTGGTGGCGATGGCTTCGGCTACGTGTTTGGCGACAATCGTCATGTCAAGTTTCCACAGATCGGAAGTGTGGAAATAGACGATGACGTAGAAATCGGCTGCAACTCAACGATCGATCGAGGCTCGCTCGATCGGACGCACGTGGGAGTGGGCGTGAAGATCGATAATCTGGTGCAAATCGCGCACAACGTGGGGATTGGCGAGAATTCTGTCATCGCTGCCCAGACCGGCATCTCCGGGAGTAGTATTCTGGGAGCGGGAGTTGTCGTCGGTGGGCAAGTGGGCATCGCCGACCACTGCAAGCTGGAAGATGGATCGATTGTGGGAGCTCAGGCCGGAGTCCCGACCGGGAAAACAATTCGTCGCGGCCAAACCGTGTGGGGAACTCCAGCAAGGCCCATCGAGCGCTTCAAAGAACAATATGGCTGGATCTCACGTCTGCCCCAGCTGGCGGAACGCCTCGCTAAATTGGAAAAAAAGATCGGATCGTGACGGCTGGCAGACGGCGGGACGACGTAGTTTCGTTTTCTATTCGCTTTCTTCTTTCTGGCGGCATGCTTCCAGCCAGCGCGTTTTGCGTAAATCTGAGCAAAGTTTTGCACATCCCTAATAACGGCTTACTGCGTTTCTGCAAGTTTTTGAGCACCCTTTGGCATGTCTCAGACATCTTAACCCTGGGAAACGCGCGGTTATTTTTAGTTGACGGTAAGGCGAAACCCAAAGATAATACTAATCTTACCGAGCGTTCCTGGCGTGATAGTGGGCCATCGATGGTTTCCGGCGGTTTCCCTCGGGCGGTGCAGCGATGGTGAAGAGTATTCAAATCGCTGTTGAACGTTTTGGGGCACATCCGAGCGAGCGGGAATCGTCAAAAAATTGACTGAGGGCATTGATGACACCGGAAGCACAGCTGCGTGTTGAAATACCGACAGAGGGCGGTTCGAAAGGCACCGGAACCGCCCGCCGCAGAAATCTCGAATTCCAGATTGAGCAGGCTATCGCCCGCAGCACGGAGTGGTTGCTTTCGGCGCAGTCCCAGGAAGGCTATTGGTGGGCTGAATTGGAAGCTGACACCACCCTGGAATCTGATTACATCCTCTATCTGCACATTCTTGGCGAGTTGGATTCCGAAAAGGTACCAAAGCTGGCGAACTATATTCGCCGCAAACAGCTTCCCGACGGCGGCTGGAACATCTTCGAAGGTGGACCTTCCGAGCTTAATGCCACGATTAAGGCCTATGTAGCCCTGCGTTTGGCGGGTGAATCCGCGACGGCGCCTAGTTTGGTACGCGCCAAACAGAGAGCGCTTGAATTGGGTGGGTTGGAAGCCACTAATTCGTACGTTCGTTTCTACCTCGCCATGGTGGGCGCTGTGGATTGGAGCATCGTTCCGTCAATTCCCCCCGAATTGATGCTCTTACCCGACTGGGTTCCCATCAACATCTACGAGATGTCCTCGTGGACACGGGGCATCGTGATCCCTCTGGCGCTGGTCTATGCACATAAGCCGGACTGGCGCCTGCCGAAGGGTGTCACCGTCACTGAGTTGTTCAAAAACCCCGGTGGCAAGCCGAAATCCTTCAATTGGGATAAACGTCTCGTTTCCTGGCGGAATGTGTTTCTCGCTCTCGATCGTGGGCTCAAGTTGTACGAACGCATGCCTTGGAAGCCCTTCCGCAAGAAGGCGCTTTCGCTCGCGCGCACCTGGATGCTGGAGCGATTGGAGCGCAGCGAAGGTCTAGGCACGATTTATCCGGCGATGATGAATTCTATTTTTGCGCTGCTTGCTGAAGGCGCCGATCCTCAGGAGCCCCTCGTCGCGCGAGAAATCCAGTTCCTAGCGCGCTACGAAATCGAAGAAAGCGACACGATTCGTGTCCAGCCTTGCATTTCTCCGGTGTGGGACACGGCGATCGCGATGGTGTCGCTAGAAGAGGCGGGACTAGATCCAGCGCACCCGTCGCTGATAGCTGCCGAACGTTGGGTCGTGGGAAATCAGATTCTCGGTCCGGGCGATTGGCAGGTCAAGAATCCAAATGCCGCTCCGGGCGGTTGGGCGTTCGAATTCAAGAATGATTTCTATCCGGACGTTGACGACACCGCTTTCGTGCTAATGGCCCTTGGCCGCGTGGCGGATCCGGACTCCGAGCACTTGCGCCGGTCTATGCGGCGGGGCTTGGCGTGGCTGCTCAGCATGCAGAATGAGGACGGCGGGTGGGGCGCTTTCGACCACGAAAACAATCTGCAATTCTTGAATCATATTCCCTTCGCCGATCACAACGCGATGCTCGATCCTTCCACCGCGGACGTTACCGCGCGCGCTATTGAATGTCTGGGGCAGATGGGCTGGTCCGCGAATCATCCGGTCTTGCAGCGGGCCCGCGCGTTTATCCGTCACGAGCAATCCGCCGACGGATCGTGGTTCGGCCGCTGGGGCGTGAACTATATTTACGGCAGCAGCGGAGTGCTGCGCGCACTGGAGACGTTGGAACTTTCGAAAGATTCCGACTGCCAGGCTGCCGCAAAATGGCTGCGCTCGGTGCAGAATCCCGATGGCGGTTTTGGCGAATCAATCCTTTCCTATTACGATCCCGCGGTCAAAGGTCAAGGTAAGAGCACCGCTTCGCAAACGGCGTGGGCCATTATTGGATTACTCGCGGTTGCCGGACCTGACGATCCATCTGTTCAGCGCGCAGTCGCTTGGCTCCTGGGCCATCAGAATGAAAATGGAACCTGGGACGAAGCTGAGTTCACTGGCACCGGTTTTCCTTGCGTCTTCTATTTGAAGTACCACCTATATCGCAACGCCTTCCCGCTGTACGCGCTTGCCCGTTATGACAACATGCGAAAAGGACGGCGCAGGTTCGCCGGCGTTCAGATTCCTGCCGAGGAATTGCAGAGCTGCAACGCGTTACGGACGTAAGCAATGCAAATTCCCCTGACTGTAAATCACCGCTGCGCCGCCTGCAACGGGAAAGCTTCCCATTCATTGCGGAAAAATGCCGCGCACTCTCGTCGGTTTACCAGGTCGCCGAGTGAGAAATTAGCTGGACGACCTAAGGGCCTCGTTTGTTGATGAAGACGCTCGTTACCGGCGCTACCGGATTCGTCGGCAGCCACGTCGCACGGCAACTTGTCGCTGCTGGACATTCCGTTCGCGTTCTGGTTCGACCTACAGGCAATTTGAAGGCGCTGGAAGGAGCCGCGATCGAGCCTGTTGAAGGCGATCTCCGCGATGCTGCCTCGCTTGGCCGCGCCATGCAAAGTGTGCAGCGTGTTTATCACGTTGCCGCTGATTACCGTCTGTGGACCAAGAATCCTGCTGAAATCTATGACAGCAACGTGGAAGGTACGCGGCGCCTAATCGAAGCTGCGCATCGCGCCGGCATTGAGCGCATCGTATATACCAGCACAGTTGCCACCATCGCTGTTCCTCGTCATGGCGCGCTGCCGAACGAGGAAACGCGAGCTACGGTGGACGAAATGATCGGTCACTACAAGCGTTCCAAGTTCCTGGCCGAGGAAGTCGCGCTGAAGGCCGCGAGATCGGGCGTCCCGGTGGTGATTGTCAATCCCACTGCGCCAGTGGGGCCGGGCGACTGGAAGCCGACTCCCACCGGCCG
>DATEVZ010000114.1:0-12790 GCA_035258265.1 Candidatus Acidiferrales bacterium
ACCGCCAAGTCCATTCGCACGCTCTTGGGCGCGGCGGGAATGAAGCTGAAGAAGCGCTTTACGCTGGAAATACTCGAGTAGTGACCACGCAGCATTGACCACCCAGCATTCGCCGAAACCGCAGCACGTGACGGTGGCGCGACTGGTGCGCCCGCACGGCGTGCGCGGCGAACTGGCTGCCGAAATCCTCACTGACTTTCCTGAACGCCTCACTCGCTTGACGTCCGTGGAATTGTGGGACGGCAAGAGTACGCCCCGACGCGTGGCGGTGCGCAAATGTTGGCTCTCGCACAGTCGCGGCGGCCAGGCGATATTCCACTTTGCTGACTGCGATTCCGTTGACGACGCCAAGAAGCTTGTAGGCCTCGAAGTCCAGGTGCCGCTTGCTGATCGCGTCAAGCTCCCTGCGGGAAGCTATTACGTCAGCGATCTGGTTGGCTGCCAAGTCCGTGAGAAAGGCGGCACCGAAATCGGGCACGTCCGCGATGTGGAGATCAACGGCGAAGATGTCGCCGGCACGCCTGTGCTAGTCGTGGACTCCGCACAAGGCGAAATACTGATTCCACTAGCACAGGAAATCTGCGTGAACGTGGATACTCTGGCGCGCCGCATTGATGTGGTGCTTCCTGAAGGCCTCCTTGACCTAAACGCGAAGTAATTCCTTCACGCAGCGCCGTGTACATGTTTGCGGTAGGATGAGCGGCGATGCGATTCGACATCATCACGATATTTCCGGAGTTCTTCGCAGGACCGCTGGATTACGGTATTGTGCGCCGAGCGCGCGAGGCCAAACTCATCGATACTCGTGTGCACGACTTGCGCGATTTCACGCACGACCGTCACCGCACCGTGGACGACCGGCCATTCGGCGGTGGCGAGGGGATGGTGATGAAGCCCGAACCGCTGTTCGAAGCCGTCGAATCGCTTGTGGGCGCGCGAGGCGACGCCACAGCGCAAAACACCACGCAGAAAGACACCGCAATCGTGCTTCTGTCGGCAGCAGGAAGAATGTTCCGGCAACAGACAGCGCGAAGGTTCGCAGTATTCGACCGCGTCGTTCTGATCTGTGGACGCTACGAAGGTGTGGACGAGCGCGTGGCGGAGCACCTCGCGACGCATGAGATCTCGATCGGGGACTTCGTATTGTCGGGTGGCGAGCTGCCGGCGGCGATGATTCTAGACGCGGTGACCCGCCTGATTCCCGGCGCGCTCGGCAACGAAGACTCCGCACTGAACGAATCCTTCAGCGAGCCGTCCGCGCCGAGACTACAACGAGCCGCGTTCGGCCAGTCCGGTGACCGCGGCGCCAGTACGAGTGAATCGCTGGCCGCGAATCACGGCATTCTGGATTACCCGCATTACACACGTCCTCCATCGTTCCGCGGATGGGATGTGCCAGAAGTGCTGCTCGGCGGAAACCACGAAGAGATTCGCAAATGGCGGCAGAAACGTGCATTGGAGAAGACTCTGCGCAATCGCCCCGATTTACTCCAGAACGGTACGTAGCGCAGAAGGTTCGTCACCGTCCTTCGGCGCACATTTGCCGCGATAATCAATCACACGCTAGAATGCAATTTGGGGTGGATATACCGCCGCGAATTGCGCTAGAATCAATGATTGTGCGTTGTGTGCTGGCCCCACCTGAGCGGGTCTGCAGGGAAATAGTGTCATGAATCCGATCGTTCATAAGGCGCAGCAGTCCCAAATTCGGAAGGACTTGCCGGACTTCCGGCCGGGCGATACGGTGCGCATCAACGTGCGCTTGAAGGAAGGCGAGGGCGACAAAGAGCGCATCCAGCCATTCGAGGGCGTGGTGATGAGCCGCCGGGGGGAGTTGCTGGGCGAATCCTTCACCGTCCGCCGCGTGAGTTTTGGCATTGGCGTCGAGCGTATTTTCCCGGTGCATTCGCCGATGATCAGCTCGATCGAGATTGTGCAGGCCGGCCGGGTGCGGCGCGCGAAGCTGAATTATCTGCGCCAGCGCAAGGGCAAGGCCGCGAGAATCAAGCGCGCCGAGAGGGTCGAGACGCCAGCCGAAGCGACCGCAGCAGCTGCTGCAAAGTAAGATCCGCGAACAACCCAGTTTGAACTTTGGCCCGCTGCGAGAAATCGTGGCGGGCTTTTTTGTGTGAACGCGAAGCACAGTCTGATGACTGTCCGCGATTGAGCCTGTGCTAAAATTCGTGGCCGATGGGAAGACTTTGCTGCTCGCGGTACGAGCGCGAAGCGCGCCAGTCCGGTTGGCTGCGCATCGCTGGACTCGATGAGGCGGGGCGGGGCTCGCTGTTTGGACCAGTTGTCGCTGCCGCCGTCATTCTGAATCCGCGACGCCGCATCGTCGGCCTCGACGATTCCAAGAAGCTCAATCCCGAACGGCGCGGCGAATTAGCTCCACGCATACGCGAGCACGCGCTGGCCTGGGCCATCGCAGAGATCGATGCGAGCCGGATTGACGCGTGGAATATTTATCAAGCGAGCCGTCAGGCCATGATCGCCGCGGTGTCTCAGCTCAATCCCTTGCCGGATTATCTGCTGCTGGATGCAATCGAGATCGATCTTCCCATCGAACAGAAGGCGTTAATCCACGGGGACGCGCGGTCAGTTTCGATTGCGGCAGCTTCGATCCTCGCGAAAACCGAACGCGACCGGCGAATGCAGGAATTCGATCAACTCTATCCGCAGTACGGACTCGCGCAGCACAAAGGTTACGGGACTCCTGAGCATCTGGAGGCGCTCCGGCAGCATGGACCGACGCCTCTCCACCGTTTCTCGTACGCGCCTGTTCGCCAGTCAGGCTGCTGGGCTTCCGGTGCAACGCAGGATCCGCTGCCACTCGTCCCAGGAACCGACCTCCTCAGCGACTAATTACGCGCGCCGCCGCAACCTGCTGTTCCCGATTCAGAATGCGGGTTGTATTAAGCCTGTTAATAGATAGTTGAAGGATATGCGGCTTTAGTCGTGGTACGCTTTCGTGAGGTTTTGTTGGGTCGTTCTACGACCTGGCCGAAACCTTTAGCCTGCGCGGATCCCAGCCCCGCGGGAGGGCAACATGAAAGTCTTGTTCGTACACCCCAGTCCGCTGATGTATTCAAAGATATATTTGCGTTTGGAGCCGCTCGGGCTCGAATTAGTGGCGCAGTCGGCGCGCAAGGCCGGACACCAGGTGCGGTTGCTCGATCTTCAGGTCTTCCGGCAGCGTGACTACTTCCGCATCATCCGAGAATGGAAGCCGGAAGCGGTAGGCTTTTCGCTGAATTACCTCGCGAATATTCCAGAGGTAGTGGATCTGGCCAAAGAGACGAAACGGCTTTCGCCGGATTGTTTTGTCTTCGCAGGAGGACACAGCGCTTCGTTTACCGCCAAGCAAATACTCGCGCACGCCGAAGGCGCGATCACCTGCATCGTTCGCGGCGAAGGCGAAGAAATCACGCCCGCGGTGCTGGCGGCCGCTCATGATCCGCAGAAACTCCACACCCTATCGGGCGTGACGAGTATCTATGGCGATGGACCTGCGCCGCGACTGGTGCATGACCTGAACGCTCTGGGCCCAGCGCAGGACTTGCTCGCCAAGCGGCGAAAATACTTTATCGGTGTCCTTGATCCGTGTGCTTCGATTGAGTTCACGCGCGGATGTCCCTGGGACTGTTCGTTTTGCAGCGCGTGGACGTTCTATGGGCGGAATTACCGGCAGCTAAAGCCGGAGGTGGCGGCAGAAACACTGGCGCGGATCCAGGAGCCCGGCGTCTTCATCGTGGACGATGTCGCGTTCATTCACCCGGAACACGGTAGCGCACTGGCGGAGGAGATCGGGCGCCGCAACATTCGAAAGCAGTATTACCTGGAGACGCGCGGAGATGTACTGCTGCGCAACAAGGAAGTCTTTCGCATTTGGAAACGGATGGGCCTGAAGTACATGTTCCTGGGAATTGAAGCGATTGATGACGAAGGACTGAAGGCGCACCGAAAACGCATCACGATCAAAAAGAATATCGAGGCATTGGAATGTGCAAGAGAACTGCGCATCCACGCAGCCGTGAATATTATCGCGGACCCGAACTGGGACGAACGGCATTTCCAGGCAGTGCGCGAATGGGCGCTCTCGGTGCCGGAGATTGTCCACGTAACTGTGAATACACCTTATCCCGGCACCGAAACTTGGGTAACGGAATCGCGCAATTTCACCACACGCGATTACCGGCTTTTTGACGTGCAGCACGCCGTGCTTCCGACCAAGCTTCCGCTAGCGCAGTTTTACGAGGAACTCGTCCGGACGCAGCAGGTTTTGAATCAAAAGCATCTGGGATTTGCAGCGTTGAAAGATACGTTCGTAATGGCCGCCGGATTCTTAGCCAAGGGCCAAACCAACTTCGTCAAGATGCTGTGGAAATTTTCCAGCGTGTACAATGCGAAACAGCAGTTCGCGGATCATCAACGCGACGTCAAATATCCCATCACACTGCCGTCGGCGGCGCCAGCTGGTCGAGTGGACCAAACGCTTCTATACATTCACAAACCCGAGCCCGCACCTGCTTCCAATTCAGCGCGCGCATGATAGCGGGGTTCGTCAACAGAATTGCTATGTGAGAATTGATACGCGGCGGCATTTCTTCGGAACCTCGCTGACATTCATGCATCCAATCGCTTACATATCTCATTTGAACCGGGAGTTTTATGCGTTTTGATCGAAACAGGCTGGAGCAGCAAATCAGATTTGTATCCTTAATTGCGGTCGCGGTGGCTTTGCTATTCGTATGGCATCCTTCTGCACGCGCCCAACAGGACGATATGAAAGACATGCCTGGCATGGACATGCAGCAGAGCAATGCCGAGCAAAGTCCCGCAGTGCTAGCAAAACAAGCCAGCGACAAGAAGGAGAGTGAATTCAACCATCATCTGGCGGGGTTGCTCGTGGCGCTGGCTGGAGTGTTCCTCTTGACCCAAGACAAGCTCGCGAGGCGGTGGCCCGCAGCGCGTTACGTATGGTCGTGGTGTTTCTTGGCTGCGGGGCTTTTTCTACTGGTTTTCAGTGATACCGAAATTTGGCCGTTTGGGACTCAAAGTCCCTGGTTTGCGATCAGCCACAATCCGGAGGTTTTGGAGCACAAGACGTTCGCGCTGATACTACTCGCGCTGGGAACCATCGAACTGCAGCGCGCACGCGGGCGGCTGCAGAGTGCGTGGAGCAAGTGGGCGTTCCCGGTGGTTGGCACCTTCGGTGCAGTCTTGCTGCTTTTTCACCATCACACGGCGGGAATGCACGGCGCGCATCATATGGAAACGATGGAGCACATTCAAAAGCAGCATCGCGCATTCGCGGCAACAAGTGTCGGCATCGCGCTGACGAAAGGCCTTTCGGAACTTCATACGAACTGGCGGCAAGCTTTCCAGAAAACCTGGCCGCTGTTAATGATCGTTCTCGGCGTGCTGCTGATGATGTACACCGAATAACACCACATCGTGTAGCGTCCTCATCGAAGCACTCGCACCGCGCCGGTGGGCCGGGTCCTCGAGCGTGGCCAGCCACAGGTACCCTCTGGCTGACGAACGCCTGGGGGGAGCTTCGCTTATAAGACAACCGGATTTGAGGGCCAAGCTGGCGCGGGAAAGGCACTGTTATCGCCTTTGGCACCTACCCCCTTGTGGCGCGTTGCTCCTTGTTTTTGGCGCGTGCTAACCTTCCTATCTAAGCCGTCGGCGGGGCTGAGAGCTGCTGCCCAGTTAGGTGGGGCGGACGGATCGAAATTCATCCATGGCCTTCAACAAAAGCAAAGCGCTGGAAAATGCGCTGAAATTCCTCAACCAGGGCAAGGTTGCCCAGGCTATCGGCGAATACCAACTAATTCTTCGCGCAGACCCGAAAGATCAAGCTACGTTGATGACGGTGGGCGACTTGTTCGCTCGCCAGGGAGATATGACGCAGGCCATCGAGTACTTCGAGCGGCTCGCGCAGGTCTACCTGAATGACGGGTTCAACAGCAAAGCCATCGCCATATACAAAAAGATCGCCAAGCTGGCACCGAATGAACTGGCGCCGCTCGAGCGTCTGGCGGACTTGTACGTGCAGCAAGGAGTGCTGAGCGAGGCCCGGCCGCTGTTCCTGCAGATTGCCGAAGCACACCTGAAAGCGAATCATTCGCAAAAAGCTGTGGAAGTGCTGCACCGCTTGCTGGAAGTGGAACCAGAGAACCAGCGCGTCCAGATGCGTCTTGCAGAGCTCTACGGCATGATGGGGCAGAAGAAGGAAGCGGCCCTGACCTATCAGGCTTACGCGCAGCGGCTCTTTGAACGCGGCGAGACCGACGAAGCCGAGAAATTGGTGGAACGCGCGCTGGAAGTGGACCCCGGCAATGCGTCCGCGATCCTACTGAAAGCCAAGACTCTGAATGCCGGAAACAAGATGGATCAAGCAATCGCGATTCTCGGCAAGCATCCGGAAGCGGAAGATGGCAGCGACGTCACCAACCTGCTAGTCGATTACGAGCTTCGCGCGGGTCACGCGGACAAAGCGGCGGAGCGGGCTCGCAGGCAGCTCGCCCGGGGACATGCGCATTGCGCTCTGCTCCATAAAGTGGCAGAGACGATGATCGAAAGCGGGCAGCCCGATCAAGCTCTGCCTTTGCTCGCTGAACTGCGTGGTCCGATGATTGAGGCGGGCTCGCAAGATAATTATCTGAAGGCGCTTTCCAGCGCCAGCGAACGGCTTCCCGGACGCACCGAGCCACTCGAGACACTGGTCGATTTCTGCAGGACTACGAGCGATCCCTTCCGTCTGAATGCGGCGCTGGGTCAGCTTTCGGACGCCTACGCAGCTGAGGGAAACTTCCCGCGCGCGGAAGAATTGTTGGTGGAGCTGGTTGACCGCAACAAGAACGACGAGCGGATGACGGAGCGGCTCAATCAATTGCGCGCAAAGGCAGGAGGTTCGTCTGTAACTGCAGCGGCCACTGAAGCGATACACGTCAGCGCACCGAGCGAGCCGGCACCGGCCGCGAGTTTATTGGAGGAAGAAGAACACAAGCTCGTTCCACCTGTACAACCGGCAATTCTGGAAGAGGCGATTGACGAAGAGACCCAGCGATACATTGCGCAAGCGCTGACCGACGTGGACTTGTTTTCCAGCTACGGCCTGACGCAGAAGGCCACGCACCTGCTGGAAAATGTGCTGCAGCGCGCGCCGCGGCATACCCCGACACTGGAAAGATTGCTCGACCTACACTTGGGCGCCGGCAACGATCGCCGCACCGCGGAATTGGCGGCGCAACTCGAACAGATTCATCGCGAACGCAACGATCATGTCAACGCGGACCGGTTCTCGGAGCTGCGGCAACGATTCTCGAAGGTCGCTGGACTGACTGCGGCGGATATGCCCTCGGCTCCAGCAATAACGGCACCGCCACCCGCTGCGACCGAAGCTCCCGCGGCCGTGCCGGCCTCAACCGCCACACCTGAAACTGTCGGACCGCAGCCTCAAGCATCTGTCGAAATGCCCGCGGAGCCACCGCCATTTGAAATTGCACCCTCTCCGCCACCGGTCGTTAAGACTCCGGCGGCGGCTTCAGCGCCCATCGAATTTGAGATCGCTCTCAGCGAGTTGGGAGCAGAGACCGCAGCGGACGACGCCGCGGTTCGACCGATTCCAGCCGAGGAACCGACGGTGCCAGCGACGCCCGAGGCGATCTCGGAAGTCGGACACGCGACGGAGCCAGTGCAGGCGGTACCGGCAACGGTCGGCGAAGAATTGGACCTTTCCGACGAATGGGAAGCGATCTCAGCGGAAGTTCAAGAAGCTGCAGCGTCCGCAAGTGAGGAGCCCGCTGTCGCCCAGACAGAACTTGATCCGGTGATGGCACCCGAGCCTAGCGAACCAGAGATGATTGAGGCGGTGCCACCGGCGGCAGCCCAGGAGGTTGTCCCACACGCCGATGCAGAGCCGGATTACGACGCGAAGGTCCCGCATTTCGAGATCGATGCCAATACCGCGCAAGCAGATTTGACGGCAGAGGTAGCGCCAGCGGAAGCCCCGTCGGAACCTGAACGCGAACCGGTGATAGAAATTGTCGAAGCGGCTGCGGAAGAAACAGCTCAGCCAGTGGAATCGGCGAGTGCCGATGCGTTGCCCGACTCGTTGCTGGAATTCCTGAATGAACCTGCTCCGGAGGCAGCGGTAGAAGCCGCCGCACCTGGCGGCCACGAAATCGAGTTGGAGCTTACGCCTGAGCCAGTTTCCCAACCGGATAGCGTAGCGCCTGCGACGACCGATGATTTCATCAGTGAACTTGTCGCCGAACTCGACGATTTGGAAGCGCCAGTCCCGGCCGCTCAGAAGCTTGTGGAACCGGCCGTTGCTTCGAGTCCAGACAAAACGCAGGTACATTTGCAGGAAGTGTTCGCGCAAACCAATCTACCGCCGATCGAACCGATTGTTCCTGCGGCTCATGCCGGCGGTTCGAACGGAACGGCCAACGGAACTGGCGGGGCGTCAGCAGAAACTCTGAACGAACTGGCGGAAGTGTTCCAGGAATTCCGCACCGAACTCGGTGAAATGGGCGAAGAGGACGAGGACCTGGAGACGCACTACAATCTGGGCATCGCCTACCGTGAAATGGGTTTACTCGATGAAGCCATCGGAGAATTTCAGAAGGTCGCGAAGGCCGTGCAGAAAGGCAAGCCATTTCAATATGAGATGAATTGCTCCACCATGCTGGGGCTTTCGTTTATGGATAAGGGCGAGCCGAAGGTGGCTTCGCTGTGGTATCAGCGCGCGCTGCAGGTGCCGGGGCTCGAAGAGGAATCTATACTCGCGCTACGCTACGATCTGGCGATGGCGCTTGAGTCCGCGGGCGAATCCGACGCGGCGCTCGATAGCTTCCGGCAAGTCTACGCCGCAAATATAGACTACCGCGACGTGGCCGACCGCATTGCGACGCTGCAAAAGCATTAGCCTCGATTTTTTACCCAGGAAATACCAGGATCCCCTCGAAGTTCATGGCCGATGCGCGTTCCGAACTTTTGCCACAGCGTCTCTTACAATTCCGGTGAGGCTGTTGCCACTCCCGCGATAATCTCCCATAATCTTAGCTTCGCCTATGACTCGACTTCTGCGTGTGGTGTTGCTCCTGCTCTGGTTGGAACTGGGACTGATGCTGATCCTGGTACCGTGGTCGGACATGTGGGACATAAACTACTTTTTGTATCAGTATCCCGCCCTCGGATTGATCATGAAGAATCCATACTTGCGCGGCGCGGTTTCAGGCTTGGGCTTGATGAATGTGCTCTTCGCCCTTGAGGCCTTTCGCCGCCGGACTTCCACCGTTGTTACGCGCACCTAAAGCACCCATCGTTTGTTACGTAACGGACCGAAAATCGCTGCGCGCGAGCCCACAAGGTTTGGCTCTGCGCGAAAGAATTCAGATGGCCGTGCAGGCGGGAGTGGACTGGGTGCAAATCCGCGAGAAGGATATGCCCGCGCGCGAGTTGGCGGACTTGGTGCGAATTGCCATTGAGGCAGGCGAAGCCCTAGGCGGGCCGGCGGATGCTGGAGATGAAGGCGTGACTCCACGAATCATCGTAAACGACCGATTGGACCTAGCCTTGGCCGCGGGTGCCGCGGGCGTACACCTTGGCCGCGAATCGGTAGACGCCCGCTACCTTGTGAAATGGTGCAGGCGTGGAAACGCTCCGACGGAATTTCTCGTCGGAGTTTCCTGCCATAGCCTCGAGGAAGCGCGCGGGGCCGAGAGCGCGGGCGCAAACTATATCTTTTTCGGACCCGTGTTTCGGACGCCTTCGAAGCGAGCGTTTGGCGAAGCGCAGGGAATAGCGCGGTTGGCCGAGGTCTGCGGGACTGTGCGTATTCCAGTGATCGCGATTGGCGGTGTGGATGAAGTCAACGCGCAAGACTGCGTGCGCACGGGGGCTGGGGGGATTGCCGCGATCCGGATGTTTCAGGAAGCGAGCGATGCGCGTGTACTGGCGAGCGCAGTGCAAACGATCCAGGGGGATGCACCGGCTAAGCGCTGAGCCAGCGACCGACGGGTTGCAGCGCTTCGTTGTGATCGCAAATCACTTTGATCACCGCGGTGATCGGGATCGCGAGCAGCAACCCGATGCCACCCCAAAGAAATCCGAAGAAAAGCAGCGAGACGGTCAGGGCCAAGGCATTCAAACGGACTCGCCAGCCCACGAGCGCGGGAACCAGAAGATTATTCGCCACGAAATGAAAGAAAGTGAGCATGAAGAAAATGCCCACAAACGGCCCTGGCGTATTGAATTTCTTCAAGCCGATCAGAAGCGGGGGCAGCCAGGAGAGCACCACGCCAAGATAGGGGATCAGATTGGCGAGGCCCGAGACAAGCGCGAGAAGAAACGGAAATTCCAGGCCAATGCCCCAAAAGAACAGCCAACTAGCGATGACCAGAATCAGTCCGACAAGTGCCGTACCTACGACATAGCTGCGCAACACTAGCGTGACGTCCGAAAGCGTCTCCTTCACCTCGGTGCGCTGTGTGGCCGGAAATAACTGCATGGTGGCGTGCCACACCTGCCGTTTCGCGGCAAGCATAAAGAAGAGAAGGAAAGGAACAAACGTCGCGGCCAGCAGAACTTCATAGAGCGAACTCAATTTGGCGAGCAGCGCCTGACGTACCGGATGCGATTCCGCGACCGCTACGAGATGCGCACCATCCGGAGTACCGGGCTCGATTTCGGAAACGTGTGCTTCGAACGATTCCATCTTTTGTTCCACATAGTTGGCGACAGCGTGCAGAGGCTTGCGGTATGTAGGCCAGTCGCGGCCGAATTGGTCCACGCGCTCGATCAGGCTCCACGCAACCACGAGCACCGCGGCAATCGTGAGGAGAACGACGATGAGCGAGCCCAGCGCGCGAGGAATGTGCCAGTCTTCCATCCAATTGACGACGGGATCCAGGAAATAGGCGAGGAGCACGGCAACTAGCAGCGTGACCAGCACCGAAGATGCCCAGTAACAAAACGCGACAACAATTCCGGCCGCGATGATTCTTCCGCTGGTCGAACTGGTGGAAGCGACCTTGGTATCCTCGAGTGGCATGGCGGTACGATAACACAGCCGAAGCCCGGCGAATAACGCTGTGCCCGCGCGTGCACTGGCGCTATGGACAAGTGACGCGATGACGAGTTGAATTGTTTGCGCGCCGCTGACGCAGCCCGAATCGCGCGGTGATGATAGAATCGCCTGCCTGATTTTGGGGGCGAGAAATTCAAATCCTATGGCCAAACAACTTTTCGGAACGGACGGCATTCGCGGCGTGCCGGGCGAATACCCGCTCGACGACGCGACACTGGACCGCGTGGGTCTGGCGCTCGGCGAGTACCTAAATGCGAACGGAGCGTCGTCGAGCCCTTCGCAGGGCGTTCGCTCGCGAGTGCTGATTGGCCGCGACACGCGTGAATCCGGGCCGCATATCGCCGAGCGTATCGCGCGCGGCTTGGCCGCAGCGGGAGCGGAACCTGTCTCGGCCGGCGTGCTGACCACTCCCGGAGTGGCGTGGCTTGTGAATCGCGAAGGCTTCGCTGCGGGAGTGGTGATTTCCGCGTCGCACAATCCTTATCACGACAATGGCGTGAAATTGATTTCCGCGACCGGGATGAAATTTCCAGATGCGGTGGAGGCAGTCCTGGAGGCAACGATTCTCGCGCTTCGTGAGTCCCTGGAAGCGGCGAGCGAGATGCAGCTTCATGACAACGAACAAATTGACGACGATTATCTCGACGGATTGCGTGAAAGTGCGCTGCCCGGAGCCAAATTTGCCGGGATGAAAATCGTCTTGGACTGCGCGAACGGAGCGGCCAGCAAGCTGGCTCCGCGATTGTTTTGTTCGCTAGGCGCGGAAGTTGTGGCGATGAACGACACACCGGACGGGCGGAATATCAATGCTGGTTGCGGTTCGCTGCATCCCGAAGCGATGCAGAGGCGCGTGATGGAAACCGGTGCGGCGTTGGGCGTGGCCTTTGACGGCGACGCGGACCGCGCGATTTTCTCGAGCTCTTCGGGCAAGCTTGTGGATGGCGACGGCGTGTTGCTGGTTGCGGGACGCTTTCTGAAGTCCGCCGGGAAGCTGAATGGCGATGTGATCGTTGGAACTACCATGGCCAACCTGGGACTGGAGCGCGCGCTAGAGAAATCCGGACTGAAGCTGGTGCGCACGGCCGTGGGCGACCGCTACGTCCTCGAGGAGATGCTGCGAAGCCGCGTGAACCTGGGCGGCGAGCAGTCTGGGCATATTTTGTTTCTGGACGACGCGACGACCGGCGACGGAATGTTGACGGCGGTGAAGATCGCTTCAATCGTATCGCTTTGTGGGCCGCTCGATGCCCTGGTCGCTGATTTGAAGATCTTTCCGCAGAAAATTGTGAACGTGCGCGTGAAAGCCAAGCCGCCGCTGGACTCGCTCCCGGAAGTATCGCGAACGCTGGCCGAAGCCGAGAAGGCGCTCGGAAATTCGGGGCGCGTGGTGCTGCGCTATTCGGGCACTGAGCCCCTCGCGCGCGTGATGGTGGAAGCCGAGCACGAAGACGACGTCCGCCGGTGGACCGATGCGCTGGCTGGGGCGCTAGGTAAGGCCATTGGCGCCTAGAACTGGGTACCCTCGCGGGCTGTCCCGACCTCTGCAAGAAAACTCGATAACCTCGTACTAATACTGGACCCAAAAGGCTAAGAGATGGCAGGCAGGCGCGCGCGCTACTGGCTAGACTTGCGCTACTTCCAGACAGTCTCTGCGCGATCGGGAACTTTTTGGGGCCTCGCGACATT
>DATEVZ010000115.1:0-2369 GCA_035258265.1 Candidatus Acidiferrales bacterium
GATGGCGCGCGGATTCAGCGTCTGCACGCAGGCGGGAAATCTCTTCACGTTCAGTGGCGAACTGCTGCTCGATACGCCGTAGTTCGGAATGTGCTTGATCGCGCTGGTGAGTGGCTGTAACGAGGGACTTTTCCGCTTCCATTTGCCTTGCGATAGCGGAGGCAACCCGCTGTTCGCCGTCCGCAATAGCAGTTTCCAAGCGGGTCATTTCAGCTTGCTGCGCGTTTACTGCCTGCTCCAGGCGCAGCGCCTGCGCTTCGTGCTCGCGCAATTCGCGCTTCAAAGCCAGAGGGCCCGCTTCGCCCGCTCGGCCGCCGGAGACCATGCGCCCGTGATAGCAGGTGCCGTCCGGCGTAAGAAAATAGCTATGGGGATTTTCGTTCGCCATTTGCTCGGCGAGCGCAGCGGATTCGACCACATATGCCGTGCGCAACTTGGTCAGAAAGTGCTTGGCGGCGGGACCGAGCGGTTCGCGGAAGTCAACCAGGCGATCGAGTCTACCTAACACTCCAGCAGGCATCGGCAGGGAAGCATCGGCTTCCGGCGACGGAAGGTTCAGCTTGTTGAGCGAGTCCACAAAAAACGTGGCGCGCCCACCCAGCTCATCGCGCAGCAACGAAATCCCCGCTCGCGCGTGGTCGAACGATTCCACCACCACGTATTCCAATTCGTCGCGCAAGAACTGCTCGATCGCACCTTCGTACTTTTCCTGCACCTCGGCGTAATCAGCGAGCAATCCAACCGCATGGAAGCCGCCTGCGGCGGGCTCCGCGTCTGTCTCACGCGCTACATTGAAAAGTTTTTGCACCGCATCGGCGGTGTAGGCGCGCTCACTCAAAATCTGTTCGATGGACGCGCGCCGGGCCCGTTCGGCGGAAAGCCCTTCGCGCATCCGTTCCAATTGCTGGCTGGTTTCCTGCTGGCTCCGGCGCAGCTCAACGAGCTTCACTTGCGCGTCGCGGACAGCAGCGCCCAACTCTTGCGCGCTGATTTGCGCACGCGCGAAAGCCTGCTCGGCTGCCACAACTTTCTCATTCAGCGCAGCGCATTCAGATTCAATCGCTTGCATCGTTGCCGCGCGCTGTTCTTCCGCCGCCGTATGACGCCCCGCGGCTTCTTCCGCCTGCAACGATTCCGCAAGTTCGCGCGCGGATTCCTCGACAAGCCGGCCCGCGAGCAGGCGCAGCTCCTCCATGCGCGCTTCCATCTGGATCTGTTCTGCGGCCGTAGTCGATGAGCGCTCCGTCATTTCACGCAGCAGCGTTTCGAGGGCGCTGGTTTGGTCGCGCAGCGTGGCCACCGCGTCGCGGTGCGCCGTCATCCGCGTGCTTAGATCGCTCACTTGGCGTTCTGCCACTTCCGTCTCGACCCCCAGACGCGTAGCCCGTGCTTCGATTTGCGCCGCTTGCTCACGATTAAAAGTAATCCGATTTTCCGCGCGGTCGAGATCCAGTACGGTCTGCCCCAGCAAGTTTTGGATTTGCCGCAGTTCACCGTCCAGTTCGTAGCTGCGGGTGCTCAATCGCTCTTGCTCACCTTCCAGCTCATGCACTGAACCGGCTTCACGCTCTTCGGCTGCGTCCATATCACGCAGCAGATTTTCAAGTCGCGCGGCTTCGATATCGAGATGCTCTGCCTTGCTCGCCAGCACGCTGCGCAGCAATTCCCGCATCTGTTCGCGGAGCTCGGCATAACGCCGTGCCTTGGACGCCTGGCGCTTCAGCGAAGCGAGCTGCTTTTCCACTTCGACGAGAATGTCATGCACACGCGACAGGTTCACTTTCGAGGCTTCGAGCTTCGCTTCCGCGAGACGTCGCTTGGTCTTGTACATCGTGATGCCGGCGGCCTCTTCGATGATCGCGCGGCGATCCATCGGCTTTGAGTTCAGAATTTGCCCGATACGGCCCTGTTCGATAATCGCGTAGCTATCGGGGCCGAGCCCCATGCCCATGAAGAGTTCTTGCACATCGCGCAGACGCGCCACACGGCCGTTTATGAGGTATTCACTTTGTCCGGAGCGATAGAGCCGCCGGCCCACTACTACTTCGCCCGGCTTTAGAGCCGTCGCCGGTTTTTCGGCGCCGCGCTTTTTCCAAGGCATGTCTTTAGAAGTCAGGGCCTCCGCAGGGGCATTACCTTCGGCTGCGGTTTCTTGCGTAGTAAGCTCTACGAACCCGTCCACAACTCTGGTCTCGCGCTCTGCCGCGGGGCCCTTCTCCACGATCACGGGACCGGCCGCTTCTTGGGCCGTCGGGGGGATTTCCTCCCGTGCGTCCAGCACCTGGGCTACGGCGTTAGCCAAATCCGGGTCTACAAGCGTCAGCGTCACTTCAGACAAGCCCATAGGCGGACGCTTCGCCGTGCCGTTA
>DATEVZ010000116.1:0-10886 GCA_035258265.1 Candidatus Acidiferrales bacterium
CGTAACCGGGCTCCGCGACCAGTCCCAGAGGATATTGCCGCATCGCGCAGCGACTTATGTCCTGCGACTTTTCCCGATAATGCAAGATTGGCGGGTGACCGGCGACTGCGATCTCGACCTGTGAGGATGCGTCAAATCGCAGCGCCGCCAACGTTGCATACATTTCGGGCTCCTTAACCGCAGGCAGCACGGCGTTAACGTTGTCAAGAAGTGCGGGGAGCGACTGTTGCGTAAGCCAGGCTTGGCGTATCGCGGTTTTCAGCATGCCCATCAAGATGCCGGCGGATATGCCGTGACCGGAAACATCAGCGAGATAGACAAACACTTTATCGCCGTCGGCAACCAGGTCTACCAGGTCACCGCCGACCTTCGCGCTAGGGACACTACATCCATAGACGTCCAAAGCACGCCCGCAATACGAGACAGGAGGGACGAGCGTGCTTTGAATGGCGTGCGCGAAGGACAATTCCGTTTGCAGGGCGACATGCGCGACGCCTTCAGTGCTAGTGAAACTCAGAAACAAACGATAGCCGAGCATGATCGTCAGAAAGACATACGAGCCGTCCATGACGATGCGCCGCCGCGTAAACTCGGGCGTACGTTCTTGCCGTGGAAGGCGAGCGAACAAGAAAAAAGCGGCGGCAATCATAAGGATCGGGACAATCATGAGACGAGGTCTTCGTAGTTCAGTCATGATCGTGACTACGCGCAGGGTCCCCAGCGTCACCGCAAACAGTAAGACCTCCCACAATGGATAGGTACCGCCGGCGAGCAGGTCGAGGAAAAATGGAACACCGCTGAGAATAAGAAATAACGCCACGAACAATTTTGCAGCTCGCCGAGCCGGTAAAAACTGCCAATATCGTCTGCGCTCCTGCGTCAATCCAAAGGTGTAGAGTGGGAATAACAGATCCAGGAGCCATTGCGCTGTGCGTCGCAAACTAATGCGTTCACGGGTTAAGGAAGGCGGGGCCACTAGGCGATCACTGTACGGGAATTCTATGGCCTCGCCAACTAATCCCGGAAGGACAGTGTGATCTCAAATACGCTGGCGGGCTATTACCTGTCAAAAAGCTCATCCGGCTCTGACGGGATATCACTAGCGCCCGGTACGTTCTACAAAAGGAGTCAAGGAAAATACTCCTCCTCTGGCCGGAGTTTTCCTTGCGTCCAGCCCACCCATTGAGCAGGATTGTTGTTGCCTTCCGTTCCGTAAGCTCGGGACGCTAGACACACTCTTGTAGCGTTTTCGGTTTTCTCTACCAGCGGTTTTCATCGCTTCTTGGCGACGAAGCCAGTCCGTTCTGAGACCAACAAAGCAGCAGCACGGTTGTAAGGTGCCAACCATGGTTCTATGGGGACTTGTAGCCCATAGCTTTTTCAGGTTGTCCTAGGCGGACGAGGGTCGCGTGTGAGATGTGGCCACGTTGGCGCGCTCGATCGTTGGCGCGCTTGATTTATACTCCGAGACTATGGCGGTTGTTGACTGTTGTAGCTAACCATGGGGCGGGATCGCAGGTGAAGTTGAGGCCCTCGTAGCGTCGAGGATCGAGCTTACGCATGAAAAATCTTTTTGAAGCGGCGACGGTGGAAGAGGTAAAGGGGCGGATGGCGCAGCTGAGGCCGGATAGCCAGCGGCAGTGGGGCAAGATGAATCCAGCGCAGGCGCTGGCGCATTGCTCCGCGGCAATGGAGATGGCGGTGGGTGAGAAATTTCCGCCGCGAATATTGATCGGGCTGCTGCTGGGGCGGTTGGCGAAGAAGTCGATGATCGTGAACCAGAAGCCGATGCCCCGCAATTCGGGGACGGACAAGAGCTTGGTGGTGAATGATGAGAGGGACTTCGTGGCGGAGAGACAACGACTACGCGAATTCATTGACCGCTTTGCGGCGGGCGGGCCTGGGGCATGCACGAAGCATCCACACTTCTTTTTCGGGCCGCTGACTCCGCAGGAATGGGCGGCGTTGATGTATCAGCATCTGGACCATCATCTTCGGCAGTTTCAGGTTTAGTGCATGTGCATCGTCTGACGACGGAACTCCTGTTTAGTCGGCCGCCAGATCTCTGCGGGGCTAATGGCGGTAGGGTCTATGGGGACTAGGCCGATGTCGCTCGAGCGCCGATTTGCTGGAGGATTCCCAACTGGTCCGAGCTGCCCCACCGCTCGACCATTTTGCCGTCCCGAAATCGCGCGATTTGAACCCCGCGCGCGCGAATCTTCCGTCCCGTCGGAGCTACGCCCAAAAATTCGCCCTCTTGCGTGCCGGTAATCGTGTACGCAATGGCTATCTTGTCCTCGTCGGTTACTATCTGGTCCACGGAGACTGCCAAATCGGGGAACGATGTTCGCAGGGCGGCGAACATGCGAATGTAGCCTTCTGGACCCGCACCTTGATCGGGCGCCGGGTCGTGATCCACGACATCCGAGGCGATAAGATCGCGCAGCAGTTCCAATTCCCCGCTGTTTACGGCGCTGCCAAACTTTTGCTGTACCGCCAGATTGTCTTGCTTGGTCATGACGTCTTTCCTTGTCGCATGAGATTGCTAGGTTGGATGCTCCGCCCGCCACTTCGTCTCAGCGCAGCTCCCTCCCCGCGCCGCATCATACCATCGTCGAAACGGTAGGGCAGCAGCACATCACGCACTCCGCCCTGAACCCACCGCTTCTAGCGGCCAATGTATTGCCCAATGCACCACAGCATTTTCTGCATTATTTCCCCACAAATTCAACTTGGAGGTCGCGTTAGCGGAAACTAGCGAAATCCACTTTACCGCTAACCTTGATCGGGCATTTGTGACCCAAGAACTACCGTGCCGGCCGGCTCGATTTTGCTGCGACCTTCCGTTAAGATAAATGGCTTCGAATCTAGAATAGGAATTCATCTGGATGGCAGCTTCGCAAAAACCACGCGCCCGCTTCGCCCCATCACCAACTGGCTATCTCCACGTCGGCGGCGCGCGCACCGCGCTGTTCAACTGGCTCTTCGCCAAACACGAAGACGGCACGCTAATCCTCCGCGTCGAAGACACCGACGTCGAGCGTAATAAGCCTGAGTTGGTCGATGGAATTCTCGTAGCTCTCAAGTGGCTAGGCATCGAATGGGACGAAGGCCCCTTCTTCCAGTCCCAGCGCGGCGAAATGTATCGCGCCGCTGCCGAACGCATTCTGGCAAGCGGCGCGGCCTACGCCTGTTACTGCAAAGCCGCCGCATACGCTGGAGGCGATTACTCAGCCGCTGAAAACGAAGACCATGAAGGCGAGGGTGACGACGAAGGCCCCAAAACTCTGAAGGCCGCCGCCTGTCCCTGCCGCGATTTTTCCGAAGCTGACCGCGCCGCGAAAGAAAAGGAAGGCATCCCACGCGCCATTCGCTTCAAGACTCCGCGCACCGGTACCACAAAATTTGAAGACGCCGTCTTCGGTCCGCGCGAAGTCCAGAACGCCGACATCGAGGATTTTGTGCTTCTCCGCTCTAGCGGCGTGCCCACCTATCAGCTCAGCGTGGTTGTTGACGACATTGACATGCGCATCACCCACATCATTCGCGGCGCCGATCATCTGTCGAATACACCCAAGCAGGTCCTCATCTATCACGCGCTAGGCGCGCAGCCGCCGATTTTCGCGCACGTTCCGCTGATTCTCGGCCCCGATCGCACGCGCCTTTCGAAACGCCACGGCGCCACCAGTGTCGGTTCCTACGCCGACGAAGGCTTTCTCCCCGAAGCGTTTCGAAATTTTCTCGCGCTCCTGGGCTGGTCCACCGGCGACGATTCCGAATTCCTGCGCACCTCTGAACTCATCCAGCGCTTCTCGCTTTCCGGCGTCAGCCGCACCAATGCCATCTTTGATCGCGCCAAACTCGAGTGGTACAACACGCAATATCTGCAGAAGCCGCCCGTGGAAGAGCTCTTGCCCTACGTGGAAGACGAACTGAAGCGCGCAAAACTTTGGAAAGACGAATGGGCCACGACCGATCGCGCTTGGTTCGCCCACGCCGTTGACTTGATCCGTCCGCGCACGCGCCTACTCACCGATTTCACAGGATGGGCTCGCGCATTTTTCACCGACGATTTCGATTACGATCAGGAAGCCCGCGAGAAATTCTGGAAGGACGAAAAAGTTCCCGCATTACTGGCAAAATTAACGGACGCGCTGGCCGCGCTAACCGACTGGAATCACGATGCCTGCGATGCTGCACTCCGCGCGGTCGCCGCAGCCGAAGGAGTAAAAGCCGGCCTTCTAATCAACGCCACCCGCGTGGCGATAGTGGGCCGCGCCGTAGCCCCACCACTCTTCGACACCATGGTAGTCCTGGGAAAAGATAAAGTAGTAACGCGCCTACGCCGCGCCCTGACATTCCTTGGAATCACCACCGCGTCGTAGAGCTACCTTCGACGGGTCTTGGTTTTAGGCCTGAGCGCAGCGAACGACCTGTTTTACGCAGTGCTGCTACTACTTCGCCGCTCCCGAAAAAATCTCCGGATGCATCGCACGAGCAGCCGAACCCGCCGCGCCCACGTCCACGCGCACATCCACAGCTATTTTCACCGGCGGCAAACAGGTCGTATCGTTGCAAGCCTGATATCGCAAAATCGTGGGAATGTTCACCGCACCGATCGGTGCGTCCACCTGCGCCACCACCCGCAGCTTAAACGTCACGCTGCCCGTGTACACATCGAGCGGCTCGCTCGGCGAAAACGAAAACTTCTCCTGACGCCCTGCCGGATAGATCGTATCCAACATCTGAAAACCCGCCGGAAGCTGCGGCGTTAAGGTCGTCGCAATTAAATATTCGTCCGAAGGCTTGTGCGAATTCACGTGGTATCCGCTCCGAATGTCCGCCACAACCGCAACCTGAAATTCCTTCCCGCGCGGAACGGGCTCGAGCGAAACAAAACTTCGCGCCTTCACGATACTCGCGGCACTCGGCACTGCCGCCGATTCCTGCGGCGCAGCGCTCGCATTCCCGCGCCAAGCGCCGACACCCGCGCCCACGACAAGCATAAAAACAATGGAAGAGATTCCGATTCGCATCGAGCTCACACCTGAATCGCCGTGCCCAGCTTCTCCGAAAGAATGCGGCTCATCACCTGATTCAATGTCTCCCCGGTTTTTTCCTGCACGAACGCCTGCGCCGCATCCGACCACCCTAGCTTGAAACTGGTCGTCAGCGCCGAAATCCATATCTGCCGTACCGGCGCATTCGGGCTGATGACGAACCGCGTCTCGTCTTCATCCTCGAACTCGATCTCGAGTTTTCCACTGCCGCCTTCCACCTCAAACTCGTTCTCGTCGCCAAGCTCCAGCAAACGCTTCCGCAAAGCCTCAAACGCCGCCTCGCTCTTCCGCTGAAATTCGTGCTCGTCCATCATAGACATGAAAACGATCGCCCCTAATGATCCGCTTCTCTCTGTACCCGCAATGTAGTAAGCACCTGGTCCGCGGCGTTTCGGCACTCCCGCATTTCTCTGTGAACTCGCCGTCTTTCTCTGATGTCCTCTGTGTTACTTCTTTGCAGTAGGTCCTCTCTGATGCGCCCTCTGCGTCGCTGCGGTAAAAGCATTTGGTCCGCCGTCGCCTGCCTCTCTGCTTCTTTGCCTCCCTGTCTTCTACCTCAAAGCAACGATTTGATCTCCTTGTCCAGGTCATCCTGGCTCGCCAATCCAATGTACCGCTTCACAACTTTCCCATCCCGCGAGATCACAATGCTGGTAGGCAATCCCAATAGCCCACCAAATTTCGCTGCCAGGTCGTCATTCCCCAGCACAATCGGATAATTCATCGCCATCTTCTTTCCATCCACATCAAACTGGCTCTTCTGGACGAACGGCTCGACCGCGCTCTTCCCTTCTTCATCCATCGCCACGCCCAAAAGCGTAAAACCCTTGTCCGCATATTTCTGCTGGAAACCGATCATCCACGGAATTTCCACCTGGCAAGGCTCGCACCAAGTCGCCCAAAAATTCACCACCACCACCTTCCCCTTCAGGCCAGCCAGCGGCACATCCTTCCCCTGCAAATCCTTGAACGTCACCTCCGGCTCGTTCGCTAGAGTCTTCGGCGTACTCGCGCCATCCGATTTGCATCCCGAAAACACCGCCGCAAAGCTCGCCACCACGACGAGCACTAGCAATAAATTCCACCGCTTTCGCATCCGCTAAAACTCCGTTACAAAGAAAATTTATTCAGAAACGCCAGCTTCCCCGAAAGCCACGTCAATCGGTTCAAGAATACCAGTCCGCCGACGGCCAGTAGTAGCACTCCGCTGAAAACTTCCACCGTGTGCAAGTGCCGCCGGAATTTTTGATAGAAACGCAGAAATCCGCCGATCCCCAGCGCCGTAATCAAAAACGGCACCGCCAACCCCGCCGAATAACACGCCAACAAGAAAACCCCCTCGCCGACAGTTTCCCGTGTCGCGGCCACAGCCAGCACACTGGCTAGAATCGGGCCAATGCAAGGAGTCCAGCCAAACGCGAACGCAAATCCCATCAGAAATCCGCTCACCGCTCCCGGCTGCCCGCCCATATTGCGAAAGTGCACATCGCGGTTCAGCCAGCGAGTCAGCGAAGGGCCCAGCAAGAAAATCAGCGCCACCGAAAACAAATGAATCGGCTTCAGCCACGTTCCCCACAGATCCGCGCGCCACGAAAGTAACCCGCCTATGGCAACCAGCACGGCCCCAATCACCAACCCCGCGCGCACGGTAATTTTCGCGAGCCATCCGATCAGGTGCAGCCCAAACAGCACGATCAAGGCCCCGGCCACCGGCGCAAGCACCGCGCGATTCCGCAACAAAAACGATCCCACCGCGCTCGCCGACGCGCCAAACGCAATAAACACCACCGAAAACCCGGTCACGAACGCGCAAGCCGAAACCAGCAACCCGCCGCGCGGCGTTTTGCCTTCCTTCAGTTGCTCCACGCCAATGCCCGAAAGCATCGAAATGTATCCCGGCACCAGCGGCAGCACGCAAGGCGAAAGAAACGACACCAAGCCCGCAAGAAAAGCCGCAAATATGGAGACTTCCATTAGTCCTTTTCGCTCATCGAGGTGAGATGCTCAATCCGCCCAGCGCCGCGCCCTCAACTCCCAATTTTCCCACATCCCTTAGACGCACGCCCGCGCTTTTTGATGCCAGCCACGGTTCCACCGTAAAATCTGCTCACGGTCGTCATCCCGAACCCAGCCGGGCCTTTCGCGGACGGCGGTGACGGACCTGCTTTCTCTTCGCCGCAATCAAAGAAAATCCCTCCACCTGCCACCGCAGCCCATCATCTCCACGACGCCCTCGCCACATCACCGTCCACTAACCTCCTGAAAACACGCGAGGAAACCCCTGTCCCTTCTGGCGCACCAAATGCTTTCCTCCGCCGCAAGGGCTCGCCAGCTGGAGCCGGACGCGGCAAGAAATATCGCCGTTTGCGGTGGCGAGCCCAAAAATTTTCACAGCGCATCACGAGGCGAAGGAACCAGATGACGCCCAATCAGGTGACCCTAACGCGAGTCGCCGCTGCATTTGCCGCCGTGGCTCTGTTCACGCACCTCGGCAACCGACTCGCAGCCGACCTCGCAGCCGTCGCACTCACCGTCGCTGCCATCGCCCTCGATGGCGTTGACGGCTACCTCGCTCGCACTCGCGGTCTCGCAACACCACTCGGCGCACAACTCGATATTCTCGGCGACCGCGTCGTCGAAAATCTCTTCTTCACATTCTTCGCCGTCAGCGGACTTGTCTCCCTCTGGGTGCCCGTGCTGTTTTTTGTGCGCGGCACGCTCACCGATTTTCTCCGCGCGCTGGCAGCTCGCACCGGCCGCAGCGGATTTGGCAGGAACTCCATGCTCGAAACCTGGTGGGGACGCACGCTCGTCGCTTCGCGCGCCAGCCGTGCAGCCTATGCCGCTCTCAAATGCGTCTGCTTCTGCTATCTCGGCTTGTTGCTTCCTGCAGGCCACGTGAATGCAACCTGGCTAAACGCCGGCATCCGCCATGCGCTCGCGCTAGCAGGTCAATTCCTTGTCGCCGCAACAGTCACCTTCTGCACGATCCGCGCCGTCCCCGTGATTTGGGAAGGCCGCCGCTACCTCGCCGCCGCCGAACAAAAGGCTTCCGCTCCAATCGCCATCCAGGCTACGCGATGACCGCGCCCCAAAAAATCGGCGCGTTCTTCGACCTCGACGGCACGCTACTGTCGCCGCCGTCGCTCGAATGGCGCTTCATCGGCTACCTGCTGGAACGCGATCAGATCTCGAGCACACGCGTGGCGAGATGGCTAATGCATTTCGCCAAAACAATTCTGCGCGATCCGCACCAAGCCATCGAAGGAAACAAATTCTATCTAGCAGGAATCAATGAATCGCTAGTCAACGACTGGGAAACCGATCTCGCGCCCAAGTCTTCGCCCGAAGATTCTCTCCCGCTCTTCGACCAAGGCCTTCAACGCATCGCCTGGCACCACGCCCAAGGTCACCGCATATTCCTGATCACCGGCACGCTAGCTCCGCTAGCGCAAATGATAGCCAGGCGCATCTCGGCGCAACTCCGCGTGCCCATCGAGGTTCGAGCCACGCAGCTAGCAGTCTCGCCCCAAGGGTGGCACAGCCATTCTTGGCTGCGCTCTTCGAACCAATGGACGGGGCGCCTCACAAGCGATCACATGAGCCACAAAGCCAAATCCCAGGCGCTCAAAACCGCTGCCGCAACTCACAATCTCGATCTAGCCCAAAGCTACGCCTACGGTGACAGCGCCGCCGACGTCCCCATGCTCGAGTCGGTAGCGCATCCCCAAGCAGTGAATCCATCAAGGCGCCTGGCGCGCGTCGCGCGACAAAACAACTGGCCAGGATCCCACTGGAAAGAAGCGGCCCCAACCATCTCAAATTCACACGCCGCGCGCCTCGCCCCGAAGATCTCGCAATGAACCCAAGGCACCCAATCACCTTGGAGTGCGGCGGCTGGGCGCCGCCTGGTCTACCGAAAATTCGTCGCAAAGCGCCAGCGCTTGCCGCACAAAAGGGCACCGCACTCCAGCATCACCTTCAAAAAGGGCACGCAAATCTGATGTCCTCGCTACCAACAACCCAAGAAGTCCACTCGATACCCGCGAAGAATGGTCTCTCGCAACATGCAACAGAACTCCGCCAAGCCTGCGGCGCCTTCGAACAAATCACCTTCGCATATCTAACCTGGATCCTGTTTCTACTCCTCGCCTTCCACAACAACATCCCGCACGCCGCCAAATACGCCGCGCTTCACGCAATCATAGCCGTAGCGATCGCGCAACTCGCCTGGTCCGCCGCACGCTCACGCAGCAAAACCCTGCAGTTCGCACGCCACTGGTATCCGCTCCCGCTCTACATTTTCTTCTTCGAGGAACTTCAAGCGCTGGTCCACTCAATCCATCGCAACTGGTTCGACCCCTGGCTAATCCAATTCGATTACAACCTGGCCGGCGTGCATCCCTCAGTCTGGCTCGCCCGTTTCGCCAATCCCACCCTGAACGACGCCATGCAGTTCGCCTACATGACCTACTTTCTCTACCTCGTCATTCTCCCGGCCAGCCTTTACATCCAAAAAGACCGTGCCGCCTTCTGGACCGTGATGGTCTCAACAGGCATCGCGCACTATTCCGTCTACATCATCGCCGTGCTCTTCCCTATCGAAAGCCCCCACTTCGCGCTCGAATCGCTCAATCCAACCGCGCTCCCCGGCGGCGCATTCACCGCCACCATCGAACTCATCGAACGTTTCGGCCGCGTCCATGGCGCCGCGTTCCCTTCCGCACACGTAGCAGGCTCGATGGTCGCGATCCTCGCAGCCCGCCGTTACAGACCATGGCTCTTCTGGCTCTGCCTGCCATTTTTCACAATGATGTGCGTGGCCACAGTCTACGGTCGCTACCATTACATCGCCGATGTCCTGGCAGGCTTGGCAGTAGGCGCAATCGGCTGGGCCGCAGGCCAATGGCTAATGGATCGCAGTTGCAGTTGTAGCGGCGCACGTTAGTGCGCCACCGGTCTATAGGCTCCGCTCGATGGCGGTATGAAAACCGCCTGCTACGCTCTCTCTAAGCACGGCGTCCTCTTTAGGGTCACGTCCCCCGTCACACCTCAGAAGATCTTTTCCGCCCTCCGCAAGGTCCCCAGCGATCCCACATTCGCAATCCGGAATACAACCAAGTATTGGTTCTCATTCCGAATCGTGCCAAACGAAAATCTCCGGTACTCAAAACCGAATCCGCAGCACGAGCCGTTATAACTCACCTCGGCAATCTGGTTTTGAAACGCGGAATGTGTAATGTCGTAACTGGCGCCAATCGTCGTATTAAATCCCGGCCGCGTCAGGTCTCCCCAGCCAATTAGCGCGCGTATCTGATTCGACCGCGGCTCGAACACGAAATTTGGCGGATTATCCGCCACCGGCGTCGGCAAATTGATCGCCGAAAAATGCGCCAGCGTCAAAAACGACTCCTTGTAAGGTTTCAGCTTCAGCAGCGTCCCGATCGCCGTCAATTGTGCGCGCTGCGGATCGAAATTCACGATGAATTGCGTGTCCCAGTGCTTCCCCGGTTCCACGCGCAAATCACTCACCACCGGCGAAAAATGCCGAGGCTCATCTGCAAAAGCAAACGGCGTCAGTTCATCCGTCGCTTGGAACACGTTGCGCTGCCCCGCAATCAGCGCCCCGCCAAAACTGGGATTGAAAAAATGAATCTGCGCCAGGCGCCAGCTGATGAATTCCTCGGCGTTCCCGTTTTTCTTCCTGCGGTAAAGCCTCTGCGTGATTCCATATTCGATTTGATTGGTGTCGGTCAGCGTCTCGTCTTCGTCAAACCGCACGATGCGATTGAAATCGTTGACGCCGTTCACGAAGCTATACTGCAA
>DATEVZ010000117.1:0-10785 GCA_035258265.1 Candidatus Acidiferrales bacterium
GATGGCGTGCGCGTGCGGCCCTTGCTGACGTTCAGGATCCACGCTGGAGCCTTGGTGGCGGACGAACGCGGTGAAGTCGCCAATTTTTCCGTCGGGCCATAGGGGAAAGACTGCGACGCTGCCTTGGTCGTAATTGGCCACTAAAGCGTAATGCCCACTGCCATCGAGAGTGATGTATGCGGGGCCCGGTGCCAACGAAGAGACCTGATTCAGCAACGTCAACTTGCCCGTCGCGGAATCGATTGAGAACGCGCTGACGCCTCCGGTTGGCTGGCCGTTGAAATGATCGGTTTCGTTGATGGCGTATAGATACCGTCGGCTGGGCGCAACCGCGAGAAATGACGGATCCGCGGTCGCGGCGGCCAGTTCCGGCGAAGTGAGATTGCCGCTTGCGGCGTCGAAGTCGCAAACGTAGATGCCTTGGCTGCCGTGATTCGTATAAGTCCCGATGTAAACGCGATCTCTTGTGGCAGGTGCTGCGTGCGCTGAAATAAACGCTGCGAGCGCCAAGGTCGCAAGAAAAAGCCACTGCATGGTCCTGGCGCGGTGGGCCGGAGTCTGGATCTCCATTGGAATTGGGTCCTCCTGCTCGGGTGCTGATTTTCAAACCGTTCTGGATTGCACGTGAAACTCACTGGCTTAGGGCTCCGGGATTGGTTCGATACGGCTCAGCAAGAAAATATATCCCGCAATGCCCAGCAGCAAGATCACCGTGGCGGCGACAAATGCTGATGTAAACGCGTGAGTAGTTGACGCCACATAGCCCGTGACGATCGGCGCTGAAATCGCTGCTAGCTGGCCGCAGAAGTTGACGATTCCGCCGAGTCTGCCGACACTTTCTCGCGGCGCGATCAGAGATGGCACTGTCCACGCGACCGGTGCTGCAGCTGCAAGACCGCCCAGGGAAATACTGATCCAAAGGAGGGCCGTGACCGCAGAGCGGGCGTGCGCGGCGCCTAAAATTCCAAGTCCGAATCCGGTTCCGACAACCAGCACAGTTTGCCGAACCCGGTTCGCGTCACAACCTCGGCGGATGAGTGCATCCACGAGCCATCCACCCACCACCAAATCCGTGAACGTGGCGAAAAGCCACGGCGCGCTTGTGTACAGCACGGAATGCAGCAAGTCAACATGCAGCGAAATCGAAAGGTAGCTGGGCAGCCAGGTAAGCAGAAGATAGAAACAATAGTTGTAGGCTCCCCAGCCCAGGCCGAGGCCGTACACTTTCGGTTGGCGAAGCAAATAGCCGAGCGAGACGCCGCGCGTCGTGCTCACGGCACCTTCCGGCTGGACCTGACCTTGCATCATGAATTGGCGCTCTTCCTCGGACAGCACTTTATCCGCGCTGGGGTTGTAGTAAATCCAGTAGAAGAGAAGAAAGTAGAAAAAACTGATCAAGCCCGTGGCCGCGAAACTCCAGCGCCAGCCGAAGCGCAAAACTAGCAAGCCGAGGAAGGGCACGCCGATCGCGGTGGAAAATTTTGCGGCGGCATCCGTGATAGCCGTTGCGAGGCTGCGTTCATTTTCCGGAAACCAGTAGCCGATCGCTTTGGCGTTGGCGGGAAAAGTGGGGGACTCGCCGACGCCGAGAAGAAATCGCGCTCCGAAGAATCCCGCGATGCCGCTGGAGATGGCCGCGCCGAATGAAGCTACGCTCCAAAGCAGCGTACTGATGCAGCCCACGCGGCGTACGCCCCAGCGGTCGAGCAGGATTCCCGCCGGGATTTGCATCGCAGCGTAGGTCCAACTGTAGGCGCTGGAAAGAAAGCCGAAGGCAATCATGGACAGTCCGAACGAAGCGTGCAGCGCGTCTTGAGAGACCGAAAGATTGACTCGATCGAAGAAATTTACAAGCACGCCGAAGGAAAGCAGAAATACAATTCTCCAACGCCTGCGAGGCACGAGAGAAGGATTGGGGAGGGACTGCGCCAGGTTCAAGCCTCGCTCAAGAAATCAAGAATGCGGCGGCGATTTTACAGCGTCAAGAGCGCACAGTGTCCCATGAACTCAAGTCCGCGGCAACGCCGAGATGGCATCGCACACACACGCAAGAGGCGGCCGACATCACGCGCCTTCACTTTGGCGAGCGGGAAAAAAGCTTCAAGAACCAGGTTGTGAAATGCGGTCGAAAACCAGGATCGTAAATTGTCCTGAACGCAGCGATGGGACAAAAAGGCGATGGGTCTTGAGGTCGAGCGCCATAGTCTTTGAGCCTGGGGCCGTGGGGATATTTTCAACAAATGTGTATTTGTCGGGCGAATCCTGACGAAAGATGGCGATGTTGCCCTCACCGAGCGAATTGAATACGAGCTTGGTTCCGAGATCGAATGCGGAAGCGTCCACATGGTCGCCGATGGGATAGGTCGCGACAACCTTGCCGCTGTCCGCGTCCACGACGGCCATGAAGTGATTGCGGCAACCGATGAAGATCCTGCGGTTTTGCGAATCCAAAGCCATGCTGGAAGGAGATTGGCACGGCGCAACGGGCCAACGGTTCACAACCTTCAGCGACTTCGAGTCGATGTGAACGAGTTCGCTTTGATCTTCGAGATTAATCCACAGGTTTCCTTTGCCGTCGGCGACGGAAAATTCCGGACCGCCACCTAGAGCGATTGTTCCGGCGACCGATCCATCGGCGGCATTGATGGCCGTGGTGCTGTCGCTCCCTCCATTCATGGCAAAAACTCGGTTCGTGGCGGGATCAAAAACGATGGCATCCGGTTTCTTGCCGGTACTCACACGCGAAAGCACCTGTAGAGTTTTCAGATCGAAAACAACCACCGAATCCGCTTTGCCGGCGCTGATGAATCCACGTCCGAGGCTGGGCGCGAGTGCGATCCCATGCACGCCGAGCGTGTCCGCAATTGTTCCGACGCTTTTCTGCGTATCGGCATCGAGAACTTCCACCTGCGTGGCGTGAGAGACGTACACTCGGCGCGCTGCCGCGTCAACCGTCAGATAATCCCAACCACCGCCACCGGGCAATGAGACTTGATTGACCTCGTGATATCCCGAAGGACCAGCCGCAGAGGCGAAAAGCAAGCAGGCCGCTAGAATCAGGGAAGAAATCAATTTCATATGCGCTCCATTCGTTTGAAGAAACAGTTCATTGGCCTTTGGACGACTCGGAAGAACCGTTGCACTGGCCTGAGCCGGAATCCGCGAACGATTTTCCGGATTCGGCGACGAAGAACCAGTCGTAAGAGTTGGGCCGCAGCACAAGTTTCAGAACGCCGAAGGCATCAGCGTTGCGGATTTCGCTATTGGGTTTGGGCTCGGCGAACGGCCGATGGTTCTTGCCGCCGGTACCGACGACGAACTCGCGAATTCCGCGCGTGGCATCGGATTTGCCGTCGGGATCCTGCGGCGCAAACCGCTCGTAATCGTGGTCGTGGCCGTTAACGACCACGGTAACTTTCGCGGCATACAGATCCTGCCAGAACGCCTTCATTTCCAGATCATTGCCATGTTTCGCGCCGGAACTGAAGAGTGGTTTGTGCCAATAGGCCAGCGTGCATGCGGATGGATGCGTCTGCAAGTCCTGGCGCAACCATTTTTCCTGCGTCGAACCGGAGTTGCAGCCACCAACCTCGGCACATTCGCTATTCAACACGACGATGTGCCAGCCGCCGAGGTCGTAGCTGTAGTAGCCCCGCAATGGATCGCCGGCGTTCGCGCCGAAATAGTCGAAATAGGGAGTGGCGCCGCCCGAATGGAATTCATGATTGCCGACTGATGGACGCGTGCGGTTTTTTTGGCGGCCCCATGTGGGGTGGTAACATTTGGCGAACTGCTCCGCGGTGCCGCCAGGATACGCGTTGTCGCCCGCGGTGAATACCGTGCCGGGAATTGCGTCGAGGAGCTTGGCGGTCGCTTCAGCGCCGGAAAGGTCAGAGCAATCGGCGATATCGCCGGCGCCCACCAGCACGGGATCAGGGTCCGCTACCGGCTGCGCAGCCGGCGGCGCGGGCTTGGTCGCGTGTGGCGCAACCACGGAAGAGCCGGATTGTTTCGCGCCGTCATCGGCGGCCCAAACGACGGCACATCGGAATGCGATGATGATGACGGCGATGAACGCAAACTGTTTCACCCGTACCTCCGTGGACGTGGCTTCGGTCCACCACAGCATGGCCCTACAAAACTGCAACACCTCTTCATTGCTACCGGAACTCTTGTAGAACGATCCAGCGCGATGCTGCGACGCCGAACCTCCGTGCACGGCTTCAGGATTTAGAACTTCACTCGCAACATGAACTGAATCTGCCGAGGCAATCCGGTGCCGGTGTTCGGCGAAGCGGCGTTGTCATTGTTGTTGTTGAAGTTGTTGGTGGTGTTGATTACGCCGAAGTCCTTGCCCGGGCTCGTGATAAATGTTTGACCTGTGGGATCGTTCGGGTTCGGCACGTAATCCAAGGTGAGGTTGTGGGGGTCGCCAAGCTGGACGTGATTCAGGACATTAAACGCCTGAACTCCGAACTCCAGTGCAAATCGCTCCGTCAGTTTAGTCTCTTTAATGAGCGCCAGGTCAATCTGCCACGAAGGCAACGCACGAATGATCCCGTTTCCCGCATTCCCAAATCGAGTCACTGCGCCCGGAACACCGGGAGCGCCAGTCATAGGGTCCGGCGCCTGGATGGCGAGGTTTTGCGGCGGAGCCTGAAACGCGGCCGGATTGATATACGGAACACCATTTTTCCCGCCGCCCGGCAGATATAGAGGAACTCCAGGAACAAGATCAGGCCGCTGGGAGGTCTGATCATTGTCATCCGGAAGCTGGTTTGGTGAGACGTTGTAGCCGACCGTAAGAGGATGCCCGGTGTGGTAGAGGCCGACGCCACTGAGGCTCCAGCCCTCCAAGAGCTTGCCGGTCACACCGCTATGGTTCAAGTAGGCCCTGCCGGGTCCGAACGGAAGCTGATAGACGCCGTTTGCCGTGAAGTTGTGGCGGATGTCAAAAATGCTCGGTCCGATATCGCATCGCAGACAATTCACGTTCTCCGGCCCGTTCGATTCGCCGCCGCCGACAGAACCGTCGTTGATGGAGTGCGAGAAGGTATAGCGCGCCTGAAACGAAAGACCGCTTTCGAAGCGCCGCTCGATCGTGAATTCCAAGCCTTGGTAGCTGCTGGCGCCTATGTCTTTTTTGATGTCAACGGATCCAAATGGGTCGGCGCTGAGTGGATTGGTCGGACTAGGTGTCTCGCCGGCCAAAAGAGGATAGTACTGATCCAATGGGCGAACGCAGTTCCCAAAAGCATCTACGTTGGTAGCGCACAAATTCACCGCTCCACGAGAGAACAGACGCACACCGTGGGAACCGAGGTATTGCGTGGTGAACAGGAAATTGCCAGGCAATTCGTGGTCGATCGTTAGTCCCCATTCCTCGACGTACAGGTCCCGGCGGCCTTCGCGCTGCAAGGCTCGGGGTTGGTTGGCCGCCGTCGAGCCAGCCGGCAAACCCGACAGATCTGGAGCGGCTTGCTCGAACCCGGCCTGGAGCGGCACACTCTGCACAAATGCGCGGAACGTGTCGCTTTCAAGGCCAGCATTCAGGTCGTCATTTTGAGCTGCACCGTGATAGATGCCGAATCCTGCCCGAATGACGGTTTTTCCATGCAGTGCGGCGGGTGCCCACGCTAGGCTCGCGCGCGGATCAACGTTCCGGTAGTCTGGATTGTAAAGCGACGGATTTCTGGGACACGGCGCGGTATCGATTGGAGCGACCGTGAGAGGAACGTTTCGCGAATGCGAGCCAAGACAAATCCCGTGAAACTGATTCAGGTCGAACACTGTGGTCGCATTGTCAGCTTCGTGGGCCACGCCATAGTATTCGTAGCGCACACCCAGGTTCACAGTTAGCGTAGGGCTGATCTTCCATTCGTCCTGAAAATACGGCATGTAAAAAGTGCGCCGCAGCTTATGGCAACACCATGGCGCAAAAAAAGTCAGGGTGCTAAGTTGCGCTCCGATCACAGTGTCGTCATTGCCTGCAAAGGCGAGCGTATTATTGTCGGTTTGGCCTTGATTGAGCCGCACTCGGCGGATTTCCATCCCCATCTTGAAGGTGTTGCGGCCATGCGTGTAAGTCAGGTTGTCAATTACACCATACGTGGTGCCAACTTCGACGTCCTCGGAATTGTTGTTAATGGTTTCGAAGTTCGGCGTCGAGACTGAATAGGGCAGGACGCTTGCTTGCGGGTTGTGAAATGGGGCGCGATTCACGTATACCTTCGCCTCGTTCGAAAGGCTCGAGGAAAAAGTATGTTGGAGCGCGACGAAATAGTTGGCCGGATGGTTGATCGTTCTCAATTCATCCAAAGAGTTGCCATTCGGTCCGTCGACCAAGCTAACATCCCGCTGCGCACGGCCGTACAACATCGTCTTATCGCTGAACTTGTAGTCGAGCCGAAACAGCCACGTATCCTCATGTATCGTGGTCGGCTGCACATGTGTGAAATTCTGAGCGTCATTTTGATCCGGTGGGGACGGGATCGAATTGGGGTCAGTAATGGGGCTGAAGGAGCTGTCAGGAAAAACGAATCGCGGTGCGCATGTTCCGACGGTCCCTGTGGAAGCTTGCCAGGGGAATGACTGCAGGATAGGACACAACAACTGCGGATTCGGGGGAATAACAAGCGCGGGCGTCTGAGTAGTGTCTGTTCGGCCAGTGACGAGTGCCTCCTGCAGGAACGAAGCCGTGGGCACGACAGCAGTGGTGGTTACTCCTTGATATTGCCGAAGTCCTTCGTAGTTGACGAAAAAGAACAACTTCTCTTTTATGAAAGGTCCACCCAAAGTCATTCCGTACTGTCCCATGCGGAATGGGGCGACGTTCGGACCATCAGTGAAATTACGCGCATCCAAAACGGAATTGCGAAGGTATCCGAAGACGCTGCCGTGGAAATCATTCGTACCGGATTTTGTTACCACGTCAATCTGCCCGCCAGCCTGCGTGCCATACTCGGCGTCGTACAGGGCGCTATCGACGCGATACTCTGCAACCGCATCTTCGGAAATTTGCAATCTGGTTTGCGACTTTTGCGCTTGTTCCTGAATTCCTCCGGCGTCCACGCCGTCGAATGAAAAGTTGTTGTCGTCACGGGCGCGGCCTGCAAAGCGAATCGTTCGCTGGTCTCCCCCGCCATCGTCCTGCGCGAAAGGCGCGAGCAGCGTCAATCCAGCCCAGTCGCGGCCATTCGTCGGAAGATTTTCAATTTGATTGCCAGTGATCACGGTACTGGCCTCCGCCGTGCTTCTCTGATCGGGCTCGGCGGCGCTTGCCTTGACTTCCACGCGTTCATCCACTGCGCCGACTTCCAGGATGACGTCCGTCGTGTGTGTTTCGCCCACTTGCAATTCGACATCTTCAATTAGCTTCGTCTTGAAGCCTGTGCTTGAAACTTCAATGGTATAGACGCCGATAGGAACGCCGGGAAAGCGATAGTGTCCGCTCGAATTAGAAGTCTTTTCCTGGGTCAGCAGCGTCTCTACCGCTGTGATTTTTACCTTGGCGCCAGAGATGATGGCGCCGGAGCTGTCAGTTATCGTGCCTTCCAAGTTGGCGCGATCGGTTTGAGCCCAAACCGACCAAGGCATTAGCGTGAATACAGCGAACGCGAGCATGCCGATTCGGAGGGCGAAGTCTTGGCTGGGCCATACTGATGCGAATCCTCGGAACAAAGGCTTAACGCGCATAAGGCTCTACTCCCTGAACGAGATGCTGGGACTTAATGTGGGTATTAGGCGCGTCGAATGCGAACCTGGCATGAATGAGTTTTAATGGCGCGTTGAATAGAACCTGAATTTTTTTCAGACTGCAGCGGCGACGGGGGAAGCGTCGCCTGAATGGTCTGCGGCGATACGCGGAACAGGTAGACTTACGCGGAAGACGGAGCCAACCCCCAAGTTGCTCTCGGCAGTGATCTTGCCGCCATGCATTTCCGTGATCCAACGCGCGATTGCCAGACCAAGCCCGGCACCTCCGGTGTCTCGTGATCGTGCGCGGTCCGTACGGTAGGATCGCTCGAAGATCAGGCTCAACTCGTGTTCCGCAATACCGATCCCCGAATCGCGGACGAGGATTTGAACTTCGTTCGAGGCAGCGAGCAATTCAATCTCGCAGAAACCGCCGTCTGGCGTGTACTTTACGGCGTTATCCAACAATATTAAGAGCAGGCGATCCATAGCGATCGCGTCCGCTCTCACCCATACCGGCGCGCCGGGTGCGTTGAGCGTTATGCTCAGCTGCTTATTCGCCGCGAGCAGTAGCGCGCGCTCTTTTGCCTTTCGCACATGCCCATCCAGATCGATCAAGTGAAGTTCCATCCCGGTCGCGCCGGCATCCGCTCTTGCGAGCGTCAGCAGGCCTTCCAATAAGTCGGTGGTCTCGATGGAAGTGCGCAGGATTTTCGAGAGCGCCTCGGTGTACTGACTCTCCGTTCGCGGCCGGCGCAAGGTGACTTCCGCGATCGTACGGATAACGGCCACGGGCGTACGCAGGTCATGCGACGCGTCCGCGGTGAATCGCGTGATCCGCTTGAACGATGTGTCGATGCGTTGAAGCATTGCGTTGAGCGTTTCGGTGAGGCGGCGCAACTCGTCGCGCGCACGCGGCACTTCCAACCTGCGGGAAAGATTTTGCACGCCGATGCGCTCGGCGGTCTCGATGATCCGAGTGACCGGCGCAAGCGACCTGCCGCTCAGCCAATAGCCCAGCAGCGACGCGAACACGATCAGCAGCGGGACCGTTTCCTTCTCGATCGCTCGAAAATTATCGAGGGCGCGGTCAAACGGTTCGGTGGGAACCGCGGCATGAATTTCGAACGTCCGTCCGCCCGCTGCCACGCGCTGCATCGCGATGCGATACTGCAGTTGATTCAAATTCGTGGTGAAGAAAGTGATTTGGCCTTCGCGAATGGGAGGCAAGGGAACGCTGACTTGAAGAAATTCCCGAGGCTGGAAGATCCAATTCTGATTTTCGTCGGCTACTTCGAAGAGCACGCCGCTGGGCCACCAACTCGCGAGATCGGCCAATTCCTTCTGAACTTTCGCAGTGCCCTCGGGAGCACTTTTCGCCAGTAATTGCTGCAGACTCTGCAGATTTACGCTGGAGGCGTCATTCACTGTCACTTCGATGCTTCGGCGAAAGCCGACATCGCTGATCCAGACAAAAACGCTAAAGGATGCAGCAAGTACGACGAAATAGAGCGCGGTTAGTCTCGCTCGTATGGTCATATTCATGGCTTCATGGCTCTGCAGGCGCACGCATCGAATATCCGACGCCGCGATGGGTGTGAATCAGCTTCACATCCGATTCCTGATCAACCTTCTTGCGCAAGAGCCTTACGAACGCATCGAGTGTGTTTTCTTCTACTCCGCGACGGTTGCCCCACACGGTCGCCAGCAGCGCGCCGCGTGGCACCACGCGACCCTGATTTCTGACGAGAACCTCTAGTAATCGAAATTCCGTCAGGGATAGGTAAATTGGCTGCCCGTTGCGAAAAGTGCGATGTGAAGAAACGTCCAGAACGAGATCGTGCAGTTCCAGTATTTGCTTGGTCGCCGCCGCATTGCGCCTTCCTAGAGCGCGTATGCGCGCGAGCAGCTCGGTGAAGGAAAATGGCTTGGTGAGATAGTCATCGGCGCCCGAATCCAGGCCGTGGACGATGTCAGGAAGCGCGTCGCGCGCGGTGAGCATCAGGACGGGCGTGTCTTGGCTCCTTTGCCGCAATTGCTGCACAACGTCAAAGCCGCTCTGATCCGGCAGCATTACATCAAGCAGGATCAAATCAAACGCGTGGTCTTCCGAAAGCTGCAGAGCGCCCCTGCCATCTTTGGCAAGCTGAACGTCGAGAAGCTCCTCCTGCAATCCGCGCACGAGCGCGGACGCCATCTCCGGCTCATCTTCCACGACAAGAATGTTCATGGGAAGGTACCGTATACGGAGCGAGGTTGCTCACGCGTAACGCGCAGATGAACGCAGTATTACAAGGGAAGTGAGAGCGGAATCAGCGGACTTAGACCGTCTCGAGCGCAAAGAGCGGCTGCCCTGGTTGCACCTGCATAGTCCCTTTTAGGTCGTTCGAATCTGGTACCACGCTTCATAGGCCAGGGGAAGCTACGTGCGATGCTGGAAGCGGTGTGCTACGGCTGGCTCAGGCGAGCCGCGAATGCGATGCACGAGGCCGGCGCGCTAGCATTGGTGAACGTCATGCGGATTCCGTGCTTCGGCCGCAGAATGACCATCGGACGAGCCTCGATCATTTGGCCCGGAGCCAGCTGAAAATCGTATTTTCTGAGCAGGTCGCTCAGAATCATGAGGATCTGCAGCATCGCGTAATTTCCGCCGATACAGCCTCGGGGTCCGCCCCCGAACGGAAGGAAGGTGAAGGGCGTGCGCAGCTTGTCGTTCCGTTTGGTGAAACGCTCCGTATCGAAACTCTCCGGATTCTGCCAGTAGCGCGGAGCATGGTGCGCACCGTACACATATAGAATGACCGTCGATCCGCGGGGTATGGCGAGGTCGCCTACGCGGTCGTCCGCGACAGCCATGCGGTCAATCATCCAAAACGGCGGGTAGAGACGGAGCCCCTCCTGAATCACCTGAGTCGTAAATTCGAATTTGGGAACGTCGGTGTAGCTCAGAGGCGCTTCGCCGAGCACGGAATCAAATTCCTGCCTTACCCTTTCGAGGCAATCCGGACGCGAGCTCAAAAGATAAAAAAGCCACGACAGCGCATTCGACGATGTTTCATGGCCGGCGACCAGAAGTTGCATGCTTTCACT
>DATEVZ010000118.1:0-11102 GCA_035258265.1 Candidatus Acidiferrales bacterium
CCGATTCTGGGCACGCAGATCAAAGGGTTGGAGGAAGCCGGCAAAGTGCCGGGGGCGACGGTGTTCCACGGAGGGACGAGACGAGACGGGGGGAGCTACTACACAAGTGGTGGGCGGATTCTTGGCGTCGGATCTGCCGGCGGCTCACTAGGTGAGGCAAGTGAAATGGCCTACGATGCAGCGAGTAGAATCAAGATTCCTGGTGCCCACTATCGAAACGACATCGGGACCTGGAGGAGTAAGAGCAAGGCGGTGGCGGAGGCTTTGGATGGGTGAGGTGCTGCATCTTTTCAAATGTTTGGTGCACCGCTTTCCCATGGAGGAAGTTGACGAGGTAGAAGTAGTGCCGAACAAGGGATTCAGGGGCTGCATCCATGGGCGGCCCGGCAGCAAACGGCAGGTTTCGTTGATCGACCGGGAGACTTTGGAGACGTTGGGCGTCTCGCCCGGAAGGGTCAAAGAGAACATTACGACGCGAGGAATGGATTTGCGGGCCCTCAGCACGGGACAAATACTGCACATTGGCGAACAGTGCGTATTGGAAATCACTGGTCCGTGCCACCCGTGCGCACGCATGGATGAGATTCGCCTGGGGCTGCAAGAGGAATTGCGCGGCCAACGCGGCTGGCTGTGCAAGGTGAATGTGGGAGGGAGAATTCGTCGCGGGGATCGGATTGAAGTGGCAGTGATAGCTGACCAGACTGCGTCGGTGAGCCAATCCCAATAGGAGACTTCCAGGTGGCGTCAAAAGATAAACGGGGAGACGTGCGTGTGGGGATTCTGATGGGCTCCGACACCGACTTGCCGGTGATGAGCGAAGCGGGGAAAGTGCTCGAAAAATTCGGGATCGGCTACGAAATGGAAGTCGTGTCCGCGCACCGCACTCCGGCGCGTGCGCACGAATACGCGATCACGGCGCTGGACCGCGGCTTGAAGGTGCTGATTGCAGCCGCCGGCGCTGCGGCGCATCTTGCGGGGGTAATTGCAGCGAATACAACGCTACCTGTAATCGGCGTGCCGATGGGGACGAGTTCGTTGAATGGGTTGGACGCGCTGCTTGCGACGGTGCAAATGCCTGGAGGAATTCCGGTCGCCACGATGGCGATTGATAAAGCCGGCGCAGTGAATGCAGCAATTTTTGCGGCAGAGATTCTGGCGCTCTCCGATCCCGTGATGGCACGGAAGCTCGTGGAACATAAAGACGATCTCGCGAAATCAGTTGCGGAGAAAAACGCGCGGCTGCAGGCGACGCTGGCCGATAAAAGGAAATAGTTAGCGTTGCGGATTCGCGCGGAGAGGCCTTCCCCGCATTCGAAGGCGCGAGATTGTTCGAATTTACTCGGGGGAGGGAGGCTTCAGGAGCGACGGGGCTTCCTCTTCGTGGCGCTCTTGATCCTTTTGTTGCGCTGTTATGGGCCGCTTCGGCTCGACAGGCGGCCGAAGAATCCACTCAAAGCCGGTTTCCAGTTGGATTGCTGCCATGGTTTGGCGGGCGTTTGGCGGTGCGAGAACGGCGAGCGCGGCGCGAAGAAATTGTGTGGCGTCCATGGAGAGGAGCTTGTTGCTTTGACCCCCGAGCAGACCATCGGCGACGTCCCTCATTTTTGCATCAGAGGCGCAGATTTTCTCGATGCGAGGATCCTTCTGGCGGAGCAAGTCGAGCAGTGTGGGCTGGGTCTTATCGGGCGGATACTGAAATTCGACGAGACTGTGCGGCTGCCCTTTTTCGGGCGGCCACATTTGCACGTAGGTCGGATGAGAAATGTGCGTATCGTAAAAATCGAGACGCTGCATTTCCTGCTTAATTGAAAATGTGAGCTGCCACACCTCCGGCCCGTACCCCTGGATGTAGTCGGCAACGATCAATTCCGCGACGGGTTCGTCGGGCGGCCAATCGAGCTTCGCGTGGAGATTATTGGCGACCACATTTAGGCGTTCGAATACACCTTGCCCAACAGATTCAATGTCAGTGGCCTCCGAGTTTGTTCCGGCCTGGTCCAAGTGCGGACCGGGCGCCGCGTTTGCGAAGTGACCGCGCAGGCGCGGCAACTCCCTGTCGATACGGGCAAGTTCGAGCTGGGATGAAGGCGAAAACCAGTCCACTGCTCCGAGCATGATGCCGGCGCGTCTGCCACTGAGTTGGACCGGGATGGGGGGATGCGTTTGGGGCTCGATGGGGTCTTCAACCGTACCAATCAGGATGGCGTCTTTCACGACGGCGATGATGACGCGCCCAGTGGCGAGATTTACAACCACTTCCTCGCCGGGAGCTTCGGAGGTTTCCTGCGCTGCAAGAGGCTGCGCCGGGATCACAAGTGCGAGAAAGAACGTCAGCAGTGCCGCAGCTCTTAACCAACTATTCGGACAAGTACGGATATTGCAAAACCGCAGCATGATTCGACGGTACCACAAGTCGCTTAGCCGCGAAAAACCCTCACGCTCCCGTCAGCTTAGCATTTCTCTCGAGACATTCTTCAGTATGAGATAGTTGGGCCTCCACATTCGGCCGGATTCTAGTAAAATTCGGAAGGTACGAAAAACCAAAGCTGTTGGGAAACAAGCGATGGGAATCCTAAGCGCATTAAAAGGAGGGGGTCTGAGATCCCCGAAGAGCGTCAAGCATAAGGGTAAACGAGTGTCGGAGATTATCGAGTCGCACCAGCGATTCGTGCGCGGTGACGAGACTGGCGCGCGAGCGGATCTTGCGGGCGCCGATTTGTCGCGCGTGAATTTCGAGGGCGCGAATCTGGACCTGATCAATTTTCAGGGAGCGAACCTGGAGGGCGCGAAGCTTTACAATGTGCGGCTTTCGTCGGCTGATTTGAGCAAGGCTAATTTGAGGCGCGCGGACTTGCGCAAGGCGGATTTGACCGAAGCCAACCTGAGGGGCGCCGATTTGACGGAAGCGCAAGTAGGGGGCGCGGAACTATTCCGCACGGATCTGCGGCAAGCGATCCTACGGCATGCGAATTTCGGCGCGGCGAATTTTCGGAGCGCGGAAATTCGTGGGGCTGATTTTACGGGTGCGGACTTGCAGACGACCATCCTGCGAGAGACAAATCTGGAAGGCGTGGATCTTTCCGGTCTGGATTTGAGCACCACGTTGTTGCCGCCTGGGTATCAAGCGGCGAGCGCGGCAAAAAAGTAGGGGCTGAATTGTACGTTACGCACACATCACGGCAGGTATGAAAGTTGTCCCGCGTTTGGTGCCACTGCTAAAAGATTTAACGCAGAGAACAGATACCGTGGGCCGCACCGCAGAGATGCAGAGTTCGCAGGGAAACCGTGATGCTAAAGTTGGTCTGGGGCGTTGCGAGCACTCTTGCGGTTTCGTCGTTCCACGCGGATCGATGAAGCGAAGGCCATGACGAACCTGCCGTGGATCCTGGTGGAAGACTACAAATTGCCCGGCGGCTGGGTTGGCTCCGAGCAGCAGCAGGCACGCGCACGTGCGTACTGCGAAATGGCCGAGCGGGGGCAAATCTTGTTTTTTCGCCAGCTTCCCTTCGACTTGCCTTTGGAGGATCAGAAATTTCTGCGCGAGCAGGAGTGGACCGAGCTGCGGATGCACAAGAACGTATCGTACCGGCCGAGCGAGGACATTTTGCGCGGTGTATCCGGCAACACGGCGACGGTCGAGCGGCTTCATTCGATCATGCGGAACTATAGCGCGCGAATTATCGAGTTCATCGGCAGATTTCTTTCGCCGTATAACGGAAAATGGAATCTGGATTTCGCGAGCTTCCGGCCTCTGGAAGAAGAAAACCGCGATTTACCCCTGCACAAGCGCAATGATCTGTTACACGTGGATGCTTTTCCCAGCCGTCCGACGCGGGGCGGGCGTATTTTGCGAGTGTTCACGAATTTGAATCCAGCGCGGCCGCGCGTGTGGAACACAACCGAAAGTTTCGATGCGCTTGCGCGGCAATTCGCGAAGGCCGCGGGCTTGCAGGAAATCGCTGAAGACGATTCATTTCTGGCACGCACGGTGCAGAATCTGGGAGCGAAACTTGGGTTCGGCGCAGCGGGCCGGACTCCCTACGACATGTTCATGCTGCGATTTCACGATTTTCTGAAGGAGAACGCGGCCTTTCAGGAAAATTGTCCGAAGACGAGGCTAGAATTTCCGCCGCTGGCCACTTGGATCGTGTTCACCGACAGCGTGGCACATGCGGCGATGTCCGGCCAGTATGCGATTGAGCAGACATTTTTGATTCCTCCTCGAGCGTTGGTTGCGCCGGAAGCCGCGCCGTACCGCATCCTCGAAGAAATTGCCGGCCGCCCGCTGGTTTCGTGAAATTGGAACAGAGAACGTTCGAGCCGCACGAAAATTTATTCGTGACGGAGCGCGACGAGTGGATCGACACCTGCCGCCCGTCGCGCAGGGATCCAGCAAGCGAGTAAAGCGACAAACAGAAGCAGCGCCGGAACCGCGGCCAAGGTGAGCGGATCGTAAGGGGAAACTCCCCATAACTCCTTTGCGATGATGCGCGAAAGCCCCAGGCTCGCGAGCAATCCGACCGCGATGCCTGCGGCTACGAGCCGCAATCCCGTTCGAACCACGAGCTTTTGGACGTCACCCGAGGCAGCGCCAAGCGCCATGCGAATTCCGATTTCATGGGTTCGACGCGCGGTGGCGTACGCGATGACGCTGTAAACCCCCGTTGCCACCAGAATCAAGCCGATCACGGCAAAAATGCTGACCAGCAAGAGCCCGAACCGGGGCTGGCCATACGAAAAAATATTGAGAAAGTTCTCCAGGGTTTCTGCAAAGGCCATCGCGACGTTATGATCCGTGCGCCAGATTTCCCTTCGAACCGCGTTCACCATCATCGCCGGGTCGTTGACCGTGCGCACGAGGATGCCGCGTCCTGCGGAGCCGGTGACTGTGTAAGGCAGCCATGCTTCCGGCACTACTGGGTCTTGTAAGCCGTGATTTTTGGCGTCGGCAACTACGCCGATTACTTCGAACCATGGATCCGTCACAGCGTCAGGGAATTTGTTTAGCTCGTCGAGGTGAATACGCGCGCCAATCGGATTGCCGGTTCCCAAATATTGACTCTGGAAAGTTTGGTTGATGACGGCGAGCTTGCGGGCGTCGTTCACTTCGGATTCGGTGAACGTGCGCCCCTGCATCAATTGAATGCGGAGCACCGAGAAATAGTCTTCGCTGCAGAGCTGAAAAATTGACGGCCAGTTCTCGGTATGTACTTTGCCGGAAACTTGCACAGCGCTGCGTATTCCGCCGTAAGGCGGAATGGCGCTGGTTTCGGTAGCGTATGCGACTCCGGGCATCGACTTCAGACGCGCGAGCAGCGGCTGAAAAAAGCCGGCAACTTGCGACGCAGTCTTGTACCGGTCCGGCGAGAGCGGGATTCGGGCAGCCAGGACGTGGTCGGGCCGCAAACCGAGTTTCACTTGCGTGAGGGCGACAAAGCTACGCATGAACATTCCGGCCGCAATCAGGATCGTCAGCGAGAAGGCTACCTCGCAAACGATCACGGCGTGGTGGACGCCAGTTCGAACTGATCTGCCGCCAGGGCCCTTAACGCAGTCACGCAATGCATCGCTGAGATCCCGGCGCCCGACTTGCAGTGCCGGAGCCAGCCCGAAAATCAGCGTGGTGCTCATCCCAACCAGCAGCGCAAAAACCAACACCAGCCCGTTCATGCGAATCACGGATTCGGAAGCAATCGTAAACGCCGGTATTTGCGCGGCGAGCGCGTGGATGCCTCCCCAGGCGATCAGCGCGCCCAGCAAGGAGCCTCCGATGGCCAGCACCAGACTCTCCGCAAGAAGTTGGCGCACCAATCGCCATCGCCCTGCGCCCAAGGCTGTCCGGACCGCGAATTCTTTTTCGCGAGTCGCGGATCGAGCGAGAAGAAGATTCGCCACATTGCCGCAGCCTATGAGGAGCAACAGTGCCACCGCCGCGAAGAGGATGAAGAGCGTGTCGCGAAAGCGGCTGCCGACCACGGCGTCGGCGAGCGTTTCCACTTTGACCGTGAAATGTTTCGGGTATTCCTCGGGATGCACGGTCGCGAGTTGCTGGGCTATTACACCTAGATCAGCTTCCGCTTGGGGGATGGAGACACCAGGCTTTAGGCGCCCGACGGCTCCCCAGTACCAGTCCCTCTGAAAGTGGTCGGACGACACAGTGTCTGGTTCGACTGGATTCCGAGGCATCCACAGATCGGCGCCGCCCCATGCGAAACGGAGCGGCATTACTCCCACCATCGTGCGAGGCGTGCCGTTCAGCATGTATGACTTCCCTATCGTGGATGGATCGCCGCCGAACTGGTTGATCCAGGAGACGTAACGCATTACGAAAACCGGGGGAGCTCCGGGCTTATAATCCGTCGGCTCAAGAGAACGCCCCAGAAGTGGAGCTACCCCAAAGAATTCGAAGGTGTTTGGCGTCACATAATCGCCGCCAAAGCGGAAGGTGCTGTCGCCGGTGGTGTACAAGATGTCGTCTTCGGCGTTCGCGACGATACTGTCGAAGACGCGGTTCTGGCGAACAAAAGTCTGCAATTCTGGAAAAGAGAACTGGTTGCGACGATCTTGCTCATTTTGATCCGTATCACGAATCGCTATGGTCACAATGTGCCGTGAATCTTTGTATGGAAAAGGATCGAGCAGCACGTTGTCGATCGCGCTGAAAATCGCAGTTGACGCGCCAATTCCTAATGCCAGTGTCACCATCGCGGCCGCGGCAAACGCGCGGCTCCTCCAAAGAGTGCGCACCGCATAGCGCACATCGCGTAAGAAATTATCGGCGTGAGTTTCCCAGCGGACGTCGCGGCACTCTTCTTTGACGCGTTCGACGCCGCCGAATTCCGCTTGAGCACGCCGGCGCGCTTCGCCCGGATTCATTCCCTCTGCAATGTAATCGGAGATTTGTTGTTCGATGTGGAAGCAAAGTTCGGCGTCGAGTTGCTTTTCAACCGCCTCTTTGCGGAATAGACGGCGGAACCAGCGCATGGTGCACGCTCCTACTCGACGGTCCTGAGGATCAACGAGACAGCTTCGGCAGTTTGTTTCCAGCCCAAGATCTCAGCGTCCAGCTGTTTCCAACCCTTCTTGGTGAGCTTGTAGAATTTCGCCTCTCGCCCGGTTTCCGTGTCTCGCCATTCGGCTTCAAGCCATCCGCGTTCCTCCAAACGATGGAGCGCCGGGTACAGCGAGCCCTGCGGGATTTGGAAGAAATCTCGCGAGATTCGCTGGATGCGCTGCGAGATCGCGTAGCCGTGGCTGGGCCCCAGCGCCACGATCTTCAGAATCAGCATGTCGAGAGTTCCCTTGAGGAACTCGGTTCGTTCAGTATTGGTCGCCATACCTAGACACTCGACATATATCGAACTTCTCGGTGTCGTGTCAAGGGAGAATCAAGAATATGTCGACCATCGCGGCTGCCGCACTGGCGGATCAGGTTTTAGCCAAGGACCACCCCGCACTCCCGAACCAAATGTTCAAGATTTGGTGTGCCGTGCCGATGCAGGTGTAGCCGTGGCGGGATACTGGGGAAGCCACAAAATTTCCAAGGCGATGATCGAAATGCTGCGAACTTCCATCCTCGCGACCGCGTTCCGGTACGACTCCAGGGCTCGTCGGTGGAGCGCGTCGTCTTGACCGCGTTGTTTCCCGATGTTTAACAGAACATCTCTCGAACTTTCGAATCTAGCGACGCACCTTCACACTCTCGTCAGCAAGTTCCGGGTAAATGCGAATGGCGGCGGCAAGCAGCGCAAGCAAAGCGATGCCGGCGACGAATATTCGTCGTCGCAGGAAGTCGCGGCAGGAAGACCACGACCGCGAAATGGGCGAGGTCTAGCACACGAAAAGTTTGGCGCAGGAGCCTCGAAGAAATGCGCGCAGTCGAAACACGCGGCAGCCCAATCCGAGGAGCTGTTTCAAGTTGTCAGTTTCAACTTGGCGGAAGAGGAGTACGGGCTTCCGATCCTTACGGCGCATCCCTACGTCCGCCATTGAGCCCGCCCCGCGCCTCAATTCGCGGAAAGACTGAGGCGGTAAGACCTAGGCGCTTGCCGTTCGAGCCAGCTTGATGGACGGCCGCAGAAGCGACCCAGCCGCTCGGGCGCGCGACCTGACTAGCCGCGGCTCTCCGTCCATTTCCCTAACGTCTTTCGCGCCATAGAAGTTTTCTTTTTCGCAGACTTTGCAGCGAAGATTGAATACCGCCGGATTGATCTCTCGGGTGGCTTCAGAGCCTTCGGCCTCGGCGGTCGTGGCTTTCTTTGCGATTCTCGCAGGCACTGGAATCGGCTCTCCGCAGGAGTAGCAATGCACTCCCGCGTATCGCCGTTCGGCAGTCGCTTCCGTCATCATTGCACCTCGGGGTGGACGAATGTCAGGCAAGGCCAGGAAAGCTTATTCTACATTGCGGAGTAGCCCGAGGGTAGTCGAAAGTCGCAGAAGCCGGTGCCGTCCTGTGAATTTTTAGCCGTATCGCCACGGCCCTCTCTTACATGAACTAACAGTATGCGATTCAATAGTTTACAATGATCCCGTGTCGCGCAGGTGGCGGCTTTCCCCGCTGGAAAATCTTAAGAATTCCACAGGGTCTTCACACTAGTATGAACGTGCTACTCGAAGAATCCTACACGCAAGGAAGCTGCGTCCTTTCGACGTGCATCCGCGCCTGGAGCAGCGCGGATTGGGTATTTCGCGGCACCGAACTAGGTAGGTGAGTTTGTCTCAACCTGGTCGCGCGTGATCCCGATCCGGCAGATGCTTCGCCGAGAGCGCTGTAGCAATTCTTCAATTCCGGTCGAATTGCCCGCCAAAATGTGCTAACTAAGGCGCTTAAAATTCGTCTCAAGGAACGCGAATCGCCTTCTGCCATCCCGATTTATTGAATCTGTGTGAATTGACAAATCTATCGGAGCGACCATGAACAGTTTTGTAAATCCGTCTCCAATCGGAGTTTTGAAGAGCGCGCTGCGGACCCTGTTGTCCGGCGTCGCTGTGCTGGCGGTCACAGGTCTGCTGCCGACGGCTAGCTTCGGGCAGACCGTGGACGAGGTGATCGCCAAGAACATTCAGGCGCATGGCGGCATGGACAAGCTCAAGTCCGTAGAAACCATCCGAACGACCGGAAAATTAACGGCCGGGCAGTTTCGAGCCGGCTTCCTCCAGGAAAATAAACGCCCGGATAAGGTGCGCGAAGAAACAATCATCCAGGGGCTTGCCCAGGTTCAGGGCTACGACGGCAAGACGGGATGGCAGGTGAATCCTTTCCAGGGACGGCGGGACGCGGAGCTGCTCTCCGCAGACGATTTGAAGAGTTTGCAGGAAGACGCGGACATTGACGGGCCGCTGGTGGATTACAAACAGAAAGGACACACAGCGGAATTGATGGGCCACGATTCGGTTGAGGGCACGGACTGCTACAAGGTGAAGCTGACTCTAAAAAATGGCGACGTGCGTATTTATTTTCTGGATGCGGACTCCTTCCTGGAGTTGAAGGTCGAAACCCAATCGAATATCCGCGGGACTGTGCAGTACACCGAAATGTTCTACGGCGATTACGAGCAAGTGAGCGGCATTTACTATTCTTTTGCGTTCGAGCAAGGGCAAAAAGGCTCCCCCGATCGCGTCAAGTTCACTGTGGACAAAATAGAGATCAACATTCCGCTCGCGGACGCGCTCTTCACCATGCCGGCTGCACCCAGCGCCAAATCAGAAGTCAAAGTTCCAGGGGGTGCGCTGTGAACCCTTGCGTATCGGCCAGACTCACGGATGCACTGAACGCGTTTGTTGCGGGTCACCAAGTCGCTCACAAGGAACTCTCGAAGAAGATGCCTAATTCGACTCGACGATATTTCAGTTTTGGATTGTTGGCTGCGTTCCTTGCGATATCGTTGCCCGCCAGCGCCCAGGACACAAAACCGGCGCAGAAGTTTGATTCGGACACGATTTCGGGACTGGGTGCTCGTAACATCGGGTCGGCAGAAATGAGCGGACGTGTCGCGGCGCTTTCCGCGGTGAAAGAAGACGGCCGGCTCACGGTTTATATCGGCGCTGCCAGCGGCGGCGTGTGGAAGTCCGTCAATGGCGGCACCACCTTCAAGCCCGTATTCGACAAACAGACGGCGCAATCCATCGGCGCTATCGCCGTAGACCCGCAAGCGCCAAAAACTATTTGGGTGGGCACCGGTGAGCCTTGGACGCGCAACAGCGTCTCCATCGGTGACGGAATCTATAAGTCCGCGGACGGTGGTGAAAACTGGACCAACATGGGCCTGAAGGATTCCGAGCATATTGCGAAAATCCTGATTGACCCCAAAGACGGCAATACGGTGTACGCCTGTGCGACCGGAAAACTTTGGAGCGATAGCGACGACCGCGGTGTCTACAAGACCACCGACGGCGGCAAGACCTGGACGAAAATTCTGAAGGGCGCGAATCTTTCGACAGGCTGCTCGATGATGTCCATGAGCTCCGCTGATCCAAAGGTTATTTTCGCGGGCATGTGGGATTTTCGACGAAAGGGCTGGACGTTCCGTTCCGGTGGCGAGAGTCCTACGTCGTCGAGTGGCAGCGGCTTATTTATGACTACCGACGGCGGCGCAACGTGGAGTGATTTGGACGAAACGAGCGCCAAAGGCTTGCCGCCGAAGCCCTGGGGACGCATCGCGGTGAGCATCGCTCCTTCCAAGCCGAATGTGGTGTACGCGCTGATCGAATCCACGCGTAGCGCTCTGTTTCGTTCGGATGATGGCGGAAAAACATGGCAGGAGCGCGACCGTAGCCAATACATGGTATGGCGGCCATTTTATTTTGCTAACTTGATCGTGGATCCCAAAAACGAAAACAAGGTCTACAAACCTGACCTCACGCTGATCATGAGCGACGACGGCGGCAAAAGCTTCAGCGCCATCGGCGGCAGCGCTCACGGCGATTTCCACGATCTGTGGGTGAACCCGGAGAACACGAATCACTTGATTGCCGGCGACGACGGTGGCGTCTGGTATTCCTACGATAGCGGCAACACCTGGTGGAAGGCGGGTAACCTGCCGATTTCGCAGTTTTATCACGTCAGCGTGGACGACGCGGACCCGTTCCACGTTTTCGGCGGA
>DATEVZ010000119.1:0-7322 GCA_035258265.1 Candidatus Acidiferrales bacterium
ATGAAAATCCGCCTGATCATGCTCGGCAAAACCCGCCGCGAACAAGCCCGCTCTCTGATTGACGACTACGTTGATCGCATCCAGAACTACGCAGACACCGAAATCACTGAGCTTCGCGACACCGGGCCCGCTGCGCTGCGCAGACTGAAAACCGATCCTGCAGCCACGGTGGTCTTGCTCGACGCTGCCGGAAAACAATTCACATCGCATCAATTCGCGAGCTGGCTGGGAGACCTGCGCGACCGCGGCACGCGCGAACTAGTCTTTCTCTGCGGCGATGCCGAAGGTTTCCCCGAGGATCTTCGCGCCAGCGCTAAACAGAAAATCTCCCTCTCCACGCTCACCATGCCCCACGAATTCGCGCGCGTAATCCTGGCCGAGCAAATCTATCGTGCCTTTGCCATCCTCGCAGGCCATCCCTACCCAAAGTGAGATGGTCCTCAGCCCAGACTGTGGGAGAATAAAGGAATCATGGGAATCAAGATCACCCAGGACGCGGGCGCGCCCACAGCTTCGATTGAACTGATGATCACGCAGCCGCTGCCGGACTACGATCTGCAGGAAGTCGCAGCGCCTATCCCGCGCGACGTCGATCCCATCCTCGCGTCGCAGGGCTTCAAAGACCTACTCGATGAGGTTCGTGCCACTCTTGAACGCGAGCTCTCGGGCAGCAACCTCGAAATCACGCAACTCACCGGCGCAATCAGCCACGACCAAAGCGTCTATCATCCGGGAATTTGGGTGGTGCTGCGTGAGCGCGACGCCGCCAAGGACGCCAAGGAAATGTCTGCACCGTCGCGGCAACGCGTCACCGCCACAGCCGAAACGCTCCGCAGCACATTCCATCTGTCCTGAATTAACAGACTGGACAAGATCGGATTTTTTACCGCATAGACGCGGAGGCAGCCTGTTCACTCTCGGTGACCTCCGCCTTTCTCCGTGAACTCTGTGTTAATTCTTTTTCAATGTCCAGCCGCGAAATTTCGCGCGTTACTTCTTTGCCCCAATATCCACCGAAGCCCGCGTCGTTTCCCAATCCATCCGCATCACGCACCCATCGCCCATCTTGTCGAACGCGATCGTAAAGTTCTCCACCGGCGAGGGGAACTGCGTGGCTTTCATATCCACTCTGATCAGATCCTGTCCTTCACCGGGATAGTCGGTGCCCCACAAAGGCCCGCCCTTCGCGTTTTTCGTTTTCTTGCTGATGATCAGCGTCCACTTATCCTGGCTCGGAATCACGAATAGGGTGTACTCGCCGGCCGGCACGGTCTTTCCGCCGACGGTCACATCGGTGTTCGTCACGAACGTAGTCGCTTCGTTTGCGCCTGCCCGCCATACCTGCCCGTAAGGTACCAGCCCGCCGTAAATCTTGCGCCCTTTCGCGCGCGGACTCGAATAGTCCACGATAATCGTCTTGCCGTCGGCAAACTGAAATTCCGCATGCGCCGCAGGACTGGGCCGCTTGCTCTTATCCTGTTGTTCCTGCCGCGCGCGTCCCGTCCCAGCCAGCACTGCCACCATCAAAGCCATCGCGCTACAAAGTATAAAAACTCTCCGCATGTTTCCTCCTCGTGATAGGAAGTCCAACCTGCCGCTCGTACGCTTCGGCGGGCCATATAATAGCTGACTTTGCCGTCGAGTAGCGCAACCGCTGATCAATGCAGCCAAGCGTCCCGCTTTGAGACGTCTCAGCATTCTCAATTTCCGCAGTTCTCAATATGAAACTTCATCATCCGCAGCATTTTCATAGCTTTTCATCGCTGCTAGCTGATCCTGCAAACCAACTCCCGGTATTACATAACTATTACAAACACCCGGACCGCGTACTGCTAGTCTAACCTGGATGAGCAGCGCAAATGTCCCGACAGAGGCCCCGATGACCCCATCGCTCCAAGCCACAACCCGTCCACTGGAAGTCCTGAAAAAAACCCAGAAAAGCGACGGCGAAATCAATTGGGTGACGGCCAGTTTCATGGGTCTGTTTCACATTGGCGCCCTCGCTGCTCTGTTTTTCTTCTCGTGGAAAGCGTTTTTTGTCGCCGCGTTTCTGTGGTGGATTGCGACCAGCCTGGGCATTGGGATGTGCTATCACCGGCTTCTTACCCATCGTGGCTACAAGGTTCCGCGATGGCTCGAATATGTGCTGACGGTTTGCGCCACGCTCGCTCTCGAAGGCGGCCCGATTTTCTGGGTGGCCACCCACAGAATTCACCACAAATATTCTGACCAGGAAGGCGATCCGCATTCTCCCGTGGACGGCACCTGGTGGTCTCACATGGGCTGGATTTTGACTGGCAAGTCCATGCACCATGACACCACAACGCTCGCACGTTACGTGCCTGACCTCGCCCACAACAAGTTCCACGTCTGGATCACCAAATATCACTACGTGCCGATGGTCGTCCTCGGCCTGATTCTCCTAGCCGTCGGAGGCATTCCGTTCGTCCTCTGGGGCATCTTCCTGCGCACGGTGGTAGGCCTGCACTTTACTTGGCTCGTGAATTCCGCGACCCACTCCATCGGCACGCGCCGCTTCAAGACTCGCGACCTTTCCACGAATAGCTGGTGGGTAGCGCTGGTCACCTGGGGTGAAGGCTGGCACAACAATCATCATGCGCATCCGGTTTCCGCGCGCCACGGCCTTACCTGGTATGAAGTTGACTTCAACTGGTACGTCATCTGGCTCCTGGAAAAAATCGGCATGGCCCAGAAAGTTCACACCGCCAAAATCTCCGAACTCAAGCGCACGAACGAATCCATCGTAGGCCGGACTCTCACGCCAGACGTGCAGCGCGAGCTAGCCTCGGTCGAACTGTAGCTCTTTCGCAGCGGGGCACGCAGCCTCTCGAAGCGCCCGTTTACCTTAAGCGCCCTCCTCGGCGTCGTCGAAGGACGCCTTGAAGTCTGCTTCGCGGTACAATTCTCCTTAGACACCGTGCAAATCGCGAGCCGCAGAAAGACCATCGCATTTTTCGTCGTGCTGGGCAGCGCGCTGGTGGCCCTTGCCGTCGCCTTGAACGTCGGCTGGATCATCCTCAACCGGCGCGAAGCCGTCCTGCTTTTCTTCGGCGTAATATTTTTCTTCGCCATCATCGCCGGCATGATCCTCAATACCATCTTCCTGGTCCGTGAAATACGCCGCAACGAACAGCACGGGAGCTTCATCAACGCCGTCACACACGAGCTGAAGACCCCCATCACTTCCATTCGCCTTTACCTCGAAACCATGCAGCGTCGCGAAATCGACGAAGCCCAGCGCCAGCAATTTTATAGTTTGATGTTGTCGGATACCGATCGCCTGCTCGGCACGGTCGAGCAAGTCCTTAAGGCCGGCGAAGTAGGCTACAAGCGCGGCAAGCGCCATCACATCGAAGTGGATTTCAGCGAACTTGTCCGTGAATCGATCGAACTCGCGCGCGTGCGCCACCACCTCGCGCCCGGCGTTTTGCACTTTGATTCTGCAACAGACGGCGCGGGAGGCGCGCGCAAGAACGGCGGCCCGATCTTACTGCACGGAGATCCCGCCGAACTGCGCACAGCGGTGTCCAACCTGCTCGATAACGCCGTGAAATATTCCGGCGATCGCGTGGACGTCTCAGTGCGCATCGAAACCCCGGACGATCACGTGGTGCTGAGCGTCACCGATCACGGCATCGGCATCCCCGCCCCGGAACTCAAACGCATCTTCAAGCGCTTTTACCGCGTCCCCGGGCGCGCCAGTTTCCAATTGAAGGGAACCGGCCTGGGCCTGTTCATCGTGCGCGCCATCGCGCGCGCGCATGGAGGCAAGGTTTACGCCGCCAGTGAAGGCGAAGGCCGCGGCACCACGATCACCATGGAATTGCCGAGAAACCTCGCATGAGCCGCGTGCTGGTGGTCGAAGACGAAGCTCATCTGGCCAAGGGTCTGCGTTTCAATATCGAAGCCGAAGGACATGCCGTCGAGGTTTCCGGAGACGGCGAAACCGCACTCGAACGCTTGCTGGCAAAAAAGGAAAATTTTGACGCGGTCGTGTTGGACGTCATGCTTCCCGGCGCAGACGGCTTCACCGTAGTCAGCGCGCTGCGCAAGGCCCAAAATTATATTCCGGTCCTCATTCTCACGGCGCGAGGCCGCCCCGAAGACGTACTCCAAGGATTCGCCTCCGGCGCAGACGATTACCTGCCCAAGCCGTTTCAATTGCCCATATTTCTAGCGCGGCTGCAAGGCCTGCTGCGTCGCAATCAGTGGCTGCGCGGCGAAAAGAAAGAAACAAAGGGCCGGGCCGCTACAGGCAACGAGAAAGAAGCTGCAGCGGGTTCGGCGCCAAGCTCCGCGACCGACGCCGAGGTATATTCATTCGAAGGCAAGACCATCGATTTCGGCACCCTCGAGTTGCGCGTGGACCGCACCATCATCCAACTCACGCTTATGGAAGCCAAGCTCCTCCGCCACCTAATACGCAGTAAAGGCCGCACCGTCTCGCGCAAGTCCATCCTCGAAGATGTCTGGGGCCTGCACGAAGACACCGACACCCGCGCGATTGACAATTTCATAGTTCGCCTCCGCCGCTACATCGAGAAAAACCCCAGCAAGCCGCAGCATCTGCTGACGGTCCGCGGCGTAGGCTACCGCTTCCTCGCTTGACGTTTCCGCAAGCTACGCTCACTATTCTCAACTGTTCTTTCGAGGATTCGCTGCATGCCGGAAGGCAAAGGACTGCTGATTGTTTATACCGGGCCGGGCAAAGGCAAGACCACCTGCGCGCTGGGCACCGCTTTTCGCGCCGTGGGCCAGGGCCTGCGCGTGATGATGGTGCAGTTCATCAAAGGCTCGTGGCACTATGGCGAGCTGGACGCGGCCAAAATGCTCGGCGATGATAAATTTGAAATCCGGCCGATGGGCCGTGGCTTCGTGAAAGTCGGCGGCGCGGACACCGATCCCGAAGACGTGAAAATGTGCGAGCAAGCCTGGGAATTCGGCCGCGAACAGATTTACAGCGATAAGTACGATCTGGTCATCCTCGACGAAATCAATTACGTGATCAGCTATAAAATGCTGGACGCCGAGCGCGTGGTAGAATCATTGGAGAAGCGTCCCGAGCGCGTTCACGTGATCTGCACGGGCCGGAACGCGCACCCGAAACTAGTGGAAGCCGCCGACCTGGTCACCGAAATGCGCGAAGTGAAGCATCCCTACACGAAAGGCATCCTGGCGCAACGCGGGATCGATTACTAGCTACGAGCGTAAGAGCGGTGAACCTAAAAATTGATGACTTCACTCAGAACTGGACCACGGCAAGCATATTTTGGAGTGCGGCGGCTTGCCGCCGCCTTTCTTCGCCCAGACTCGCCCCGGGGCGCCGCGCGCTTTAGCTTCGAACTCTCGACTTTGAACTGTTCACTGGATCGCGGACGCAAAAGCCATGGCCTGGTTTAAACGCGAAAAAAAACCAATCGAAAATCCCACGCCGGTCGAAGAGCGCCGTGTCCGCACCGAAGGCATGTGGACCAAATGCAGCTCCTGCCGCGCCATCATCTGGAAAAAGGACCTCGAAGCGAATTGGGAAGTCTGCCCCAAGTGCGACCACCATTTCCGCCTAAGCTCCCGCCGCCGCTTGGAAATGCTTCTGGACGATGAAGTCTACGCCGAGTTCGACGCCGACCTCGCCTCGAACGACCCGCTCCATTTCACCGATACCCGGCCCTATGCGCAGCGCTTGAAAGAGGCACAGCACAAGCTCGGAATGAAAGACGCCATCCTCACCGCCGAAGGCCGGCTGAACCGACGCCCCGTGATCTGCTGCTCGATGGAATTCGGATTCATCGGCGGCTCGATGGGCGCCGTGGTGGGCGAAAAAGTCGCACGCGCCGTCGAACGTTCGCTCGCGCAGCGCCAGCCGCTGATTATCGTTTCCTGCTCCGGTGGCGCACGTATGATGGAAGGCGTTGTCAGCCTGATGCAGCTGGCAAAGGTCTCCGCCGCGCTTGCGCGCCTGGACGAAGCCAAGCTCCCCTTCATCTCGATTCTCACCGATCCCACCACCGGCGGCGTAACCGCCAGTTACGCCATGCTCGGCGACCTGAACATTGCCGAGCCAGGAGCGTTGATCGGCTTTGCCGGCCCGCGCGTGATCGAGCAAACGATCCGACAGAAATTGCCCCAAGGTTTTCAGACCGCCGAATTCCTCCTCGAACACGGTTTCCTCGATGCCGTCGTCCCCCGCAAGGAACTAAAGCCCTACATCAGCAACGCTCTCGATTTTTTTGTCGGTTAGCCTCATGACCTACCAGGAATCCGTTCGCGCGCTTTTCTCGCTGGGCCGGGAACTGGCCGCTCCGCAACAAGCGCGAGTACAAAAATTCGGTCTCGAAAATATTTCCATTCTTGCAGAGGCACTCGGCCAGCCGCAGCGCAGCGCGCCCTGCGCGCATATAGCGGGGACCAACGGCAAAGGCTCCACGGCCGCGATGCTCGAAGCTATCCTGCGCACAGCGGGACTGCGCACGGGCCTCTACACCTCGCCTCATCTCGAACGCATCAATGAGCGCATTCGTATCAATGGCGAAAGCATCTCGGACGAAGATTTCGCCGGCGCGTGGAGCCAGGTTCACGCCGCAATCGAATCGCTGATGGCGTCCGGAAAGCTAGCTGCGCATCCGACCTTTTTCGAATGCGTCACCGCCATGGCCTTTCTCGCCTTCGCGCAACAAACCGTGGATTTTGCCGTTTACGAAGTAGGTCTCGGCGGTCGTCTGGACGCGACGAATGTCGTCGAGCCTGAAGTCGCCATCCTCACACCGGTTGACTTCGATCACGAAAACTATCTGGGCCATTCCATAGAAGAAATCGCCGCAGAGAAAGCCGGCATCGTTAAATCTGGAGCGTGGGTCGTCAGCGCCAGCCAACGCCTGGAAGCCCGCGGCGTGATTGCCAAACGCTGTGCCGAAATGGACGCACGTCTGGTGGAAGTGGACTCGGCAGCGCACCTCGAAGAGTTGCAAAACTCCAGCGGTTCTTATCGTGCGACGGTCGTTTTCACGCACTCGCAGAAAAAAATCATCCTGGCCCCGGCCCTGCTGGGACGTTTCCAGTTGCGCAACGCGCTCACTGCCACCCTCGCCAGCCGCCTCCTTGCCGAGCGCGGGTTTCCGATCAATGACGAAGTCATCGAGCGCGGGATCGCGTCGGCCAAATGGCTGGGCCGTCTCGAACGACTGGGGACCGCTCCCGACACGTATCTGGATGGCGCACACAATCCTTCCGGTGCGCGCGAGCTGCTCAAATTCTGGGACGAGAATTACGCGGACCGCCACATCTTCTTGGTGTACGGCGCCATG
>DATEVZ010000120.1:0-4058 GCA_035258265.1 Candidatus Acidiferrales bacterium
TATTTTCGCGGGCATGTGGGATTTTCGACGAAAGGGCTGGACGTTCCGTTCCGGTGGCGAGAGTCCTACGTCGTTGAGTGGCAGCGGCTTATTTATGACCACCGACGGCGGCGCAACGTGGAGTGATCTGGACGAAAACAGCGCCAAAGGCTTGCCGCCGAAGCCCTGGGGACGCATCGCGGTGAGCATCGCTCCTTCCAAGCCGAATGTGGTGTACGCGCTGATCGAATCCACGCGTAGCGCTCTCTTTCGTTCCGATGATGGCGGAAAAACATGGCAGGAGCGCGACCGTAGCCAATACATGGTATGGCGGCCATTTTATTTCGCTAACTTGATCGTGGATCCCAAGAACGAAAACAAGGTCTATAAACCTGACCTCACCTTGATCATGAGCGACGATGGCGGCAAAAGCTTCAGCGCCATCGGCGGCAGCGCTCACGGCGATTTTCACGATGTGTGGGTGAATCCGGAGAACACGAATCACTTGATTGCCGGCGACGACGGCGGCGTCTGGTATTCCTACGATAGCGGCAACACCTGGTGGAAGGCGGGCAACCTGCCGATTTCGCAGTTTTATCACGTCAGCGTTGACGATGCGGACCCGTTCCACGTTTTCGGCGGACTGCAGGATAACAGCGACTGGATCGGCGACTCGGCCTATCCCGGTGGAATTAGCAATCATCGTTGGGAGAATTTGTACGGCGGCGACGGATTCTTCGTCTTCCCCGACCCAGCCGACTCGACCTACGTTTACGCCGAATCCCAAGGCGGCGACGTCGCGCGTGTGAATCGCATGACACTCGATTCGCGCAACATCAAGCCACAGCCGAATTATGGCGAAGGCAAGCTGCGTTTCAACTGGAACACGCCCATTCACATGAGTCCCAACGAAAAGGGCACGATTTATATTGGTGCGCAATTCCTTTTCCGCTCGCGCGATCATGGGCAAACCTGGGATCGCATTTCTCCCGACTTGACTACTAACGATCCAGAAAAACAGAAGCAGGAACAATCCGGTGGGGTAACCGTAGACAATTCGTACGCCGAGATGCACACGACCGTCTATTCCATCAGCGAATCTCCGCGCGACGGCCAAACCATATGGGTCGGCACTGATGATGGCAACGTGCAGCTCACGCGCGACGGCGGTAAGACCTGGACGAACGTTGTAGCAAACGTGCCGGACTTGCCGAAATTCTCGTGGGTGTCGTGGGTGGAGGCCAGCCGCTTCGATCCCGCCACAGCCTACGCGACGTTCGACCGGCACACGTTCGGCGACATGGACCCGCACGTTTACAAAACCACGGATTACGGCAAGACGTGGACCCCGATCGTCGCCAAAGATAGCGGGGTGCGCGGCTTTGCGCACGTCGTCAAAGAAGACACCGAATTGCCGAACCTGCTTTTCGTCGGCACTGAATTTGGGTTGTGGATTTCGCTGGATGGCGGCAAGCAGTGGGCGCAGTACAAGGGCAACGAGTTCCCGGACGTCCCGGTGCGCGACATCACGGTTCAAGCTCGCGAATCATCGCTCGTCGTAGCCACGCATGGGCGCGGCATCTGGATCGTTGACGACATCACTCCTCTGCGCAAACTGTCTGCCGAGGTGATGACGCAGGAGGCCGCGTTCGTTCCCGGCAAACCCGTGCAGCAGCGCCTGAACGCTAACGGAGGTTGGCCCGACGGCAGCGCCGTATTCATTGGACCGAATCCGCCCGACGGGGCTTTGATTTACTACTACCAGAAGAAGCGCCACATTTACGGCAAGATGAAAGTCGAGGTTTTCGACGCGCAGGGCAAGCTGGTAGACACGGTTCCGGCCAATAGCCGGCGCGGATTGAGCCGCGTAGAGTGGTCTATGCGCCTGAAGCCTCCGCATGTTCCGCCCGCGGCCACCGCGGCATTCGAAGCTGCTAGGGGACCGCGCGTTTTGCCTGGCACTTACACCGTAAAGATGACGCGCGGCACTGAAACGTACACCACTCCGCTCGTCGTGAGTCTGGACGCACGCGCGAAATTTAGCGTCGAAGACCGCAAGCAAAATTTCGATGCGATCATGCGCGCTTACAACCTGCTCGGCGATATGACCTTCGACGTCGAACGCATCAACGGTGTGCGCGATGAACTCGCCGAGCGCGCCGCGAAAATGCCAGCCAACGATCCTGTGCGCAAACAACTCGAAGCCCTCGTCGCCAAATGCGAAGAGATGCGCAAGAAGATCGTCGCCACTACGGAAGGCGGCGCGATCACCGGAGAAGAGCGAATCCGCGAACACACCACCGAGCTTTACGGTGATCTGGACAACTACGAAGGGCGGCCTACCGACTATCAATTGGCGCGAATTGATTCGCTGAAACACGATCTCGACGACGTAGCGAAAGAGTTTGATGCCTTCGTCGCTAAGGACCTCAACGAAGTGAACTCCTCGCTGAAGAAGAAAAAACTCCGGCCCCTTCAGCCTCTTTCGCGAGAAAAGTGGGACAAGACCAATACGGAATCGGATTCGGCCGGAGCGCCCAGTGGCATGCTCTGGCACGAGCGCGACTAGGCGGGAACTTACAGCCGAGCGTTTGCGTACGAAAAGGTGGGGCTGGAGGTGCACCTATGGGAACACTCTGGCAGGATTTTTCCTACGCGGGGCGCATGCTCCGGAAGAGTCCCGGATTCACTGCGGTTGCCGTCCTTACTCTAGCGCTTGGCATCGGTGCTTCCGCTGCAATTTTCAGCGTAATTGACCACGTTTTGTTGGAGCCGTTTCCCTACAAAGATTCGAATCGCCTCATGGCGATCGAAATCCACGACACCGACCAGAGCGATCCTGGAGGGCGCGGTGGGTTTACGACGCCTGAGTTTTTGGACTACGCGCAGCAGAACCATGTCTTCGAGGGTGCGATCGGCGATAGCAATGCCGACGTCCTGTACACGACCGCGGAAGGTACTGAACGATTCAACGGTCATCGCGTAACTCCCAACACTTTCGAGTTCCTCGGCGTTCCCCCATTGCTCGGCCGCGCGATGCAACCGGACGATTACAAACCGGGAGCGCCTCCTGTCTTTGTGATGCGTTATAAGACGTGGGTTGCGCGTTTCAGCTCAAATCCTAAAATCTTAAACCAATCGTTCGTGCTGAATGGAACTGCACGCACACTGGTCGGCATCATGCCGCCCCGCTTTGCGCTGGGCGATGCTGACATGTGGATTCCCGATCCGATGGACCGGTCATCGAAAGCAAACGATAGTCAATTTCCGATCTATTGGTGGTTGCTCGCACGCATCAAGCCCGGCGTTTCCGTACCGCAGGCCGAAGCGGATCTCACGGTTCTGGCCCAGCAATTATCAAAAGTTTATCCGAAGGATTACCCGAAACACTTTACGGTCCATGTAGTTTCGCTCGCAGATCAGGTCGTTGGAGAATTTCGCTCGACGCTCTTTATCGTTCTCGCTGCCGTGGGGTTGCTTCTGCTGATTGGCTGTGGGAATGTGGCGAGCTTGCTTCTCGCGCGCGCCACCACACGCGAAAAGGAATTTGCCATTCGTGCGGCTTTGGGCGCGAGCCGCTGGAGGATCGTGCGACAGCTCCTGATCGAAAGCTTTCTGCTGGCCATGGGCGGCGCGACGTTCGGCTGGTTGATGGCTTGGGCCGGCTTGAAAGCGTTGATCGCCGTGATCCCTCCAGACATCATTCCCGCAGAGGCGGTGATCCGTATGAACGCGCCGGTGCTCCTGTTTGCGCTCGCCGTCGCAGTGATGACGGCGATAATCTTCGGCCTCGCTCCGGCGTTGCAGATTTCCCGTCGAGACTTGAATGACCCACTGCGCGATAGCGGCAAAGGCGTCGGTGGGGGATTTCGTCATGGAGGCGTTCGGAACGCAGTCGTCGCGTTGGAGGTCGCGCTGTCTCTGACCCTTCTTATCAGCGCAGGGCTATTGATGAAGAGCTTTCTCGATTTGCGCCAGGTTCGCCTGGGACTGCGACCCGATCACGTGCTGGTAGTGCGGCTGCCTCTTCCCGAAGACCGCTACAAGACCGCTGAACAGGTTACTGCGTTTTTCCGTCC
>DATEVZ010000121.1:0-9699 GCA_035258265.1 Candidatus Acidiferrales bacterium
TGCGCTAGCTGAGCCGAAAATCTCGGACGCATTGAACTGAGAGCTCCCTGAATCGGAACGCGTGATTATCAGCCGGCTCAGCGCGTAACTGGTGCGATGCCAGAAGCCCCCATGACCCAGCACATAGTATCTGGGGTCCTGCTTCAGCACGGATGGGAGGATCGCACTAGTCATAAATCCTTCGACAGTGCCGTCCGCCAAGTTGGTCGCGTAGCGTTTTCCATATGCGCCCCACCCCTGGCCATACGCGGACTCGCTGTTCTGAGCCTGACCCACAGCCGAAATTACGCCGTACCAAACAAATTCCACCGGATCGAACGAGGATCTCGCGATTACCTTGAATTTTTCTCCCGTCGTCATCGTAGGGATATTCGCGGCATTCTCCACGCTGAGGAAGTTCGGCAAAGTGTAAAAGAGTCGGTCTTTCGATACCGGCGCGACGTTTTGGTTGGGCTTCGGTGAAGTCTGATCCTGAGAGCTCTTTTGGTCGTTCGCTATCTGGCCCGAAGCTGGCGTGCCGCTTTGAGGTTGCTGGGTTTGCTGCTGCGATGGTGGAGCGGATTGCTGCGCTTCCGGCTGCACCGGTTGCTGTGATTGTGCCGAGGCGGAAAACGAAAAAAACAGCGAAAGCAGTAGAACGACTAATAGGAACCCGAGCCAGTGGGCCCGCCAAGGGCTGGTCAACATACCAGTGTATCGTCTCCTGAACCCTGGGCGCTACGTAAAAGGTCAGCAACTGCACGTCTCCACCAAGGTCGAATGCATCCTTTGATTCGGCCCACTCGCTGAGCGTTGCACCTGGGATTGAAATAACGATCCGAGGCCGTCTGACCGCCTTTGTGGTGTTTTTTTTGATGCCGCGGCGAAAGGCCTGCCATTTCGACCAAAACCGCTTTCCGGTAACATATGGCGTGGCAATTTTCGCCGCGAAATCGCCAGCAAAATGAAGAAACTTCTAGCGTGGTTTTTGCTTGCAGGTTCTCTCTACGGACAGAGCAACACCGGCGAATTGCGCCTGAAAGTGGCCGATCCTTCTGGATCTGCGGTGAAAACCTCTGTCCAGCTGGTGAGCGAGGCGAGCCAATATCACCAGGCTTTCGACACAGATGAATCCGGACGTATCCTGGCCAAACGGCTTCCCTATGGTCTCTATGAAATTCACATAAATGTGCCGGGCTTTGCGCCCTACGTGGAAACGATCGAAGTCCGGTCCACGATTCCGGCGGAGCACACGATCCAACTGCGTGTCGCTGCAATTGACGCGACAGTGAAAGTCAGCGGCCGCGACACCTTGGTTGACCCCGACGGTCCAGGTGCAGTTAGTCAGATAGGCCCGGATTTCGTCGACAACCGCATCAGATCGCTGCCGGGCCGGTCGTTGCAGGATTTGGTGAACTCTCAGCCCGGCTGGTTGTACGAGGGCAACGCGGTCTTGCATCCGCGTGGCGCCGAGTATCAAACGCAATTTGTGCTCGACGGCGTTCCGCTCACTGACAATCGTTCTCCCGGCTTCGGAACGGAAATCGAAGCGGATGACGTGGACTCGATGACCATCTACACTGCGGGCTTTCCCGCGGAATATGGCCGAAAGATGGGCGGCGTTGTGGAAATCAATACGCTGCGCGATACGCAGCCTGGCGTCCATGGGCAAGTGGTCTTGTCCGGTGGGAGCTTTGACACCGCGGGAGCCTTCGCAAAAGTTCAATACAGTTGGGGCAAGAACACGTTCGGTGTGAGTGCCAGCGGCGACGAAACCGGCCACTACCTCAATCCTGTAGTTCCGCAAAACTTTACGAATACCGGCACCACCGGCGATTTTTCAGCGACCTACGAGCGCGATTTCACTCCAAGCGACCGGCTGACCATGAGCGTGCGGCACGAACTCGCGCGCTACGAAATCCCCAACGAACAAGTCCAGGAAGCAAACGGTCAGCGTCAGACCGCGGACAATTTTGAAACCATGGGCTCGATTTCCTACTCGCACATCTTCTGTTCCAATGTCGTGGGGGATTTGCGCGGCATGGTGCGCGATAATTCCAGCGATCTTTATTCAAATGCGTTTTCCACGCCGATCATCGCCTTTCAGCACAATTGGTTTCGCGAAGGATATTTCAAGGGCACGATCTCGGTACATCACGGAAATCAGGAATGGAAGGCGGGCGTCGAATCCGACGTCACGTTCTTGCACGAGAATTTCAGCGACGCGATAACCAATCCGACCTATTTTGATCCGGGTACGCCGAGCACTTTTTCTTTTGCAGGGAATCGTCCTGACCTCGAGCAGTCTGCGTTCGTCCAGGACATGATCCGCCTTGGCAAATGGACCATCAGCGCTGGCTTGCGCTGGGATCATTATCAGCTGGTAGTGAAGCAGAGCGCGATAAGCCCGCGCCTTTCCGTCGCGCGGTATTTTCAGTCTGCGGATCTGGTTTTACACGCTTCGTACGATCGGATATTTCAGACGCCGTCCTTCGAAAATATTCTGCTTTCCAGTTCGCCCCATGTAATCGTGCTGAACCCCGACATTTTGCGGTTGCCTGTCCGGCCCTCTCATGGGGATTACTACGAAGCCGGAGTGAGCAAAGGTTTCTTCGGCCAACTGAGGGTGGATGCGAATATCTTCCGCCGTTTCGCGCGCGATTACGCCGATGACGACCAATTGTTGAACACAGGCGTAAGCTTTCCAGTCGCGTTCGATAAAGCCATTATTTATGGTGCGGAAGGTAAGATCGAAATCCCGCACTGGGGTCATCTTTCCGGCTTTCTCAGCTATTCCTACATGGTCGGCAACGCGTGGTTTCCGGTTACCGGAGGTCTGTTTCTGGGTGTTGACGCGACGAACGCAGCGACTCAGCTCACGGGCCACTTCCCGGATTCGCAGGATCAACGCAATACTTTGCGGACGCGCTTTCGCTACCAGTTGTGGCCGCGCCTGTGGTTAGCAGGCGGAGCCGACTACGGAAGCGGCTTGCCATTCGATTTTGGCGGCACTCCCGACCAAGCGCTGGCGCAGTACGGCCAGGCCGTGGTGGATCGCGTCAATTTTGAGCGCGGCCGCGTCAAGCCCTCGCTTTCCATCAATGCGTCCGTTGGCGCAGATGTGTACAAGAGCGACCGGCTCACCATGCGCCTTCAGGCCGACGGACAGAACCTCAATAACCGTCTGAACGTGATTGATTTCGGCGGACTTTTTTCTGGAAACGCGATTGCGCCTTCGCGAAGCTATTTTTTGCGGTTTTCCACGAGTTTCTAGCGCAAGTACGTTCACCGTGCAATTTGAGTTTGGCCATACGTCGTTGTAGAGTTTTTCGCGATGAATGATACTCCCAGGCACGGTTTCATGAAATCGCGCGCTGGCATCCGCGCTGCGCAATGCGCTTTCATCCGCTGGCTTGTGTGCGTCAACGTTTTCTACCGTCTGCAATTCCGTGATGTGTTTCTCGCGCGTGTTGCGTCCCGGATTCACCGGTGACGCTGCTCTTCGCCGTTTTGCATCTTGCGGTAGTACTTCTGATATTCCTTGTTGCCACGGCTTGGGGCTATCGAGTCCTGGAAGTGTTGGGGTGTGAAGCGCAGAGCAATCTTGAGACGGTGCTCTTTGCCTTTGCGGCACTCGAAATCGTTCTCTTCGTCCTCGCTTTTGCCGGATGGCTGCGTTGGAAGTGCCGTTATGTTGCCAGAATGGCCCTAAAAAAGCAGAAGGCCCGCCTTTCAGCGGGCCTCCGAGGGGAGAAAGCTCCAAGGCCACTGCGCGGTAGGCCACAGAACCCTTTCCTCGACCGCAGTCTAGTACGGGCCAAGGAAATCAGTCAAGCAGGAAAGACACTTTTTGACTCAGTTGTAAGTCAATGATAATACGTTAGTTGCAATAAATCGATGTGTTTTCCACTGTTTGGTTACTTCGATGGTTTGCGGCCGATGCCGTAGAAGTCCTCTGAATTGATAGGCTTACTGCCGAGGCCTAATTGCAGGACTTGCATCTGACTGCTGCGATCAAAGACTTTATCCGGCAGCCAACGCTTGATTACGAGTCGAAATCCTCCAAATGCGAGGCCCGAAACTAACGCGAAGCAGCAGATGATTCCGGTGCCGATTATCGCACCGACGATCATCGTAGTGATTGCAGGCTCCTTGAATTGGAAGGTCGGCTCGTTCCATGTGACTTCGGTTCCAGACTGAATCTGGTCCAGCACTTTGTTTGCTTCCTCACGAGTTCGCGCTCCGGAAACAATGGCGAGCAACGTGATCGAGCGTCTTGCAAAAATCGGTGAGCCGTTCGGATCGGTGCCCGGTGCATTCACATGGTAATCCTGCTGAAGTTGCGCCAATTTTTTCTGCGCGGTTTGCGGAGTGGGGAAGTCCGCAATCAGCAGATTCAGCTCGCGCCCGTCCACGTGGTATCTCGCGACTTCAGCTTCGGCCCCCGTGTCAAATCCGAGCCAGTCGTTCGTCGTGACGGGGAAAAATTGATTTAGCGTCTGCGGTCCGAGGATGTACTTGTCGGAACGGTCGATGAATCCCTTGGTGGGCAAATGGTCGGAGAGAGCGGGAAGAGGCCCCTGCTCGGCCTTTGGATTTATTGCCGCGACCAACGCGTTCAAATCCTTGCCCGAGCGCTGCAGATCCGCACCGTAGATATCAAGTACGAGGTTTCCATCCAGCACGAGCGCCCGTTCACGCGACATCGCCGAATGGTCGGTGATATCCGCGCGTAGCATGTCCGGAGAGCGCAGGTAGGAATATAGGCCATATGCGCCGCTGGGGTCCTTCATGCGATACAGCGTGACCTGAAGCTTCTGGTTGGCCCGCGAGTATGCGGCTTGTTCCCCAGAGACGAACCCGTATTCCTGTTGTGTCGCAGCGAGCTGGCCAGCTGCCATGCTCGCAATATGATCGCTGTATACAGCCGGAGCTGGGATGCCGGGCTGAGGGTCACCGGTCCATCCCGCGAAAGAACTCGGCAAGATGCCTTGGGCGGAAGCCGGTATGGCGCTTAAGAATAGGCCAATGGTGAGCAGAAATATGGAACGACGCATGGATACCATCTTACATTAGACGCCGAAATTCTACTTAGGGTTCCCTTCGGCAGCGACGATTGCGGAGCCGCCGCCGGAACCGGTGTGGTTGTCGGAAACCAGCTTGGACTTGTCGTAGGAGAGGCTATTGAGGCTTTCGAGATAGGAAGCGATACCGCGATACAGCCCATCGGCGACGCGCTGGCGCTGATCGGTCTTCTTGAGCAGCTTTTCGTCGCTCGGGTTGCTGATGAAGGAAATCTCGGACAGCACTGACGGCATGTTCGCGCCGATGAGCACCACGAAGGGGGCCTTTTTGACTCCGCGGTTGCGCTCATTCTGGCTCACCAGTTGCAAACGATGCGTCAGCGAGTCTTGAATGTCACTGGCCAGTTCCTTGGACTCTTCGACTTTTTCGTTGCGCGCGATTTTCTTGATGATGTCCTGTAGATCGTGCAGCGATTCCTGGGACAGCGCGTTCTCGCGCGCCGCAACCTCCATGGATTCCGCCGAAGTCGCAAAATTCAAGTAGTAGGTTTCGATGCCGCGTGCGGCTTCGTCATGGCTGGAGTTCGCGTGGATCGAAATGAATAGATCCGCCTTGGCTTCATTGGCGATGGCGGTGCGTTGTTCGAGCGGGATGAAGGTGTCGTCCTTGCGCGTGTAGACCACTTCGGCGCCCGGCAGTTTCTCTTCGATCTCGTGGCCAAGCCTCAGAGCAACATCCAAGCACAGGTCTTTTTCCATCAGGCCATGCGGGCCGATGGTCCCCGTATCGTGGCCGCCATGGCCGGGGTCGATCACGATGCGGCTGATCTTCAGGCCGAGAGCGCGCGTCAGTGAGCGCTGCCCGTCGCGAGTCGGCTTGGATACGCTGGGCGGGACAAGCGGGGTTGCCTTTGTCACATCGGCTTTTGTTTTGGCGGCAATTTTCTTCGCGGCAGCAGACCTCACTGAAGTGGGCGCAGGTTTGTCCTCAGCCACAACCGTCTCGCTGGCCGCAGGGCGATTGGTGACGGGCGCCTCAGTATCTGCTTTCGCCGCGTACACCACCGAAAGCGTCGGAATTGCCGCAGACGGAGCAGCGGCAGCCGCAGTCGTGGGGGGCTGGGCGGTCGATGCCTTAGCGGTCGTCACCGGCGGCTTGCTGCGCACCTCGATCACCAGGCGATATGGATTCGCGAGCAGATACGCTGAGTAATCGCGTGCGCCGTCCACATCGAGGACCACGCGCACGACTCCATCTTTATTCTGCGCGATGCGCACTGATTTCAGCAGGCCTTCCTTCACGTCCAAGTTCTTCTTGGCAATCACGGGCGTGAGTTTCGCGCGGTGCAGATCGAAATAAATGCGGTCTGGGGAAGCGATGCGCGAAGCGCTGAATTCGACCGTATCTTCCAGCGTCACTACGATGCGCATCGCGTTGTCCGCGTTCCACATCTTGATATCCAGGACGCGCGGCGTGCCGTTGTCGCTCTCACGCTGTTGCACCACTTTGCCCTTGAGTTCCGGCAAAGCATCCGCAGCCGCTGCTACAGCAGCGTCCTCTTTGGCTTTCTCACGCGCGGCCGCGATTTGCTTCAGCAGGGCGCCAGCGTCTTCCGAGCGGTCCGACTTCGGGAAGTGCTTCAAGTAATCTTTCAGAGTGGCTTCAGCGGTATCCGGCTGGTTCAATCCCTCTTTTTGGATTTCGCCGATGGAATACATCGCCTGGCTGCGATAACGGCTGCCGGGATACTGTTTCAGCAGGAAGTCGTAGGTTTCGATGGCAGATTGAAAATACTTCGCGTCGAAGAGGCGGCCCATTTCGTCGTAGAGCTCGGCTTCGGCGACCAGGCTGGGCGTGACTTCCTCGGACTGCGGAGAGATCAAATAAACTTTGTGGTAGGCGGCGAGGGCCTGGCGATAGTCGACGAGGCTGCGTTCGTTATCCGGCTCGGCTTCGAGCGTGGTGCGCAGCCTGACGGCGCGCTCGAACTGCTCGCGCGCTTGCATCCGCTTGTCCACGGCCGCGGGCGTGGAAAGAGCAACAGCTAGCGCCAGCGCTAGGAACAGGCATTTGGCCGAAAAATAGGTTCTGGCGGAAACCACTTGCGTCACTCGTTGGTGAAAATTAACCGGCCATTCGAATCCACTTCCTTGCGCACTGGATTTCTTGGCGGAGTCCAGAGCGCCTGGTCGCGGCCGGAGCCGGGGCGAAAATATGCGTCGGTGACCTTCTGTACGTACCTTTGCGTTTCCGGGTACGCCGGAACGCCTCTGCTCAAATCGACGGCGCGCTCACCGGCATTGTAGGCCGCGAGCGTTTTCGTCAGGTCGCCGTTGTAACGATCGAGCAGCGACTTCAGATACGTCGTCCCGCCTTCCACGTTTTGCGCGGGATCGAAAGGATTGCCGACACCAAAGCGTTGCGCCGTCCCAGGAATCAACTGCATCAGTCCCACGGCACCCTTGCGTGAAACCGCGCGGGAATTCCAGCCGGATTCCGTGCTGATGACGGCTTTAACCAGCGCGGGATCTACCTGGTGCCGGGCCGCCGCGTCACGCACGATGCGATCGAGGCGCCCGTCCGTGGCGCCGAGCGTCGAGGCCGTTTCCTCTGATGACATGGCCGTAGCACGACCCCCAGCTGCCGAGGGAGAACTTATAGTACTCCCTCGACGTGGTTTAGGGGAATCCCCATTCACGAAGGTAAGCTTGCCGTTCGCGTCCACCAAAGTCGAGATCTGAGCGTGGCCAGGCGAAGCTAGCGTCAGCCAGCCGCTCGCGACCAGCACTGCAACTGGGATGCAGTTTGTCTTCATTATGCTTGCCGACCTCCGACTGCTTGACGACAACGGTCAGAGACAGCTCACAACAGGCCTGGGAAGGCAGAGCGCTATTCCGCGAACAAACGAGCGACAGGCATACACCCGAGAAGGAGGCTTCTCCGGCGTAAGCATCTGGCGCGACAGGAATTATAGCAATCGGTCGAGGAGAGGGTAAACGTGGTCAAGGGCCTTTTGTATGCCCGATGTGTCTTTTCCGCCAGCCTCCGCCAAATCGGGTTTTCCGCCCCCGGAACCGCCTAGGAGCTTGGCTAATTCCTGGACGATCTTGCCGGCGTGAAGCTTGGGGATCAGGTCCTTGGTAACTCCTGTAATTAGAGCGACTTTGCCGTCTTCGGCGGCGGCCAGGACGACTACGCCAGAGCCTATTTTCTTGCGCAGCACGTCGACTAACTGGCGTAGAGCCTCGCGGTCGAAACCGTTGACTTGGGCGGCAATCAGGCGAACATCCTTCACGGTGCGGGCCTGTTCGACCAAATCGGAGGCGATCGAGCCGGCGGCTTTGCGCTTCAGCGCTTCAAGCTGCTTTTCAAGCTGCTTGGTGGATTCGAACTGGCGTTCGAGTGCGGCGATGATTTCATCTTCGCCGGCGTTCAACATTCCCGCGACGGCGCGAAGCGTTGCGAGGGATTTCTGGTATTCGGCGAGAGCGCGATCGCCGGAAATAGCTTCGATGCGGCGAACGCCCGCGGCGACGGATTGCTCGGCAACGATTTTGAAAACGCCGATGTCGCCGGTGCGAATGACGTGTGTGCCGCCGCAAAGCTCCTTGCTGTAGAAGCCGCGCGGCGCGGAGGCATCCGGGATGGTGACGACGCGGACGTTGGCCTCGGGATATTTGTCGCCGAAGAAGGCAAGCGCCCCGGAAGCGAGCGCGTCGTCAATGTTCATGATGTCCGTGCGCATTTCGAGATTCTTGCGGATCTCTTCGTTCACTTGCTGCTCGATTTCGCTGAGTTCGCTGGGATCCACTTGCGCGAAGTGCGAAAAATCAAATCGCAAGTGGTCGGGCGCGACGAGCGAGCCGGCCTGTTTTACGTGAGTGCCCAGGATATTGCGCAATGCGGCGTTCAGCAGATGCGTGGCGGTGTGGTTGCGCATGTCGCGAACGCGGCGTTCGGGATCGGCGATGGTGGCGAGATGATCGCCGACGCGCAGGTCTTCTTTCGCAACGATGCGGTGAGCGATCAAGCCCGTAACGGGATAGTACGCGCCGCGCACTTCGGCGAGTTCGAGCGATTCGGAATTGTCGTAGAACGAGCCGGTATCGGCGACCTGGCCTCCGGATTCGGAGTAGATGGACGTGCGGTCGAGGACGACTTCGGCTTCGGCCCCCGCTTTGATTGCGTTCACCGCGCCGTCTTTGGTGACGATGGACTCGATGCGCGCGTCGCGCGTCTTGGTGCCAAAGTAAAAATCGGGTTCGGTTTTGAATGCTTGCGCGAGCTTCGAGTAAACAGGATTCGCCGCGTCCTTGTGCGCACCTTTCCATGAAGCTTTCGCGCGAGTGCGTTGTTCCTGCATCGCCTGCTCGAAGCCACGCTCAGGAAATGGGATTCGGGCATCTCGGTACGCGTCCTCGATAAAATCTCGGGGCAAGCCGTAGGTGTCGTACAGCGTGAATGCTTCGAAACCCGATTCAAAAGGCCCTGACACCGGGCTCTCTGATGCTGTTTTTCGTAACTGTTCCAGAGCTTGCGGTGTCCAATGGGCGAAGTGTTCGTCAAGTTTCTTAAGTCCAATCTCGATCGTGCGAGTGAAGCGCTTTTCCTCTTCATCGAGGACTCGTGTAACTCGTCCCGCGTGTTCTTCGAGATCCGGGTACGCGTCCTTCATCAGCCTACGCACATGTCCCG
>DATEVZ010000122.1:0-7612 GCA_035258265.1 Candidatus Acidiferrales bacterium
TGGCAGCCGACGGCAAAAAGCACTTGAAGCAGCAGACAATTTCGAGCCTGGAATCCGCTCTCGATCCCTCCCGATTCATGCGCATCCACAGGTCCTACATCGTCAATCTCGAGCGCGTCGCCAAAGTCGAGCCGTTCGCCAAGGACAGCCACGTCGCGGTGCTCGCCAATGGAGCACAACTTCCCGTAAGCCGTGCCGGCTACGCGCGCTTGCGAGCTTTTATCGATAAGTAGAGGCGCTAACAGCGTCGCCGCGTTTCCTGTTGAGACTTGGCCGAGTTCCAGAACTTCTACTACTCCCATTCATGCCCTGTTAACCACCTATATATTGCGAGGGACTGCCCTTTGTAGTAGTGTCGCCGCCATGCCCCGCCCCAACACGCGACGGTCCCCCCGGCATGGCGTTAAGGGCACTCAAAGGAGAGGTAGGAAAATGGCATCCCCGGCGGACGCAAAAATCCCCAATTCATCCGGCAAAGAGAACGCGGAAGGCGCCAACGTAGACAAGATACGCGACATATTGTTCGGGTCGCAGATGCGCGATTACGAGAAGCGCTTTACTCGTTTGGAAGACACCGTAACCAAAGCGGTCGAAACCCTGCGCGAAGACATGACCAAGCGCCTCGACACCTTGAGCAATTACATGAAGGAAGAAGGGGACTCGCTCAGCCAGCGCCTGAAGGCCGAGAAGTCCGAGCGCACCGAAGGCCTGAAGGAAATCTCGCGCGAAATCAAGGACAGTGCCAAGGTCATTGAGAAAAAACTGTCGCAGCTCGAGGAGCAAATGGCCGACGGCCACAGCGAATTGCGCACCAAAATGCTGGAGCACTCCAAATCCGTCTCCGCCGAAATTGACAAGCTGCGCCGCGACACCACCGCTGCGTTGAATCGCGAAGTCGAAGTTCTGCGCGATGAAAAAACCGATCGCGCCGGCCTCGCCGACTTGTTCAACGAATTCTCCCTGCGCCTCAAAAATAAATTCGAGCTGCCGGAAGAATAGCCAGCGAGTGAATAAGGAATCGTGGAATTCAGCGGGAGGCGTGCCATGAACCCGCCAGCCCGAGACCTTCATCCTTCCAACATGGCCGAGCAAGCGCAACGCCGCGCCCCTGTGGCGCAGGCCCAGGAAAAACCGACGGACAATAACCACGCCTACGAAGAACTGCGCGAACTGATCGTCAAGCCCGAACAGGAAGGCATCGCGGCGATTCAGGACCGCCTGGAAAACCTTGAAAAACGCACGCAGGACGTCAGTTCCGTGGTCGCAGAAGCGATTCAGATGCGCCGCGAAAAGGGCGATGATGAAGCTCTCGCCGACGCGCTCGCTCCCACGATTCAGGAAACTCTTCGCGAATCCGTCCGTCGCGATCCGCAAGTTCTGGCCGATGCTTTGTTCCCGGTCATGGGACCAGCTATTCGCAAATCCATCAGCGAAACTCTGCGTTCTATGCTCGAATCATTCAATGAAGCCCTCGAGCACAGCCTCTCCTGGCAAGGTCTGAAGTGGCGCATCGAATCCTTCCGCACCGGCAAGCCTTTCGCGGAAATCGTGCTGATGCACAGTTTGGTTTATCGCGTTGAACAGGTTTTCCTGATTCATCGCGAGACCGGCTTGGTGCTCAGCCACGTCGTCGCTCCCACTGCCGCCACGCAGGATGCGGACATGGTCGCGGGCCTGCTTTCGGCGATACAGCAATTCGCGCGCGACTCTTTCACGCCCGAAAAGACCGAAACTTTGGGGAACATGACGTTCGAAGAGCTGCAAATTCGCGTGGTCACCGGACCTGGTGCCGTGATCGCCGCGGCCATCCGCGGCCACGCGCCCGAAAGCTACAGCATCGCGATGGACGAAACGCTCGAAGACATCCAGCGCTTCTACAGTTCCGCCTTGGCTAATTTCAAAGGTGATGCCGCCCCGTTTCGATCTGCCGAAGATCGCATCGCGCGACTGCTCGAAACGCAGTATCGCGAGAAGCCCGTGGAGAAGAAAAAACCGCGCGCCGCGATCATTGCCGGTGTTGTCGCGTTAGTGCTTCTACTTGCTTGGGGAGGCTACTCAACTTACTTGCTGTGGGAATGGTCGCGTTTCCTGCATGCGCTGCGCCAGCAAGCGGGCATCGTCGTGGTTTCTTACACGAAGGACGGCCGGACATTTCACATCCAGGGATTTCGCGACCCGCTGGCTGAGGATCCAAGAAAACTCATCTCGCAGGCAGGCCTCGATCCAAATTTTGCCGATCTACAATTGGCCCCGTATTATTCGCTGGATGATGCAATGGTGGCGAAACGCGCCAACGCACTTCTGCATCCGCCTGCATCCGTAAAACTCAATGCGAAAGGTGGTGAGCTTGATGCTGCGGGCGCTGCTCCGCAACAATGGATCACGCAGTTCGAAGAAAGAGGTCCCTGGATTGCCGGCGTCAGCAAACTCGATGAATCTCAGTTGCAAAATTCCACCGTGCAGGAATTGAACGCCCAGAAAAATGCCATTGAATCAACGGTGCTGCTTTTCCCTCTGGGCCGCGCGGAACTCGAACCCGGACAAGAAAACAACCTTGCGCAAGTGGAAAAGAATATTCGTGAGCTGGTGGCGCAGGCCACGCGTCTGCACGAAGCCGTTGACGTTGACCTGGTTGGCCACACCGATACCACGGGCGTTGAGGCCACGAATCTTCCGCTCAGTCAGCAGCGCGCCGACCAGATTCGCGGCAGCCTGCTGCGCAACGGCGTTAAAGCCGTCAACTTACGTCCACACGGCGTAGGCACCACCCAACCCTTGCGCAGCGAAGATACCGAAGACGGCCGGCAGCTCAACCGCAGCGTCACCTTCAAGGTCTATTTCTCCGCCGCCTCGTCCGGCGCCGCTTCCGGCGCTGCCCCCGTATACTGAGCGGACATTGCCATGCTCCAGAAGAAAGTCTGCATGCTGGGTTCTTTCTCTGTCGGGAAGACTAGTCTCGTGCGGCGTTTCGTCGAAAGCATTTTCGATGAAACGTACCACACCACCATCGGCGTCAAAGTGGACAAGAAAATCGTGAACGTGAACGGTGAAGACATCACACTGATGCTTTGGGACATCTACGGAGAGGATGCTTACCAAAAAATGCGCATGTCTTACCTGCGTGGCATGGCCGGCTATCTGCTTGTTGTTGACGGCACGCGCAAGCAAACGTTGACCGATGCGTTGTCGCTGCACGAACGTATCGTGCAAGAAATCGGGAAGCTTCCGGCCGTGCTGGTTCTTAACAAAGACGATCTCGCCGATCAATGGGAAATCGACTCTGTTCAAGAATCCAAACTGACCGAAAATGGCTGGACCGCGCAGCACACCAGCGCGAAAACTGGCGACGCCGTCGAGAAGGTATTTCTGCACCTCGCGCAAGCAATGCTGGCTGGTTAAATGTACCCGAACTCCATTTTTGAATTGTTTTTCACGGCGCAAGGCTACGCGCTTTTCGAATATCTGGGCGAAGGCGGCTTCCGGCTGATCGGCAGCTGGCCGGCGTGGTGCGAAGACATCTGGGGCGCGCAGCCCGTCGGTGAACGAATTATTCGGTTGGGCGATAAATCTACCTTCCTCGACAATTTCTTTTTTGATGCCGGGGAATTCTGGAATTCCCGGTCCCAAGGATCACTCGATTCCGGCAATTGGATCGAGCGTGGCAACTCCGCGAAAGAAACGCCCCTTGAAGCCTCCGCGTACCTGCTCGATGGAAAACAGATATTGATCGTTCGCCATCTTTCGGAGACATTTGCACGGCAACAGGCGTGGTTCCAGACCGCCCGCGATTCCCTTCTCCAGCACGAAAAGCTCATCAAAGAAATTCAGAAGAAAGAAATCTTGCTGCACTGCATCGTTCACGATCTCACGCAGCCGCTCAGCGCGATGAATGGCGTGTTCCATCTTCTCGAACGAGAGTCTTTGCCCACTGCGCTGAAGAAATATGTCAAGGCCGGCGAGCGCGAATCTCAACGCCAGGAACTGATGATTCGCGGCATCCTCGAAGTGTTTTCCAGCGACCTCGCCACGCAGCAAGCGAAGGATGGCACCGCAACCGAAGTTCCGGACCTGCTCGCGTGTGCGAAACAGGCGATTGAGGAATGTTCCACTGCCTTCCGTGAGCGCGACATTCATTTGCGGCTCGGTCCGCGCACGGATGCATCTCGTGATTGGCACGTCGTAGGCGACGCTTCACGCCTCGACCGCATCTTCGGCAATTTGCTCGAAAATGCCATGCGTTACACACCGAAAGCATCGACCGTCACCATCGGCCTGGAAGATCAAAGCGATTTCGTGCTTGCATTTGTGGACGACGAAGGCCCCGGACTGCCGCAAGGTCAGCCCGTAGATCAGCTTTTTGCGTTGTTTTCCAAAGGTAAGACCCATGCGGGAAAGGCCGGCCTCGGTCTTTATTTCTGCAAGATCACCGTCGAACGCTGGGGCGGCACGATCGGCGCGCAGACCCGCGAGCAGGGTGGCTCGCGATTCTGGTTTCGTCTCCCTCGCGTCGCGAAGATGCCGGCACTTGAAACCGTTGCCGCGCCAGCCGAAAAGTCCTCTCGAAAAGAAAAATCACGCGAGAGAAGCAGGGCCGAAAAACCCCTCCACATCCTCGTTGCGGACGATGCTGACCTCAATCGCGATCTTGTTGTCGAACTACTGCATAAACGCGGACATTCCGCTGAGGGCGTGGGCGACGGCCGAGCGGCACTCACCGCACTCGAGCGCCACAATTTCGACATTGTCCTGATGGACGAGGAAATGCCGCACATGACCGGATTGCAAGCAACCAGCGCAATCCGTCAACGAGAAGCCTCCTCGGGAAGGCATCAAATAATCATCGGCCTCAGCGGCCATGCCAGCGAAGAAGACGAAGCTCGATTCCGAAGCGCCGGCATGGACGCGTACCTTGCGAAGCCGGTGCACGTGGACAAGTTATATGAAGTAATTGAGTCGGCAGCGCAGAACCGAAGAAAAACGGATGAAGCAGGAGCTGCGACGCAACCTCAACAACCAGCGCAGACCGCGCCAAACGCGCTACATTCCTGGCCGGCGCAACCCGCACTCACCGACACGGTAGCGGATTCTGAGGATGTTGCTGCGCACCTCCAGCGCACCACCGGCGGAAACGAAAAGCTCATCCGCTCGCTAGCCAAATCATTTCTAGCGGATGCGCCCAAGACGCTCGCGCTGATTCGTACAGCCGTCACAAAGAAAGATGCAGTCAAACTGGCCGGAGCTGCGCACCTGCTGAAAGGCTCCATCGCGATCTTCGGGGCATCCAAAGCAGTAGCTGCTGCGCGCAACCTCGAAGCTATCGGCCGCGCTGGCAATCTAGCCGAAGCCGCCGGCGCGTTACAATCTCTTGAATCCGAATTCGCGCTCCTACAACAAGAACTTCGCACCATCCAATCGCCGCCAGAATTAAAGGCCAAACGAAAATCAAAACCGCGAGCCCAAGGCCGCGCGCGTTCGCGCCCAAACCGTTGAATGGCCGCCCGGACCAAGTTGGCGAGCTGTTTGACTTTTGCTTTTTGTTCGCCTACACTAATTCTTGCATGAAACCATTATGGCGGGTGCCGCCGCTGTCCCATTGCCTTTCAGGGTGATCGCAAGTGATCGCCCGGCTCTCCCGGACCGCGGCGTACCCGCTCGATAGAAGGCGAGTGGGTGCCCTGGAAGTCCTCCGCTCCCGGCGTTTACCCGATCTCGTCGGGCGTCCTGCAGTAAATGCCCCACGAGTCTTGTCGCCTACCCTCCTAGGGTGGACCACCAAATCAGCGCAATGAAGAGGATCTGCATCGCGGTGCGCGGGACGAGCGGGGTGGCTTGTCTTCCGCCTACGGTAAGCTTCTCGCGCGCGGCTTTCACATTCGCAGGGAAAACAGCGATAAGGAATACGATGAGGCAGACGCCCGCTAGCACCCGCGTTCGCGGAATCAGCATGCCGATTGCGCCAGCGATCTCGCACACCCCGGTGAAGTAGATGATGGCCATGGCATTGCCGAAGGCGTTCGGGACCATGCGAGCCATTTCGTCACGACCTCGACGCGTGAAGTGTAAGACCCCCACGAAGAGGAACATCACCGCCAAGGCCCAGCGCGTGGACGCGACCCAGGAAGCGAGCGCCGCCACCCCGAGCGCGCCAGCAGCACGAAACAGCAGCAGTGAAACAACCAGTACGCCGACGACAATCATGTGCCGGATTGTAACTCAACAGTCCAACTAAGCATTTACCGCTGGTCATCTCAGGTCGAAATGCCTGCTACGGTTATCGCCACACACGGCATTGTGCCGTCGGGCTTTCTGAAGGGAGTCAGCACCGGCTGAAACACTCGGCTTCTGCTGACTAAACGAGCAACCGCGCTGCACGCACGCTTGCTGCTCGGGCCACGTGGCGTGATACTCGGAACCATGACACGTCGGACTGGACTCGTAGGCGGATTCGTTGTGCTCGCAGCGTTGTTCTCCGCAGCGGGAGCCCACGCGGACGAGATCAAGCTGAAGGACGGCACGAAGATCGTCGGCACAATTGTCGGGTTCGAGGACAACTCCTTCAAGGTGAAGACCAGCTACGGGTTCGCCGTGGTGCAGAAAGATCAGGTCGTTTCCATCGTCGTCAGCGACGGCGCGAAGAAGGCCGATACTGCGGCAAAGCCCAGCGCCGCCGCGCCGACCGCTGCGGCTGCCGCTTCATCAGCACCGCCGCCTGTGAAACCTGACCAGACCGAGCACGCTGCGGCCACGCCTGCGCCAAAGGCGTCCGACGCGGATTCGGCGGCAAATGCCATCGTCGAGTATCCGCATACCGATACGCCGACTCCTTCGGCCAAGAGCGACGCACCGGCAACACCGAAAAGCCATTCGCAGCCCGCAGTGGCCACGGTCGCAGCGCCGCCGACGCCAGTTACGCCGGAACCAATGCATGAGGAAGTGAGCGGGAATAGCTACACGAACGACACATACGGTTTTCGTATGTACAAACCGCCGACCTGGAAAGTGATCGAAGGTGCGCGCAAGATTCTTCCGGGCGCGATTACCGCGATGGGGACGGACGATCAGACGACCTATCTGCTAATTGGGCAAGAGACCGGAGGCAAGTCGCTTGCGAGCGTGATGGATGTCGCGGACAAGCGATTGCACGATGTGATGGAGAACTTCCGTCCGCTGGACGAGAAGCGCGTCACGATTTCCGGGGTCACTGCGATCGAGCGGCGGTTTCGCGGGAGCGTGGACCAGAAAGATTGGTCCGGAGTAGTCGCTTACATTCCGCGTGGGGCCAGTGTGTATACGATCTTTGGGATGACGCTGGCGGACACGGATTTGGTGCAGATTCAGGAGAACGTGATTTCCCGCGCGATCACCAGCCTGCAGTTCACCAAGTAGTAGCGGATCTTTTGCGAGTGCCTGCGTTGAAAGCGCGATCGGCGTGACAGCCGTCGAGCGCTGCAATTTACGATTCTTCAGCAACTGCTGAATTCCTGCCTCAGAATTTCGTAACTTCGCTGAAGTGGAAGTCGCGAATTTTCATTGGTGGGACTACCATTTCGAATGATTCTTCGCCTGTGGCGCGCACGGCGGGGCCCAGCGTCTCGACTTTGGCTAGGGCTTC
>DATEVZ010000123.1:0-3370 GCA_035258265.1 Candidatus Acidiferrales bacterium
CGCGATTTTCACCGCGGGACTTTCGCGCAAGATGGTTTGCAGGATTTGTTCCGCGTTCAGTGGGGGCAAGTCTTCGAGATTGCCGGCGAGGCGCGTTAGGGGGAGTTCGGGCTGGCCGACGACGGCAGCCAGCACGCGCCAGGCGCGCAATTGTTCCTGCTGCTCGGTGATGACCGCGAGCTCGGCCTGGTCGGCTTCCACTTGCGCTTGCAGCACGTCGGGCTGGTCGGCCTGGCCGACGTTGAAAAGCTGGCGGGTGGTCTCGACCGCGTCTTTTGCAAGAGCGCTGAGCTTGGCGCGCACTTCGACAATCTCCTGCGTCGCGAGCGATTGGTAGAACGCGATGCGCACGCCATTTTCGACGCGCAGGCGCTGCTCGTCTGCTTCGGCGACGGCTTGATTGCCTTCCGCTGCGTGAACTTTGCGATCGAGGCCGAGTTTGTTGCCTAGGATTACGTTCTGCTGCACGAAAACGCCCTGCTCGCCGCCGCCGAACGAGCCTCCACGAATTTCGTCGCCCATGTATCCGATGGTGGGATTGGGCCACAGGCCCGCTTGACGCGTTCGTCCAGCGGCGGCGCGCACTCCGGCTTTCGCTTGGGCGAGCGTGGGATTATTGGCTAGCGCCATTTGCTGCAACTGCTCGAGCGTGATGGCGGATGTCGCGGTGGATTGCGCAGATGCGATGCTCGCTGTGGCGAGCGCGATCGTGATCGTGATCATGAGCGCGCAGATGATTGGTCGTGCTGGCATGCGAAGCGAATTTCGTGTGGTCATGGCAAATCTCCGGTGTGCTGGGTGCTGTGAGCGTTACTTTTCATGTTGCTCAGGCATATTGGGCATCGCGGCCGGGCTTGCGCCGGCTTGCTTCGCGCGCAGGCTGACGATGTGGTCGTATTGATCGGGCGGCAGGACGCGGATGAGCGTCATCATGCCTTGCATGTAGCCGCTCCAGCCGGGGCGCAGGCCGAAGGTTTCGGGCTTGGCGACCATCGCGTCCATGGCCATCATCGGGCTTTCCATGAAAGCGTCCTGCGGAAAACCGGGGACGGAGTTGGCGTCTTTGCTGACGTCGGCGTTGCCCATTTGCATCTGCATTGGCATGCCCGGCGTGGGGTGCTCGGCGTGTTGCTGCGCCGAGAGTGGGCCGTTCGTTGTCGCTTGCGCAAGCGATGAACTCGCTCCCATGCCGCGGCCGAGGCTGGGGGCGTATTCTTCCCCTGTGGCATTTCCGCCGCGCGGCATGCCCATGCCTTCTTCCATGCCCGCGCCCGCAGGCATCCCTGCGCGCCGCGTGAGAGGCCCGGCCATCGAAGACATCTGGTTCATCATGTGGTGCGGCATGTGGCAGTGAATCATCCAGTCGCCGGGATTCGTGGCGAGGAATTCGACGGTGCGGGATTGTGCGACGCCGACGAGCACGGTGTTGTTCGGTCCCCAGGTGGACCTTGGCTGGCGGCCACCTTCGGTGCCGGTGATCACGAATTGATGGCCGTGCATGTGGACGGGGTGATGGTCCATGCCGAGATTGATCAGGCGCAGGCGCACGCGATCGCCGTGGCGGACGATTAGCGGAGTGTTTGCGGGTCCGGATTTTCCGTTGAGCGTGAGCCAGTTGAACTCCATGTTCATTGAGTTGGGCGTGGGATTATTGGGCAGCACCGCGTATTCCTGCAGGATGATGGCGTAGTCCTGGTCCACCGGCGGATCGTAGGGCTCCTGCGGGTGCATGATGAACGCGCCGATCATGCCCATCATTTCCTGCATGGCCATGTGCGAGTGGTAGAAGTAGGTTCCCTCCTGCTGCAGCGTGAATTCGTAAACGAAGCGGCCGCCGGGGGAGATTGCGTCTTGCGAGAGGCCGGGTCCGCCGTCCATCGCGAAAGGAATGTCGAAGCCGTGCCAGTGCATCGAAGTGGGCTCGGGGAGGTGGTTGTCCACGAGGATGCGGAGGCGGTCGCCCTGGTTCGCTTGGATCGTTGGGCCAGGGGCGCTGCCGTTGTAGCCCCAGAGATTGAGGATTTTGCTCGGGTAGATTTGCTGCTTAACCGGCTCGGCGACGAGATGGAAGACTTTGACGCCGTTGTCCATTTGGAATGGAAGGTCCGGGACGTCGGGGGTCATTACCGGCAGAAATTTGCGTTCGCTAGCGTTGCGCTTTGGCGTCCGCGGCTTCTCGGTTCCTTGCGGGGCGACTTGCACCGCGTTTGCGTTTCTCGTAGCGAGGGCGCCAGCGCTTATTAGCGCGGCGTGTTGCAGGAAATTCCGGCGCGTCTTGTTCATACTTTCTCCTGAAATTCCTTGATGCTGGATGATGAGGATGTCGCTGCGCTTGCAGGGCCTTCGAATGAAACGACCACGGTCACGCTGCGCGAAATACGGCGCGAACTATTTTCGTTGGGAGGTGCTGAAGCGAAGGACTAGATGCGCAGGACGGAGATTTGCTGTTCAAATGGGATATTGAGATTTGGAGGCGGGGCCAAGTGTGGGGAAAGCGCGTCCGCAGAGGCGCTGGTGGCTTCGCCTCGCATCGCGACGGCCAGCAATTGCCTCGCGGCGGCGTGGCTCGCGCTATTCAATTGAAATTGCGAGAGGACGTCGGCTTTCACGGCGTCAAAAGTGGGATGGTGATGCTTGGCGCAATCTGGATTTTGAGAATCTCTTTGATGCGAATTGCTGGGCGCGCCATGATCGCAGTCGTGGCCTGCGGCATTTTGCGTTTCGATGGGGCATGCACCCAGCGCGCAGGTGGTGGAGCAGGCCGAACCATAGAGAAGAGCGACAACCACGAAGGCTGCTGCTGCGAGTTTTGCGCGCATTGTGGCGAGCGGCATCACAAGCGAACTATATCATTGCGCAGTGAGGGGCGAAAAGAGGCCGCTGGCAGAGAGTCACCATGGTGATCCCTGCGACGGGCAGGCGACGAGGGTTGGCGAATGTCCATAAAGACGAGTGCTGTGGATGTCGAGGAATCGCACCTCGTAAGTCCTACACTATTGCCCTACACGAATCGCTGTATTGTTTGATGTACTACAATGTTTGTGATCGGGTGGCCGCAGGAGAACCCCATGACCGTTGCTGCCGTCTTACCTCGTAAGCCGGGATTGGTCACACCTAAAACTATTCTAATTGCAGACGACAATGAGAGAGTGCGAACGGTTGTCCGCCAAGCGCTGGAGCGCGAGACCAGTTTCAAGGTTTGCGCTGAAGCGACTGACGGCACGGATGCGGTTTCCAAGGCCAAGGAACTAGAACCGGATTTAGTCATTCTGGATGTGAGAATGCCCGGCCTGAACGGCGTGGAAGTGGCGGGAATTCTAAGATACGCGCTGCCGAAGGTCCGGATCATTTTTGTGACGATGTATGCCGA
>DATEVZ010000124.1:0-15447 GCA_035258265.1 Candidatus Acidiferrales bacterium
TCGCGAGAAGGGAAACAGAGTGCTCGTGGGCTTTGCCGCGGAAACGGATCGTGTCGCGGAGAATGCGCGCGGCAAGCTTTCACGCAAAGGCGCCGATATGATTGTCGCCAACGACGTCACGCAAGAAGGCGCGGGATTCGATACCGACACAAATATCGTCACTCTCTATCTGCGCGACGGCCGCGAAATTCCGCAGCCTAAGATGAGCAAGCTCGACGTTGCTAACCGCATCCTCGATCAAGTGCTGGAAATTCAGAAACAATCCAAGTAAGTTCTCAAGCGGAGGATTCAATGGATCCAGCCAAGCGTGCAAGTGTGGGCACTCGCGTGGAGGAGCAAGTGAAGGACTGGCTGCGCTATGGCGACGAGCTGGGTCTAGGCCCGTATTATCGCGACCGCGCGCCCTCGCATCAATTCTCCGAGCCTGCATCAATCGAGACCGCCGAATCGGCTCCAGTAAAGATGGCTCCCGCAGCCGTCGTTCGCCGCGCGCCAGTCGCCGCACTTTCCGCCGCATCGGCGCCGAAGTCCGCGCCGTCACCAAAATCCGCGGCGGCCGCGGCGCCGGCCATAGTCGCCCCTGCATCCCTGCCGTCGTTGTTCGAATCCATCGATCGAATTGTGGATGACACGCTCGCGCGCATCCGAGAGGACATCGGCGACTGCACCCGCTGCAAATTGCATAAAGGAAGGACGAACATCGTCTTCGGCGTGGGAAATCCCAACGCCGAACTCATGTTCGTGGGGGAAGGACCCGGCCACGATGAAGACCTCAAGGGCGAGCCGTTTGTCGGGCGCGCCGGCAAATTATTGACGCAAATGATCGAAGCGATGAACCTGCGCCGGGAGGACGTTTATATCGCGAACGTGGTGAAGTGTCGCCCGCCAGAAAATCGCCTCCCGGAAAAGGATGAGATCAACACGTGTTCGCCTTTTTTGATGCGTCAGATCGACGTGATCAAGCCGAAGGTGGTCTGCTGCCTGGGCAGCTGTGCGGCGCAAACGCTGCTGCAGACCACGCAGGGAATCTCGAGATTCCGCGGCGAATGGTTTGACTTTCGCGGCGCGAAATTGATCGCGACGTATCACCCCGCCTATCTGCTGCGCAATCCCCCTGCGAAGAGCGAAGTGTGGAAAGATTTGCAAAAAGTGATGGCGGTTCTCGGTCTTCAGCCGAGGAAACGATAGCGTTTCTCCGCCATGAGCGTTTCCCTCGCCATCATTTTGGGATTGACCGGCGCCATTTCTTGGGGTGCGGCGGATTTTGCGGCGCGCTTTGCTTCGCGGCGCGTGGGTGCTTACCGCACGCTGTTCTTCATGCAGTTTTTCGGCTTCGTGGCGCTGAGTGCTTACCTCAAATGGACGATCGGGTTTTCGAGCGTCGTGCCTGGCTGGCGTCCTTGGGTGATGGCGATCGCCGCGGGCATCATCAACATGGTCGCTTCGCTTTCGCTTTACCATTCGTTTGAAATCGGCACGATGAGCATCGTCGGGCCGGTTTCATCGAGTTATCCCGCGCTCACCGTGGCTCTCTCGCTGCTGAGTGGCGAACGCATCCATGCGCTGCGCGGAACGGGCTTGGCAGTGACACTTCTGGGCGTGATTCTCGCGGCTACGTCGTTTGCCGAGCAAGCCAAGTCCGCACCGACGGCAGCCCCGATTGACAACGAAACGGCGCACGCTCATTTATCGAACGGCGTGGGCTGGGCAATTTGTGCGGCCGTCGGATTTGGCGTGCTGTTCTGGTTCTTAGGATTTCACGTTGTACCGTTGGTGGGCAGCGCTGTGTCCGTTTGGGTGATGCGTTTGACCGCGCTGGTAGCGCTCGCGGTCGTAGCCGTTCCGGGGCGCCAGACGATTCGTCCTCCGCATGGCAGCGTGTGGTGGCTGTTGCTAGCCGTCGGCGTCTTGGATACGGCGGCGTTCGTCGCGAATAATGCCGGGCTGAGCACGGGCCAAGTTTCAGTCGTTAGCGTGCTGGCCTCGCTGTACGGTGCGGTTACTGTCTTACTCTCGTGGATTTTTCTGCGCGAGCGGCTGGAGCGCAGCCAGTGGCTCGGCATCGCCCTAATCTTCGCCGGCATCATTTTGGTCAGCCTTTGATTCAGGTTGAGAAGCAAGGCTTTGCAATAGTGCCCGAGGTGTTCACGCGGAGCGACATCGAGCGCCTCGACGAGTGTCTCATTCGCAACCCTTTGGTCAGAAGTCGCGCGGGAATGCGGCACGCGCTTAGACATCCCGATGTCCTTGCAGTCGCGCGCGACCCGCGGCTTCTAAATATCGCGCGGCAATTCTCGGATGTGATCCATTTCCGTTCAGGGCCACGCTATTTGACAAGTCTCCCGCCTCCCATTGGCTCGTGCTGTGGCATCAGGACACTGCGTTGCCGTTGCGAGAGCGCCGGGACTTTTCAGGCTGGGGACCTTGGTCAGTGAAGGACGGAGTAATCTAGGCTCACGCTCCAGCCCGCGCGCTTTCTGCACTGATAGCGCTGCGTTTGTATCTCGACAATTCTTCTGCGGAAAATGGTCCACTGCGCGTCCTTCCGGGAACGCCCACGATGGGCGTCCTAAACGACGACGCGATTCATGACTTAAGTATTCAAATTGCGCCGGTTGATTGCTTGGTTCCGCAAGGCGGAGTGCTCACCAGGAGGCCCCTGATCGTTCACGCCTCGTCGAAGCCCGCTCCGAGATACGAAGACGGGTGCTGCACATTGAGTACGCCGCTTCCGTAAAATTCTCCGATGGCCTCGAACTAGCTATGAGCTGAGGCGCACGCAACGGATGATCATGCTGCGCTGTTACACTATCTTTCTAAATCCATGACTCAACACTACCTGGAAGTCGCGCTGCCGGTCCCGCTGCGCTCGGCGTTCACTTATGCCGTGCCGGATTCGTTCAATGGTGAAGAACTGGTCGGCCGCCGAGTGTTGGTCCCATTTCGCAATCGTCCGACGGTTGGCGTGGGGCTTGCTCTCACGGAAAAGGCTCCCGCAGCGAAGCGAATCAAGGAAGTTGCTGAATTGCTCGATCCTTTGCCTGCACTCCCTCCAAAACTCGTCGAACTGGGCCACTGGATCAGCCGCTATTACCTCGCGCCGATTGGCGAAACTTTCCGGGCGCTGCTCCCTCCGGAAATCGAGCTGCGCCACGATCGCGAATATTGGCTCACTGAGGGCGGACGGGCCTACGTGCAGGCTCTCACTGAGCAAGAAGAAAAGACCGACGTAGAAAAGGCCGAGTTGGAACTTCTGCGAGCATTTGATGCCACGAGGACGAAAGAACACTCAGTGCGCTCCGCCCGCGTCCGGCGCATGCCTGGCGGTGAGGCGGCCGCCGAAAAACTTGTACGCCGTGGTTATCTCGCCGCGCGCGAAGTCCTTCGTCATCGAAAGACGCGAAAGCAAAAAATTGTCGCTTGGCGTCCAGGCGTTGAGGAACGCCCCAGCGGCCAGCCCGAAAAGCGAGTTTGCGAAGTTCTCACAGACACTCGAGGACCGCTTCCGCTCGAAATGCTGCTAGAAAAGGCCAGCGTCACTGCTCTCGTCGTTAAACGGCTCGAAAACGCGGGCATGCTGCTCACGTGGGAAGAAGCGCTCATCCCCGGCGAAGATCCTTGGGACACCGATTTCACCCCGCCAGCGAATGTACTGAATGCCGAACAAAAACATGTGCTCGCCGAAATATGGCGCCCGATCGTAGCTGGAAAATTCGAAGCCGCGCTTTTACACGGAGTCACCGGAAGTGGAAAGACGGAAGTTTATTTGGGCGCGATCGAAGCCGCGCTGTCACGCGCCAAGACGGCGATCGTCCTCGTTCCCGAAATCGCGCTTACCCTATGGCTGGGACGCCTGGTTCGCGCGAGGTTTGGTGAGACGGTTGCTGTTCTGCACAGCGGCCTGCCCGATGTCGAACGCGCGCGCGAATGGTGGCGCGTCCGACGTGGCGAAGCGCGTGTAGTGGTCGGCACGCGCTCGGCGGTTTTCGCGCCGCTTGAAAACCTGGGCTTGATCATCGTGGACGAAGAACAAGAGACCAGCTACAAGCAGGAAGAAACGCCGCGCTACCACGGCCGCGACACAGCGGTTTACCGCGCGCAACTCGAGGGCGCCGTCGCTCTGCTCGGCTCTGCGACGCCGTCGCTTGAGACTTATCACAATGCCAGCGCCGGAAAATACCACTTGCTCGAGCTGACGGCTCGCGTCGCGAATCGCCCGCTTGCGGAAGTGCGAATTGTGGACCTGCGCGAAGAATTCCGTCGCGCCCACAAGGCCGCGCCTGTTTCCGAATCATTGCGTGCCGCCATCGCGTTGCGCCTTGAAGAAAAGACGCAAGCGATGGTGCTGATCAACCGGCGGGGCTATTCGTGGTCCAGTTTGTGCCGCAGCTGCGGCGCGTTCGTGCAGTGCGAAAATTGCAGCATCGCACTGACCTATCACAAGAGCCGCCAACGTCTGGAATGCCACTACTGCGGCTATACGATTCGCCCGCCAAAGCAGTGCCCGAAATGCCGCACGGAATATATGTATTTCGTCGGTGACGGTGCAGAGCGCGTCGAAGAGTACTTGCGCGAGCATTTTCCGAACGCGCGCATCGCGCGGCTGGATCGCGACACCGTGCGCACCAAGCGCGAATATCAGCAGGTGCTCGGCGCTTTCGCCGGCGGCGAAGTGGACGTGCTGGTCGGCACGCAGATGGTTGCGAAGGGCCACGATTTTCAGCGCGTCACGCTGGTAGGTGTTGTGGCGGCTGACCTGGCGCTAGGACGTCCTGATTTTCGCGCCGCCGAACGGACATTTCAGCTACTAACGCAGGTCGCAGGCCGCGCAGGCCGCGGCGATCTTGCCGGCGAGGTCCTGGTCGAGACTCATTACCCCGAGCACTACGCAATCCAGCTCGCCGCGCGGCAGGATTACGTTTCATTCTACGAGAAGGAAGCGCATTTCCGGCGCATGCTCCATTATCCGCCATTCACTGCGCTCGCCAGCATTCTGGTGCGTGATCGCAAAATCGAAAACGCGATTCGCTGGTCGCGCGCCCTGGCCGAATATTTTTCGCCATTTGAAGGTCGTGGCGTAAAGGTGTTGGGACCCGCCGCCGCGCCGCTTGCGCGCCTTCGCAAGGAATATCGGTATCAATTTCTACTGAAATCGCCCCGGCGCTCTGCGTTATCCCAAGCACTGACCGGCACGCTCGATTTCTGCGCGAAGAAACAAATCCCGGAGACCGGCGTCATCGTTGACGTTGATCCCGCCAGTTTGTTCTAGCAGGAGAATTTGAAGTGCTTCGGAGCGGCTAGCGGTCGAGCCATTCTGGTTCTGCTGACGGGAAAATCACCAAGGATTATTCGTCGGCATAAGTGTAAAGCAGAGGAGTAGCATCACCAGCGCCAGCACGGCCAGCACTCGTCGCGAGGGATCGAGTGGCTGCCAGCGGTCATACAAAGGAGGATGGCGCAAGCGTAGCGAAAGTACGAGCAGCACGATCCCCCAGAAAGCCCAGCCGTACCAGGAAAGAACCCCCAAGCAGACCAGGAGCAGCGAAACGGCTAGTGAGATCCGCTGATGACGCTCCGGCGTTAGACTGTACACAATATGTCCTCCGTCAAGTTGCCACACGGGAAGCAAATTCAGCGCCGTTGCCAGCAAACCGAACCACGCGGCCCGCGCCACCGGATGCAGCAGCAGGGAATAGGGATCGACGCCGGGATGAAACAGCGCCGCAAAAAATTGCATCAGCGGCGGGACTCCGAAACTGAGGCCTGAATCGTCTTGCGCACCAGGAACCACTTTCGAGATGGCGATTCCGTAAGCGAGCAATGGCCCGGCCACGATGAAGCCTAGAATCGGCCCAGCGATGCCGATATCGAACAGCGCTCGGCGCGTCGTTATCGGCGCCCGAATTTTGATTACCGCTCCGAAGGTGCCAAACAAAAATGGCGAGGGCAGGAAAAACGGATAACTGCAATCAATTCCGTAGTACTTGCACGCGAGATAGTGGCCCATCTCGTGGGCCATCAGGAAGCCAAGCAGCGTCGACGCAAACGGAACACCCAGCAAGAGCAGGCTGGGATGCTGAATCATCAGCAACGGCAAAGTGAAAAGGCTCTCATCTCCGGGAGAGCGAGCCGAGTCGCTCGCATAAGACATCGCAAACATGGCTCCGGCAGCCAGCGTCATTCCCAAAGTCAGTATGAATAAAGTTAGTGCAGGCCAAACAGGACGGCGAAGCGGTGGCGGCGGGGGAGGAGGTACATCAATGACCTCGGGAAAACGGCGGTCCAGGACTTCCAGCGGTAAGCGGCCATCTCCGTTGCCAGTGCTATTGCCCATGAGATTTGGATGCGCGGCGCGAAACGACGGGTTCCGTGCCGCCTACACTTACAACGGCGACGAGCATCATCTGGCTTAAGGTTTTGGAGCCGAAGCCGGGGCAGTTGCCGGAAGCGCTTGCAATTCCTTGCCAGGCTTGAAGCGGACAGCCTTACCCGGCGGGATACTAACCTGTTGTCCGGTGCGAGGGTTGCGGCCGATGCCGGTCTTGCGCGGCTTTACGTTAAATACGCCGAAGCGCCGGAGCTCGATGCGCTCGCCGCGGCCCAGTGCGTTCTTCATAGCCTCGAAGACGGTTTCCACCGCCTGTTCGGCTTTCGTTCGAGTAATATTCGTTCTCTGTACGATGGCGTTGACGATGTCGAGCTTGATCACACGTGCCTCCCACTGACCGGAAACCTATGCTAGACAGGGGTTTGCAGGTTGTCAAGCGCTGTGCGGTGTATTACACTGCCCGGCTCCTATTGCGTGGGCGCGTCATGGCAAACGCGCGAAATCGCACCACAATCGCGTGCAGTGAGTAAACGCAAGATGGTTTGTGCTATTACCTGGAGGAAATGATGTCGGTGAAGTCTGACAAGTGGATTAGCAAGATGGCGCGAGAGCACCACATGATCGAGCCCTTTGAAGATCGCCAGGTGCGCGAGGGCGTTATCAGTTACGGTGTGTCTTCCTATGGCTACGATATGCGCGTAGCGGACGAGTTTCGCATCTTCACCAATGTGAATTCCTCGATCGTGGACCCGAAGCACTTCGACCCGAAATCGTTCGTCGAATTCAAGGGCGACATTTGCATCGTGCCGCCGAATTCATTCGCGCTCGGCCGTTCGGTGGAATACTTCCGGATTCCGCGGAGTTGCCTGACCATCTGCGTCGGCAAGTCCACCTACGCGCGCTGCGGAATCATCGTGAACGTCACACCATTCGAGCCCGAGTGGGAAGGCTTCGTGACGCTGGAGATCAGCAATACTACCCCGCTGCCGGCTCGCATCTATGCAAACGAAGGGCTCTGCCAGGTGATCTTCTTCGAATCCGACGAGCAATGCGAAATCTCGTACAAGGACAAAAAGGGCAAGTACCAGTCACAGCAGGGAATCGTCCTTCCGAAAATCTAGCCGAACGCAACCCCACTGACAACAACCACTGCGGTGATCGGTTAAGATTTACTGCTGACAATGGGCGAAACCTTACCCCATTTTCCCGTGAACACAAACGAATCGAGCGGTTTGCGCTGTCGCGGCTCCAATTCGCGCTGTTTCAATTGCTCCGGCAAGGTGTGTGGCTCGCCGGGATAGCCGATGGCGATTCCCGCCACGGCTTCGTAGCCTTCCGGTATGTCGAAAATTTGGCGCGCCTTATCCGGCAGGATCCCGGCCATCTGATGTACGGCGAGGCCTAACGCATGTGCTTGCAGCGCTAGATTCGCGGCCGCTTGTCCGACGTCGTGGAACGCATGGCGATTGGGCTCGCCGTTATGATCGAATTTCAGCTTCGCAACGGACAGCGCGAGAGCGGGGGCCTGCTTGGCCCATCCTTGGTTGAATTCAACCAGGCAGTCGAGAACGCGCTGGTAATTCGCGGGATCATCCTTGGTCGCTACGATGAAGTACCACGGCTGTCCATTGTAGGAGGAAGCCGCCCAGCGCGCCGCCTCGAAAAGAGCGCGCAGTTTTTCGGGCTCCAATGGACGATCCGCAAAGGCGCGCGGACTCCAGCGCTCACTGATCAAATTATGAATCGGAACACTCGTTTCGGCAGTTTTCTTCAGTGCGCTCATAATCTCTCCTTTTGTGTGATCTGCTATGAGTTGTTATGAAGCTGCAGGAACTCGAGATATTTCGGAATTCCTTAGCTCTTCTTCGTCAGCGCGCCGTCTGCTGAATAAGCTCCGGCGCCATTTACTGCGAGCAGCAACAAGCCGCCCATGATCGCAGCGTTCTTAAGGAAGTTAACCATCTGGGTCTGCTGCTCTGCGCCCTGCACCGCCCAGAAATTGTGGAAAAAGAAAGTCACCGGTATCAAATACAGGAAGAGGACCCAAGCCACAAGTCGCGTCTTGAACCCTGCTAGAACCGCCAATCCGCAAGCGAGCTCCACAACCGCTGCCAACGCAATCGCCACACCGGGCGCGGGCAAGTGCATGGCGGTTGCGTATCCGACTATCTGCGCGTAGGCCGCTACCTTAAATACACCGCTGATGAGAAACATCACGCTAATTAAAATCCGCGCTGCGAGGGTAATGAGGCTGTTCGATGGTGTCATTCAATGGTCTCCTTTTTGAGTTTGATTTTACGCAAGGTCAAACAACAGGACCTCCGATGCATCCTTGGCCTTCACGCGAATCTCATCTTCCTTTGAAATCGCCGCGCCGTCTCCGGCCTTCAGATCGTTGCCGTTTACAACAACGCCGCCGCGCGCAACCTGAACCCAGGCATGCCGGTTAGCTTTCAGGTCGAGCTTCGCTTCTTCCCTTTCGCCCAGCCGTGCAATAAATAGATTGGCATCCTGATGAATCGTGACCGGAGCCTCCGGCCCGGCTACATGCAGGAACTTGCCCCGCAAATCTTTGTCGGGGAACGCAAGTTGTTCGTATTCCGGCTTCCGATTCTTGCGGTCGGGCATGATCCAGATTTGCAGCAAGTGAGTCGGGTCCTTCGGCGAAGGATTGAATTCGCTGTGCAAAATGCCCGAACCGGCTGTCATGTGCTGCAATTCGCCTGGGCGGATCACCGCACCGGTTCCCATGCTGTCGCGATGTTCCAGAGCGCCCTCGAGAATCCACGTGAGGATTTCCATATCCCGGTGAGGATGCATTCCGAACCCTTGGCCCGGGGCCACGATGTCCTCATTCAACACGCGGAGCGAACGAAATTGCGTGTGCTCGGGGTCGTAATACTGATCGAACGAAAATGTGAAGTGTGTGTCCAGCCAGTTCAGTTTGTTGCGCCCGCGTTCTTCACTTGGTCTGATGCGAATCATTGTCGGTCTCCTTCTTGAGCCTTTCGGCGCACAACTCTTCGGCGCCCCGTCCCAACTTGCGCGCAATGCGGCGCAAATCCTCTTGCTCCTCGGGCGTCAATTCACCCATCACCCGCGCAATCACTTTGGCGTGCTCGGGAAATATCCGCGTGATGAGCCGCCTTCCCTTTGGCGTTAGATGAATCTCAACCATCCGACGGTCTTTCTCCTGACGCACCCGCTTAACCCATCCCTGCTTCTGAAGGTTGTCCACGACCAGCGTCATGTTTCCGCCGCTGCGCAAAAGCTTCTCGGCGAGGGCGTGCTGGCACATCGGCCCCAGGTGCAGTAGCGCCTCGAGAACCGCGAATTGGCCCATGGTTACTCCCTCGGATTCCAGATGCACCGCAATCTTCGAGAGCACCGAATCCGAGGCTCGGACGAGATTGATGTAAGCATTCAGCGCCCGCACGATTCCTTCGCAGCCTTCGAAATGGGTCGGCATTTACTTTAAGCTCAAATCATTCGAGCTCGAACGATTTGATGCCTCTCGGTGGGGAAGGATTCAGGCGGCAATCAAGGTTTCTGGGTGGGGCGCATAAGTACTTCGCTGATAAAGCTTTGCGGCGCTTGAGTCACGATCCATGCAACCGCGTGTGCTATGTCGTCTGATTGCAGCATCTTACTGGCGTCCTTGCCAGTGTGGGGCGAAAAATCGGTGGCCACCGAACCGGGACAGATCGCGCTCACGCGGATCCCGTATTGCCGCAAGTCCTCCGCCATGCATTCGGTCAGGCCCAGGAGGCCCCATTTCGACGCGCAGTAGATGCCGCCTCCGCGAAAGGCATTCTTTCCCGCAAGTGATGCGATATTGATGATGTGCCCGCCTCCCCGTTCGATCATCGCGGGCGCTACCGCTTTGCTCATCAGGAACACAGATTTCAAATTGGTGTCTAACACAGCGTCCCAGTTCTGTTCGCTGGCTTCATGCGTCGGCCCGAAGTAGCCGATTCCGGCGTTATTCACCAGGATTTCAGGGGAGCCGACATTTTTCTCAGTGTGCGACACGAAGGTCGCCATCTCGTTTGCGCGAGTGACGTCCACTGGAGCGGCGAAGACGCTAGCCGCTTCGCGCCTCAAATCGTTCGCGGCTGTTTCGAGCCTTTGCGGATCCCGGGCACAGATGCTGAGCTTGGCGCCCATGTTCGCCAGGCGCTGCGCAATCGCCAATCCGATACCGCGGCTCGCGCCAGTGATGATTGCAACTTTTCCTTCGAGAGGTCTTGGATCGGACATCTGCGGAGCTCCCTGCGAGGCGACAAATTTCTTCCACACCTCATCTTATCATTCAGGTGCGAACATCCCGAAAGGCGCGTCCAGGTCAAGTATTTGACTCCCGAGTTGATTTCACCTTGCACGCATGGGTAGCTTTCCCTATAATCCCGGGGATTTCGTTTGCCCCGTAATTCTGCAGGGGTTGCGGCCCCAGGGCATGACCGCGAATCCATAGTGAAACTGGTCCAGGAGGCAGCGAACAGATGACGCGAAAGTGCTATCTCATAAAGGGAGTTTTATTGCTTGCTCTCATACAGTGCAGCTTGGCGACGCAGCCGGCTGCCGCGCAGGCGGCCGCACAGCAGGATCAGGGGAAGACGTCGTACACCATTCCGGAATATAACGCCTTTCAGGCGGCGCGCGCGGAGACCAATGCGCAGAGTCGCCTGAAGCTTTTGGACGACTTCGTCAGCAAGTTCCCGAATTCCACGTTGATGCCTTATGTCAATCAGCTTTATCTCTCGACCTATAGCGAATCGAAGGACTACGCCAAGGTTATTGAGACGGCCGACAAGATGATCGCGATGGGCGATAAGGTGGATGCGGCGACGCGGCTACAAGCCTTGCAATCGCGGGTCCAGGCATTCGCATCCGCTTTCAATCCCAAGGCGCCCGACGCACACGATCAACTCACGAAAGAACGCGACGCAGCAAGGCAAGGCGCGGATTTGCTGTCAAAGTATCCGAAGCCCGCAAATTCAACGATGACGGATGCGCAGTTTGCGGACCAGAAAAAGCCGGGACTGGCGTTCTTCTACGCCTCGGCGGGTTTTGCCGACTTGCAACTCAAGGACTATCCGGCCGCGGTGGACGATTTCAAAGCAGGGCTGGCAAATAATCCGAATGACGCAGTCACCTACTATCGCTTGGGCTTGGCCTATCTGGGAATGAATCCTCCGCAATCGATGGACGGCTTCTGGGCGCTCGCAAGAGCAATCAATCTGAAAGTTCCCGACGCCGACAAGATCAAGGATTATCTGCGCAAGGCCATTCTCGCCTATGAGCAGCCCGGATGCGATAGCTCCGTGGATGCGCAGGTGAACGAACTTCTGACTCTTGCGGGTACGACGGGCGACCGTCCGGGGACCTATACGATTCCAAGCGCGGCCGACCTGCAGAAAATCGCGCAGGGCAGCACCATTCTCACGGTGATCAACGATCTGACCGCGGGTGGCGATAAGGCCAAGACGACTTGGCTCGCGATTTGCGGCGCGCAATTTCCCGGCGTCGTTGGCAAGATCATCGAAGCGAAACAGGGCCAGGGCTTTGTGGACTTCATGGTATTCACCGGCGCGAGTGAAGACGAAGTGGACAAGGCTACCACGCCCAACATGGACGTGAAGGTCTGGATTCAGCCGCCTCCGCCGGGAACTCCTGGCGCGGCGCAGGACACTCCTCAGCCGGACGTTGCCCGACTTCAGAAGGATGACGGGATCCGCTTCTCCGGCGCAATTGTCAGTTACGATCCATCGCCCTTCCTCTTGCATTGGGATCAGGTGAAGGTGGATCCGGCGGCGATTCCGGAGAAGGCCGAGACCGGCAAACATCACAAGGTTCCGCCGAAGCAGCAGTAGTAGCAACCTAGCTTGTATCGGATTGCGGCCGGTCCAGAGACGGATCGGCCGTTTTTTTTGAATCCGTCCAAATTATTTCGGAATCGTTTGAGGGAAAGCGCTAACCGCGTTTATGCTTGGTGTGGTCCAGCTTGTACTCGCCGACTTTACGGCTCAAGGTGTTGCGGTGAATTCCGAGGGCCTTGGCCGCCCGTGACTGATTGCCGTCCAGCCGGTCCAAGACGCGTTTGATGAATTTCTTCTCGAATTCCGTGACAGCCTCTTCGAGCAGAATTCCGCGCTCGACCATCATGCCGACCAGAGATTCCAGTTGATCTTTCACGCTTGCACGCTCCGCACGCAACCATGAGGCCGGAGAAAGGGGCTTCGGACTTTGTGACGCCGGGTATCTTGATTTCAAACACGCGGATTCCGCTGCCCCGCCAGCGGGACCCGGACTAGTCTAATGCGTGGCCTGTAACGCGTTGATAGGCTTCCCTGTATTTGTTTTGAGTAGCCGAGACGATGTCGTCTGGCAGCGCCGGAGCTGGGGGCTGCTTGTTCCATCCGATCTTCTCGAGATAGTCGCGAACGTACTGCTTGTCGAAAGAGGGCTGCGTGCGGCCCGGGACGTATTCATCCGCCGGCCAGAATCGCGACGAATCGGGAGTCAACGCCTCATCAATCCAGATCAGCTCGTTCCCGATCAGTCCAAATTCAAATTTCGTATCCGCGATGATGATTCCGCGCGCCGCGGCATGTTCGGATGCACGCTTGTAGATTGTGAGGCTGATGTCGCGGAGCTTTTCCGCGAGCGCCCGGCCCACGCGCACGATTGTTTCGTCGAAAGAAATATTTTCATCGTGGCCTGTGGTGGCCTTGGTGGATGGAGTGAAAATCGGCTCCGGCAGCTGATCGGATTCGCGCAAGCCCTTTGGCAGCGGGATGCCGCAAATCCCACCGGTCTTTTGATAGTCTTTCCATCCGGAACCGGAAATGTATCCGCGCACGACGCACTCGATCGGCACGGGTTCGGTCTTGCGCACCAGCATGGCGCGGCCGTCGAGTGAAGCAGCGTATTGCGCCAGTTCGCCGCTGAAATCCTTGGCCGCGATGACGTGATTGGGCACGATGCCCGCAAGCCTGTCGAACCAGAACAAAGAGAGCTGCGTAAGAACCTTTCCCTTATCGGGAATAGGCGTCGGCAGTACCACGTCGAAAGCCGAAAGGCGGTCCGTCGCTACGATCAGCAATTGATCGCCTAATTCATAGATGTCGCGCACTTTGCCGCGTCCCCGGAGCTTGAGTCCGGGGAAATTCGTTTCTGAAATCACTGGGGTCATTTGCGGAGAAGCCAAGGATTTTCGCCTCGTTGCTAAGAGGCGGTATTCTAGCGCAGCGAATTGCGTTGTCAACCTTTAAGAGAACAACTCACAGAAATTTTTCACAGCCGTGAACGCTTCGAAAATATTTCGACAGGGTCTAAGCAGCGTTAGATGCAGCCTTCGGCGCCGCCATCGCGGCTGTTTCTTCCCACTTGACTGAGACAAGTTTCGAGACGCCGGGCTCCTGCATGGTAACGCCGTAAAGAACGGAGCCCATCTCCATGGTCTTGCGATTGTGAGTTACCACGATGAATTGCGTTTGGCCGCACATGTCCGCCAGCATTTTGTTGAAGCGTCCGACGTTGGCTTCGTCGAGCGGCGCGTCCACTTCGTCTAGGATGCAGAAGGGACTGGGCTGATACTTGAACACCGCGATCAGCAGCGCGAGAGCCGTCAGCGCCTTTTCGCCTCCCGAAAGCAGCAGAATATTTTGGAGACGCTTGCCGGGAGGCTGCGCCACGATGTCAATGCCGGCTTCGCCCGAGCTGTCCGGCTCGCCGAGCCGCATCTCGCCGTGCCCGCCGCCAAAAAGCGATTGGAACGCGATGGCGAAGTGCGCGTTGATGAAATTGAAAGCTTCCTCGAATTTCTGTCGCGAAACTTGATCGAGCTCGGTGATCGTGAGCTGCGTATTCTGGATCGAACTCACCAGATCATCGCGCTCGCGCCGCAGGAACGTGTCGCGCTCCTCGCATTCCTTGAATTCCTCGAGCGCCATCATGTTGACCGGGCCCATGGCCTCGACGCGCGCCTTCATTTCGTTGTAGTTCGTTTCGGCGGCGACCAGGTCTTCTCCCAGCAGCAGTTGCGCCTGTTGCGCCATCAATTCTTCGGGCTGCGCGTTCAATTCCGCCACGCAAGTCTGCCGCAGATAATCGCGGTCCGCGTCGTTGCGCGCTTTCTCGATTTGCCGCTGGCTGCGCTCGGCGCGAAGCTCGTCGAGTGATTGGCGCTTGCCGCGCACAGTCTCGTCCAGTTGCGTCGCTCGAGTTCTGGCCTGTTCCCATTCGGTTTCGAGCATTGACTTCTGTTCCCCGAGCCGCGATTTCTCTTTCCGCAGTTCTTCGACCTGCAAGCCCAGCTGCTCGCACGAGGTTTCAAGCTCGGACTTTTCCAGGAACAACATCGCATGTTGCTGGCTCAACGTAGCCACGCGCTCGCCAGCCAGCGCCATTTCCTCGGTCAAGCGCCGTTCGGCGGATTCCGCGCTGCTCAGCCGCTCGGACATCGTGGCCAATTCTTCCCGGCGCGCCGCGGCCTGTTCCTGAAGGGTTTGCAGATCTTGCCGCATGCGCAGGAGCCGTTCGGACACTTGTGCGCTCTCTGTTTCTGCCGCTTCGCGGGATTGCGAGGCTTCCGCGTGTTTGCGTCGAGCTTCCGCAGCGCGATGGCGCGCGGATTCAGCGTCTGCACGCAGGCGGGAAATCTCTTCACGTTCAGTGGCGAACTGCTGCTCGATACGCCGTAGTTCGGAATGTGCTTGATCGCGCTGGTGAGTAGCTGTAACGAGCGACTTTTCCGCTTCCATTTGCCTTGCGATGGCGGAGGCAACCTGCTGTTCGCCATCGGCAATGGCAGTTCCCAAGCGGGTCATTTCAGCTTGCTGCTCGTTTACTGCCTGCTCCAGGCGCAGTGTCTCCGCTTCGTGCTGGCGCAATTCGCGTTTCAAAGCCAGAGGGCCCGCTTCGCCCGCTCGGCCGCCGGAGACCATGCGCCCGTGATAGCAGGTGCCATCCGGCGTAAGAAAATAGCTATGGGGATTTTCGTTCGCCATTTGCTCGGCGAGCGCAGCGGATTCGACCACATATGCCGTGCGCAACTTGGTCAGAAAATGCTTGGCGGCGGGACCGAGCGGTTCGCGGAAGTCAACCAGGCGATCGAG
>DATEVZ010000125.1:0-16567 GCA_035258265.1 Candidatus Acidiferrales bacterium
GCGCGGGTTTCCGATCAGCGACGAAGTCATCGAGCGTGGGATCGCGTCGGCGAAATGGCCTGGCCGTCTCGAACGACTAGGGACCGCTCCCGACATGTATCTGGATGGCGCGCACAATCCTTTCGGCGCGCGCGAGCTGCTCAAGTTCTGGGAGGAGAACTACGCGGATCGTCACATCCTCTTGGTGTACGGCGCCATGCGCGATAAAGCCGTGGACGAAATCGCCGGCCTGCTTTTCCCTCGCGCAGACGCCGTCACTCTCACCGAACCTCGGCAGCCTCGCGCCGTTTCTGCCCCGTTGCTCGCGGAGATGACCAGCCATCACGCAAAACGCGTTCTCATCGTCCCTGACCCCGCGGAAGCTCTGGAAACGGCCATAAAATTGGCGGGTAAAAAGAGCGCGGTATTTGCCACCGGTTCCCTCTATTTAGTCGGCGATTTGCGAGCCTATTGGGGCAAGCGTCCGTCCGCCCCATCCCGCCACGCTGACGGCAGTTTGCCCTCCAAAACTGTGTAGATTCCTCCCGCAATTCGTAGGAAACCTATTCATCTCGCGGAACGTCTAGTCTTCCGTGACCGCGTGCCCCAAAATCGGCCAAGTTTTTCAATTGCGAACACGATTTTCATCCCACACCCGGACATCAATCCCGCGTACGCACGCATCCAATTACCTTTGTGTAAAATTCCGTGCCGGGTGAACAAATCCCTCATTTTCTTCGTTTATTCCTGCATGCGAGAGAACGAAATCACGACTCATACGTCTAATCAATGGAATCGGGAGAGTCCCCATGAAGCGCGACGATAGAAGGCAAAAAGTGGAATCATTCGGCCGCGCGCCCGCCCTGTTGTCCGGCGCGCTTCGCCAATTTCCCAAGAAGATGTGGCTGTACAAATCTTCGACTGATCGCTGGAGCATTCACGAGATCATTTTGCATCTTGCCGATAGCGAAGCGAGCGCCTACCTGCACTGCCGCCGTTTCATCGCCGAACCGGGAAGTCAGGTGCCGGAGTTCGATGCCGCTCGCTGGGCCAGTTCGCTCGGATACTTTCATCAGAGCACCCGCGAAGCCCTGGAAATCATCCGCCGGCTCAGAAAGATGACCTATCAATTGCTGGCCACACTTCCGGAGCACGTGTGGGATCGCACGGTGTCTCATCCGCGCGACGGCCAGGTCAGCCTGGATCGCTGGGTCGAAATTCAAGAGCGCCATATCCCGCATCACATCGACCAAATGCGCGAGAATTACGAAGGCTGGCTGAAAACGCATCCGCCGCGGCGGCGGGCTTCCCCCTCCCGCGTCTCCGGTATTCCGCAGCGTTTGATTTCGATGTCCGCGGAAGGCGTCTAGCCTCGTTTTGGGAACCGGCAGCGGTCGCTTGTGTTCTGTGCGCGCGTTAGCCTCGTAGTGGCAGAGTCAGACGGACTCTCATCTCCATCTTCCAAGGCGCGCCTGGAAGCGTGTTCCCCCGAATTTCCTTCAGCGTGCATCTTTGTTCCCGATCACTTCGACGCGCAGTCCTTCGTCTTCAGCATGCGACTTGGGTGATGCTAGGTTAAACTGTGCGGGCCATGAGCGCCATTGACGAAGTGCTCGCAGCAAACGAAATCTATTCGCGCACCCATGAACTACGGAAACTGACGCCGCGTCCCGAGCGCAAACTTGCGGTCCTCACCTGCATGGACACGCGCCTCTCGATACGCACTCTGGGGCTGAGAGAGGGAGACGCGCACATCATCCGCAACGCCGGAGGGATCGTTACCGACGATACTCTGCGTTCGCTGGTCGTTTCGCACCATCTGCTCGGCACCGAAGAAATCATGGTCATCAACCACACGGATTGCGGATTGATGCACACCAGCGAGCAAGACTTGCGTGCGCGAATCCAGAATCGCACGGGAACGGCCGCCGTTGCCCCCGCTTTCTTCTATGCCTTTCAAAATATCGAGGAAAATGTCCGCCATCAATTGCAGAAACTGCTCACCCATCCCTGGATACCCAACAGTGTCGCCGTGCGCGGGTTCGTTTACGATGTCGACAGTGGACGTCTCCGCGAAATCAACTGCACCTGACCCATCGCAACCGAGCGGGCCAATATTGCCGCGCCTGCCGGGCAATGGTAGGATGTGGACTTCATGGACGCCGAAAAGCCACCGAAGCCGCGCGTAGGAATACCCTATCGCACACGAAAAGAAGAACTTAGTAACAAGCGCAATGCCTACGACATGTATGTCGAAGCCGTCCGTGCCGCGGGTGGCGATCCTGTCGAAATCTCGCTAGCCCTGTCCGCCCCCGAGCTGCTGAAAGTCGCAAAGGACTTGGACGCCCTGGTTCTGCCGGGAAGCCCCGCGGACGTCGAACCTTCGCGCTTCCATGCCGCGAGGCACCCAAAATCAGCCGAAGCCGATGCCGATCGCGAGCGCACAGACTTCGCGCTGCTCGACCATGCCGTCGCTGACCACAAGCCTGTGCTGGCCATCTGCTACGGCGTGCAGAGCCTGAATGTCTTCCTCGGCGGCTCGCTCGTGCAGGACGTTCCCAGCGAGCTTCACACAAAAATCCAGCACGCTTGGACCGGGCACGAAGGCCCCGAGCCGCATCACGCAGTGACGTTCGAAGCAGATTCGCGCCTCGCGCATCTCGCCGGCGCCCAGCAAGCGCGGGTGAACAGCTCACATCACCAGGCTGTGCTCGAACCCGGCAAGAATCTTCGTATCGTGTCGCGTGCGCCAGACGGCGTAATCGAGGCAGTCGAATGGACCGGTGACAGCCATTGGATCACCGGCGTGCAATGGCATCCGGAGCGCATGATCGCCGCTGACGAGTTGGCGCGAACTCTGTTCCGCGAATTGGTCACGGCTACGCGAAAAGCGCCAGTACATTCCTAGAGCAGGCGAAGGGAAACACTCGAATCAGCGCGCGGCTCTCGCTTTCAACTTTAAACTTTCAACACGAACTAATTCTCGGGGGGCACATGATTTCGTTGGCAGGCAAGGCGGCACTGATCACCGGAGGATCGCGTGGCATCGGCGCCGCCACCGTGAAACTTTTCGCACAAGCGGGCGCGGACGTCGTCTTCACCTTCAACCGCAACAAAGAAGCGGCCGCGCAAGTCGCGCAGGAAGCCCGCAAGCACGGTACGCGCATCGAATCATTTAAGGCCGATCTGGGCAAGATGCTCGATGCCAAGAGACTGATCGATTTTACCCGCGAGCGCCTCGGCCGCATTGACATCCTGGTGGCCAACGCCGGCATCTGGAACGAGAAGGACGCCCCGATCGAAAAACTGACCGAGCGCGAATGGGACGACATGGTCCGCATCAACCTGAAAAGCGTCTATTCCGTGATTCACTTCACAGCTCCGCACATGATCGCGCAGAAGAGCGGTAAAATCGTGGCCATCAGCTCGACGGCCGGCCAGCGTGGCGAGGCTTTCCATACTCATTACGGCGCCACCAAGGGCGCCATCATCAGCTTCGTGAAGGGGCTCGCCAGCGAGCTCGGTCCGCACAACATCCTGGTGAATTGCGTCGCGCCGGGCTGGGTGGATACGGACATGTCGGCTTCGGTGCTACGCACCAAGAACGGGCTTAAATCTGCGATCGTGCCGATCGCGCTGAAGCGCGTGGGCACCGCCGAAGAAATTGCCGGCCCGATTCTTTTTGCGGCTTCCGACCTGGCAACCTTTATCACCGGTGAAGTGATCAACGTTAACGGAGGTTCAGTACTCTGCGGATGATGTCCAGAAAAATATTCGGTTCTGACGCGGCGATCCGCCGCGCAGTCACGTTTTCGATACTGTTCGTGTGCGCCTGGTTCGCCGCCCCGTCGCTCACGCTGGCGCAGGATGAAGTTCTGCTACCTGCGCAGAGTGCCGCCAAAGCCAAGGAATTGCTCCAGCAGGCGATCGAAGGTCTGGGCGGCGCGGCCTATTTGAATGTCCATGACGTCACCTGCAAAGGGCGCCTCAGCCAATTTGGACATTCCGGCGAGCTGAACGGCTACGAGACCTTCATCGACTACGCCCAGCCGCCCTTCAAGGACCGCACCGAAAATCTTCCCAAGCGCAATATCATTTCCGTGAACAGCGGCGACAAGGGCTGGACTCTCGATCGCGGCGGCGTTTCCGAAGCCACTATCACGGACATCGCCACATTCCAGGAAGACATCAAGAAAGACATAGACAACATTCTGCGCCACCGCATCCACGAGCAAGGAATGATTTTTCGTTACGGTGGCCCCGATGTCGTCGATTACCAGCAAGCGGATTGGGTCGAGCTAGTGGACAGCGACAATCGCACCTTTCGCATCGCCATTGCCCGCAGCACGCACCTTCCGATTCGCAAAGTCGTCGATACGCGCGACGCCAATACGCGCATGCGCACCGACGAAATCGAATACTATTCGAATTACCATCCGATGGACGGCGTCGAGACGCCCTTTCAAATCACTCGCGAGCGCAACGGAATCAAGATCTACCAAGTTTTCTTCGACAGTTGCCAATACAACACCAATATCTCCGACGCGCTCTTCACCAAGGAATCCCTGGACGAACGCTGGGAAAAAGTCGGCAAAAAAGACAAAAAGTCCAAAGACAAGCCCAGCAAGAACGACAACGACAAGAACTGATCCCGCTTTGCACTCCCTCACTGCCTCGTGTCTCCGTGGCGTTTTCTCGATTTCCGCGCCACCGGAGTATAATCGTCGGATGCCAATGACGCACAAAACTGAACAGATGCACGGCACCACGGTCCTGTGCGTGCGCAAGGATAATAAAGTCGTCCTCACCGCCGACGGCCAGGTAACCCTAGGGGACGGTGTGATCAAGCACAGCGCGAAAAAGACGCGCCGCCTGTACAACGATAAAATCGTCGCAGGCTTCGCCGGCAGCACCGCCGATGCGCTCTCGCTGTTCGGCCGCTTCGAAGGAAAATTGCAGGAGTTTCACGGCAACCTCGCCCGCGCCGCCGTCGAACTGGCCAAGGAATGGCGCACCGACCGTTCGCTGCGACACCTCGACGCTCTGCTGATCGTCGCCGATGCCAAAGCCACCTTCCTGATTTCCGGCAATGGTGACGTCATCGAGCCCGACGACGGTATCTGCGCCATCGGCTCGGGCGGTTCTTACGCCGTGGCCGCCGCGCGCGCGCTTTCCAAATTCACCAAGCTCAGCGCGAAAGATATCGCCGGCGAAGCCATGCGCATCGCCAGCGAAATCTGCATTTACACCAATTCCAATTTCAGCGTCGAAGAGCTATGACCGAAAAATCGGAGAAAGACATGGTTATCTATCTGTCCGGCAGTGAGTCGCAGACGCCCGAACCGGAACCGCTGCCGTCGTTCGATGAGCTCACGCCGCGCGAAATCGTTGTCGAGCTGGACAAATACATCGTCGGGCAGAACCTCGCCAAAAAGGCCGTCGCCATCGCGCTGCGCAACCGCGTCCGCCGCCAAAAGCTCGCCCCTGAACTCGCCGAAGACATTTTGCCGAAGAACATTCTTATGATTGGTCCCACGGGCGTGGGCAAAACCGAAATCGCGCGCCGTCTGGCGCGCCTGGCCGGCTGCCCGTTCGTGAAAGTCGAAGCCTCGAAGTACACGGAAGTCGGTTACGTCGGCCGCGACGTCGAATCCATGGTCCGCGATCTGGTGGAGACCGCGATTGACATGGTCCGCGAGGAAAAGCTCGACGAAGTCGCCGAGCGCGCCGAACAATCCGCCGAGGATCGTCTGCTCGACTTGCTGCTCCCGCCTTCCCCGATGCCCTCTGAAATAAATCCCACTACCGAAGCTCAGCGCCGCGAGCAAGTGGCCCGCACGCGCGACAAACTCCGCGCCCAGCTTCGCGAAGGCAAGCTCGATCAGCGCATGGTCGAGGTGGAAGTCCGCGAACGCCAGATGCCTTCGTTTGAAATCATCACGAATCAAGGCGTCGAGGAAATGGATATCAACGTCAAGGACATGCTCTCCGGCATGTTCGGCCAGCAAAAGAAAAAGCGCAAAATGACGGTCGCCGAAGCGTTCGATTACCTGATCCAGGAAGAAGAAAATCGCCTCATAGACATGGACCAGGTTACGCGCATTGCCGTCGACCGCGTCGAGCAAATGGGAATTCTCTTCATCGATGAAATCGACAAAATCGCCGGCCGCGAATCCGGCCACGGACCCGATGTCTCCCGCGAAGGCGTCCAGCGCGACATCCTGCCCATCGTCGAAGGCACCACGGTCAATACTCGCTACGGCATGGTCCGCACCGACCATATTTTGTTCATCGCTGCCGGCGCGTTTCACACAACAAAGCCCTCGGACCTCATACCCGAGCTGCAAGGCCGTTTTCCGATTCGCGTCGAGCTCGCTTCTCTCTCCGAAGCCGATTTCATCCGCATCCTCACCGAGCCCAAGAACGCCCTCATCAAGCAATACATCGCGCTGCTCGATACCGAACCCTTCAAGCTCACCTTCACCGAAGACGCCATCGCCGCGGTCGCGAAATTCGCGGCTAAGGTCAACGAACACACGGAAAATATCGGCGCGCGCCGCCTGCACACCATCCTGGAAAAAGTGCTGGAGGAAATTTCCTTCGAAGCGCCGGAAATGAAGAAAAAGTCCTTTAAAGTGGACGCCGCCTACGTGCAAAAGCAATTGGCTAACATCGTGAAGGACCAGGACCTCAGCCGCTACATTCTCTAGAAAATGGAAAATCGAAAAGGGGTCCCGCCCTCTCAGGTGCATCGAGTTCCCACCGCGCTGCCACCCATTTTCCATTTTCTTTTTTCCATTTTCGCTTGCCTTCTCCTTCTCGCGGGCTGCGCCGCACCCGGTGAACCGACCGCACGCAAACCGCGTGTTCCCACGCCTGTCACCGATCTCGCAGCGACGCAACAGGACGATAACGTCATCCTCAACTTCACCCTGCCGAAAGAGTCCGTGGATCGTCGTCCGCTGAAGGAAACTCCGGCCATCGAGATTTATCGCGACTTCGCCCCAGTCTCTGCAGGCGCCGCGCCGAACGCGCCTGCGAGCCCCACGCCTCTTGTCACCATCCCGTCCGCCATAGTGGACCAATACGATGACCGAGGCCATATTCGCTACGTGGATACGCTCAAGCCGGAAGATTTCACGCAGCACCCAGCCGCTCAGGCGATCTATATCGTCCGCACCCGCGCATCGGTCAAAAAAGCGTCGGCGAACTCGAACCTCGCCGCATTGCGCATCGAACCTGCCGCGGATCCCATAACGGACTTCCACGCCGAAGTTACGCATCAAGGCGTCGTGCTCACCTGGACGCCTCCGCAAAGAACTTTGACCGGATCGGTACCGCCGGTCGTGTCCTACCGCATCTATCGCTCTGAACCGGAGTCGCAATCGCAGTCCGCCACGCTCAATCCGCCCAAGCAAGCCTCCAAAGCGAATTCGCCGCTCGTGCGCATCGGCGACATTCCCGCTCCTCCGTTCCGCGATACGCAAATCAAGTTCGGAAATACGTACACTTATTCCGCGCGCACCGTCGCGCAATACGAAGACTTGCAGGTTGAGTCAGCCGATTCCAATCTGTTCACCCTAACCCCGCAAAATACGTTTCCTCCGGACGCGCCGCAAGGTTTGGTCGTCGTGTTTGTCCCCGCACAGAATGGCGCGCCCGCATATTTCGACCTTTCCTGGTCCATCAGCCCGGATAACGATATCGCCGGTTACAACATCTATAGGACTGAACAGGAAGGTGCACCGGGGAATAAGTTAAGCCCCCAGTTGTTGCTTACTCCCGCGTTTCGCGATATGAATGTGGTGCCCGGACATCGTTACTTCTATACGGTTACGGCAGTGGATCGTGCCGGCAACGAGAGCCCTGCAAGCGCGGCAGCATCTGGCGAGATGCCTGCCGGTATTCCTGAACCAGCTCCTGTGAACGTGCCTGGGACGTAATTGTCGGGTATCAGACCGACAAGTTGCCGAAAGTTCCGCTCTATAGGGGCGGGACCTTAGAGTCGTGGTCAGAACTTAAGAATATTTGTGGGTCGTGGCTTTCCTAGTTTGTGCTCTCGACGCTCTGTGCCGGGAAGCCACGACAAGCGCTGCAGAATCAGGAAGGCTTTAGCCGCTAAAGCCCAGACAATGATCGAACCAGCCACATCCTCGGCCTCGCATGCTGTCCACGCGCAGGACGCGACAAAAGTTGCCAGCCCGGCGTTACGCACCGGCTTGTACACCGGAGCCCTGCTCATCATCGTGATGGCCGGATCGCTCGTCGCCGCGAATCGCTTGTCCTGGCTCGATAATCGCGCCCTCGAGCGCAACGCCGCCTCCTACGGGCTGTTTCTGATGTTCATGCTGATTCCGATTTGCCGCTTCCTGAACCGGCCAGTCAAAATGTTTGCCTCTGCCATGATTGCATGGTCCATGTTTGTGATCGCCTACGACATCGCCGGTTTTTTCTTTCACAATCTCTTCCAGGCGTTGCGCACGCCGTTTGACGCCTTCCTTGAAGGCGCGATCGTTTACGGCGTTTGCGCAGTCGGCTCCTGGGTGGGCGGGATGGCCCTGCAAGCGCGCCAGCAACCCATCGCCCCGCGCCGCCGCCGTTCCGACTTCTTCTCCAACCACCATCGATGAAGCTCTGTCGTTTCCAGTCACTGGAATTTGACGCGCAAAACGTGGGCCGCTCGGCCCAGGAAACTCATCCCGCTCCGCGCAGCGGAATCATCGAAGGCGATCGCGTCTCCGAAATTCATGGCGAACTTTGGGGCCCGCGCGATCGCACCGGGAAATCGTGGCCGCTTGAAGGAGTGAAGCTTCTGCCTCCCTCCACCCCTAGCAAGATCGTCTGCGTAGGCCGCAACTATTCGGAACACGCTAGGGAACTCGGCAACGAAGTCCCGGAACGCCCGCTGATTTTCTTCAAGCCTCCGTCCTCGGTGATCGCCTCGGAAGAGCCGATCGTCATGCCGCCGATCTCCCAGCGCGTGGACTACGAAGGTGAATTAGCGGTCATCATCGGTCGCCGCTACTCGCAACAAACCGCTAGCGAAGATACCGCTAGCTACATTCTCGGATACACCTGCCTTAACGACGTCACCGCGCGCGACCTGCAAAAACTGGACGTCCAATTCACCCGCGCGAAAAGCTTCGACACCTTTTGTCCCCTCGGCCCCATCCTCGAAACCCAGCTTGATCCCTCGGGCGTCACCCTCGAAACCTTCGTGAATGGAACCAGGAAACAGACTGGACACACGTCGGAAATGATGTTTTCCGTTGATGCTATAATCCGCTACATTGCGCAGGTGATGACGCTCGAACCGGGCGACGTGATCGCAACCGGCACGCCCTCAGGGGTAGGAACGCTAGCGCCCGGCGATGTCGTCGAAGTCAGCGTCACAGGCATCGGCACTCTAAGGAACCCAGTCATCGGCGCGCAATCGTAAGCGTGATTCGTGAACTGGCAGCCCTGCGATTGGTGTAGGGGCACGGCATGTCGCACTCGCCGTAGGAGCGCTGTGCCCGCTGTTGCGCAGTCGGCCCTCTCTCGAACCAAAATGTGAACAATCCGTCGCGATAAAGGTCCTGCGGCGGACGCAAAGGCAAGCGTTGAAAGAAATTCTGAGTGATTGGCACGAATGGCTTCCGCTAGCAGGAATCGCATTGCTGGCCCTGGTCGGCATTGTCCTCTGGCTCCGCCGCAAGCCTGAAGACGAAAACGACATCGAACGCCAGCGTCGCGCCTACCTCAACCGCGTCGGCCGCATCGTCGAAGGCCAGGTCCTCGAAGTAGTTGACCATCGCCTCGGCGAAGCCCACGATCCCAACGCGAAGGAACCGAAGAGATTCCAGAAACGCCCGCCCGCGGCCGCCCCATCCAACGGCAGGCAAAAGCTTCTCTACTACACCTACTCAATTTCCGGCGTAACCTACGAAACCGCCCAAGATATCACCGGTCTGGAAGAAGCAGCGCATCTAAGCCGCATAGCAGCAGGCCAAACCGCCAGCGTAAAATACGACCCATCGAATCCCAGCAATTCCATCCTCCTGGCCGACGACTGGTCAGGCCTGCACTGAGCGTCTTTTACGAAGTGTTTGCATTGAGGCGGAGAGGCCGAATCAGGCCGGACTCGCTGGCTCAGCGTTAGGTTCGGACGTTGTGGCCACCGCCACGGGGTTGGTAAATAGGACGGCGTTCGGTATCACCACCTGCCGGCCATCCTTCGTCGTCACCACGGTTGCGCGGGCTTGATTATCTTCGACGTTCCCCTCGATGCCCGTGACGCTGATCAGATCGCCAAGCTGAAACGGCTCGCTCACCAGTAGCAAAATACCCGCGAGAAAGTTCTGCAGAATGTTCTGGAACGCGAAGCCGATCTCGACGCTGCCGATGCCTAGCATCTTAATCAGGTCGGCTGCCTGAAACGACGGCGCAACCACCGAAAGCACAATCAGGAATCCCAGGATCACAATACCTGTCTGCACCAGGCGGCTAATCAGCAACGCCACTCCCCGGTGTGTCCGGCGTCGCATGGCAAAGCGGCGGACTAAAGATTTACTGGCGGACGCAAGCACCAGGAAGAGTGCGAAAATTACAATTGCCAGCACGAAGTTCGGCAGAAGCGCACTACTGAATTGATGATCCTAGCTCCGGACTTCCAAGCGTTGGATATGTCGATGGGCGGCAGAAGGGCCTCCTGTGAAAATCACTGCGGGGGCCGGACCCCACTAAGGAATAGCGGTTTTGAACGCCGCTTACCAACAGTTGGTCCACCACGTCTCAACTAACATGCAACCGGAGATTGCCACTAACTTGGGCATCCGCAAATAGAACGCGACCGTTAGGAGTGATACACTTTTTAGTTTTCCGGAGGATCAAATTGTTTCGACTTCAACGCCTGCCCGCCGTGGTCACCCTAGCTCTCGCCGCAGTCGCAATCGCAGCAGCGGCCACGCTCGCAACCTCGCCGCTATCGGCTCAAACGCAGCCGCCCGCTCCGGCGCAACAACAAAGTTCAGCATCGCCCGCGCCCATCATAGATCCCAGCCTCTACTCCGCGATGCGCTGGCGCCTGATCGGCCCCTACCGCGCCGGACGCGTCTCCGCCGTGGCAGGCATTCCCGGCGATCCCACCACCTATTACATGGGCACGCCCGGCGGCGGCGTTTGGAAAACCATCAGCGGCGGCACAATTTGGAAGCCCATCTTCGACGACGCGCATGTCGCCTCCATCGGTGACGTCGCCGTCGCTCCGTCGAATCCCAATATCATCATCGTCGGTACAGGTGAACAAACCGACGGCGACGGCGTGTACAGATCCACCGACGCCGGCGCTACCTGGACCAATATCGGCCTGAAAGATTCGCGCTACATCAGCACCGTCATCATTGATCCGCGCAATCCAGACATCATCGTCGTCGGCGTCCTCGGCCATCCCATCCTCGGCGTCTCGAAACCCAGCGAAAATCGCGGCGTCTATAAAACCACCGACGGCGGCAAGAGCTGGACGAAAACTCTCTACAAAGACGATCTCGCCGGCGTCTCTAATATGACTGCGGACCCGAACAATCCGCGTATCCTCTACGCCGCTCTCTGGAAGCCGTTCGATTTCCGAACGGGCCCTCCCGATGCTAGAACGCAGGATTCCTGGATTTACAAATCCACCGACGAAGGCTCCACATGGAGGCCCGTCTCCGAAACCGGCTTGCCCACCGAACCGCGCGGTCGCGTCGGCCTCGCCGTCGCGCCAGGCACAAAAGGTCAGCGCGTTTTCGCCATCATGGACCCCGGCCTCTATCGCTCAGACGACGGCGGCGCCAACTGGCGCCAGATCACGAAAGACCCGCGCATCACAGGCAATCTCTACATCTGCCGCGTTTATGTGGACCCCAAAAATCCCGACGTCGTTTACGTGATGCAGACCACCACCTATCGCTCGACCGACGGCGGTCAGAATTTCATCGCCTATAAAGGCGCGCCCGGAGGCGATGATTACCACGTCCTCTGGATCGATCCGCAGAATTCCGACCGCATGATTCTCGGCGTGGACCAGGGCGCCACCATCAGCCTCGACGGCGGCCACACCTGGAGCAGTTGGTACAATCAGCCCACCGGCCAGTTCTATCACGTGATCACCGACAACCAGTTCCCGTACGTTTCCTACGCTCCGCAGCAGGATAGCGGCACCGCCGCGATTCCCAATCGCAGCGACTACGGCGAAATCAGTTTTCGCGACTGGTTTTCCATCGGCGGCTTCGAATTCTGTTACATCGCGCCCGATCCTGCTAATCCTGGCATCGTTTATTCCGGGGGCTGGTATGGCAGCGTCGTGCGCTTCGATAAAATCACCGGACAAATCGTCCACGTTTTCGTGCGCCGCGCCAACGACCGCATGTCGCAAATGCCGCCGCTGGTTTTCTCGCCGCAGGATCCGCACACGCTCTACCTCGGCGCGCAATACGTGATGAAAACCACCAACGGCGGTGTAAGTTGGACTGAGATCAGTCCCGATCTCACCACAACTGCTTCCGCGCCCCCTGTGGGTCAGCCGCAGTCGCGAAACGTCACGCCCGCCACAAGCGCCGAGATACGCTCCGCGAATGGCCACGCCCCGCTTGTCGACAGCGAAAATGCCGCCGAACTCGAAGATCGCGAAGCCGGTGGCAAGGATGACTTCGAGGAATCCGTTCAGCGCCCGCGCCGAACCGCGCTTACAGTTCTCACTCCTTCGCCCATCAGCGCCGACGTCATGTGGGCGGGCACCAGCAACGGCTTGATCCAGTCCACCCGCGACGCTTCGCAAACCTGGCAAAACGTCACCCCGCCCGACGTCCCGGAAAAAGGTGAAATTGAAGCCATCGAAGCATCACACTACGACGCCAATACCGCCTACGCCGTGCTCTCGGTCCGGCAGGATCCGCATCCCTATATCTATCGCACTCGCGACGCCGGAAAATCCTGGCAAAAAATCACGCTCGGCCTCGATCCCGGTTGGATCGCGCGTGTAATTCGCGAAGATCCCGTGCGCAAAGGCTTGCTCTACGCCGGCACCGAAAACGCTCTGTACGTTTCATTCGACGACGGCGATCACTGGCAATCCCTGCAGCTGAATTTCCCTGCGTCGGACGTTCGTGATCTCGCCGTTCACGGCGATGACCTCGTTGCCGCCACCTATGGCCGCGGCCTTTGGATCCTCGACGATCTCTCGACTCTTCGCCAAGCCGATCCGCAAATCGCGAGCGTTAACGCTTATCTGTTCAAACCCGAACCCACCGTGCGCGTTCGTTTCGACAACGATCAGGAAACTCCCCTACCGCCCGAAGAGCCCACGGCGAAAAATCCTCCCGATGGCGCGATCATTGACTACTACCTGAAATCTGCGCCTAGCACGCCGCTCACGATCGAAATCCATGACTCGCAAGGCAAACTCGTGCGCCGGTTCACCAGCCTCGCACCCAAACCCGATACCACGCTCAAGAACGTTCCCGATTACTGGTTCGGTCCGCAGCCGCGGCTATCGACCAATGTTGGCATGAACCGTTTTGTCTGGGATTTGCGTTACGATCCGCCGCAGGCTCTGAATTTCAGTTACTACGGCGGGATGCTCGATTACATCGAATACACGCTGTCTGACCACGCGCTTCCGGGCGATACGCCGCGCGAACAAACTCTCGGTCCGATCGCCGTTCCCGGCCAATATGAAATCATTTTCATCGGCAATGGCTCGCTCATGAAACAGCCGCTTACGATCACGCTCGATCCGCGCGTGCACGTCTCGCAAACCGATCTGGAAGCCCAGCTGGTAGCCTCGAAACGGATCGTCGCTGGCCTCGCCGCCAGCTCTAAGGCCTATGAGTCCATAGCTTTGTTGCGCGCCGCCATTGCCGATCGCCTGAAAACACTCGGCCCCATGCCGGAAGAAAAACCCGCAGCCGAGGGTGGCGCAGGCAGCGCCAAGGAAAAAACCGCGGAAGAAAAAGCTAAGGACGCGGAAGCCGCAAAGCGCGCAGGCGCCTCCGCACCGCAAGGCAATGCCACCGCACAGAGCGGCGCCAATGCTGCCGCGCAAGCCCCGGCCGTCAATCCCCAAGCCAAGGCTTCCGCGGACGCGCTGAAAGACCTCGACAAGAAAGCCGCGACAATTCAGGACGGAACCTTTACGTCCCCGGGTGTAGGCCCCGTCAACCGCGACCTGGCCCGCACCTCCTTCTTCGTCCAATCCGGTGACGCCGCTCCCAGCGACACAGCGAAAGCCGCGCTCGATGAGTCCTGCTCCGCCCTAAACAAAAATCTGGCAGGATGGCACGACCTGGACGCCGACGCCGTCCCAGCCACAAACGTAATCATCGCCAAGTCCAGCCTGGCGGCGCTCCCCACAGCCACAGTAATGTCCATAATGGCCGCGCCCACAAGCCCGGCCCCTACCGACGCCTGTCAACCGTAGGCAGATGGCGTAGCGCCGTCGTCCTACCGGATATTTTGGACAGCCGCATTGATTTCTCGGACATTCCGCAGTCCACCGATGAAGAACTGGGGCGCGCCCGCCGCGTAGGTCGTCCCCAAACGGGACACGCCAAGCCACTCATTGCGATTCGCATCGCCCCGCCGCTCCTCGCACGGCTTCGCCGCCTGGCTGCAAAACAGTCCAAGCCGTACCAAACCCTGATCCACGAGCTTCTCGAACGCGCCGCGCGAAATTGAGGCTCGTGTACACACCGCCATTCGCAATTTCTTTGTGAACGTGCTACCGTGCTGAGTGATTCGTTACGACAACTCGCGATCGACTCACGGAATGAACCAGCCGAAGCTCTCAATTCTTGGTTTTTCCTCCCGCAAACGTTCCACCACTCGCCGCATCGCCACGGTGCCTTCTAGCCACTCGTCACTAGCCGTTAGCCACTGCCTTTTTCACGAAACTCTCAATCGCCAACCCAGGCGATTAGAAATCGCGTTATCTCCCAGAAAACAAACGATGGCGCCATGCTCCAATCGCCAACTTTCACGAAGTTCTCGCGCCACAAGTCACCAATCACGCTGTTCCATCGTCGAGCCCCGCCCGTGACAGCCCCCACCCACCGCAAGCACCACGATCGTCTCGACGAACTTCGCAAACTCAACCGCGAAGCCGAAGCCGGTGGCGGTGCCGAGCGCCGCGAGCGCGAACACAAGCAAGGCAAGCTCAGCGCGCGAGAACGCATTGACTTGCTGCTCGACGAAGGCTCCTTCGAAGAACTCGATAAATTCGTCCGCCACCACTCCCACGATTTCGGCATGGAAACGCAGCGTCCCCCCGGCGACGGCTTCATCACCGGCTACGGCCGCATTGGTGGCCGCCTGGTGTACGTCTTCGCCCAGGATTTCACCGTGTTCGGCGGCTCGCTTTCCGAAGCCAACGCCGCGAAGATCACCAAAGTCATGGATCTGGCTCTGCGCCAAGGCGCGCCCGTAATTGGCCTGAATGATTCTGGCGGTGCGCGAATTCAAGAAGGCGTGATGTCGCTAGCAGGCTACGCGGAAATTTTCCTGCGCAATACACTCTCGAGCGGTGTGATCCCCCAGATCAGCGCGATCATGGGGCCCTGCGCCGGCGGTGCGGTCTATTCTCCCGCCATCACCGATTTTATTTTCATGACGCGCGACACCTCTTACATGTTCGTCACCGGCCCAGACGTGATCAAGACCGTCACCCACGAAGAGGTCACCAAGCAAGAACTCGGCGGCGCGATGACGCACAATGCCACCAGCGGCGTCGCTCATTTCGTTTCGCGCGACGACGCCGAGTGCCTGGCCATGATTCGCGAGCTGTTCAGTTATCTTCCGTCGAACAATCTCGACGATCCTCCACGCAAGCCCTCGAACGATCCCTGGGACCGCGCCACGCCCGCCCTCAACGCGCTCGTCCCGGAAAATCCGCAGCAGCCGTACGACATGAAGGATGTGATCCACGCGCTCGCCGACGATTCCGAATTCTTCGAAGTCCACGAGCATTACGCAAAAAATATCGTGGTCGGCTTCGCGCGGCTCGACGGCCGCCCTGTCGGCATCGTCGCTAATCAGCCCGCCTTCCTAGCCGGTGTGCTTGATATCAACGCCTCGGTGAAGGGCGCGCGCTTCGTGCGCTTCTGCGACGCGTTCAATATTCCGCTGATCACCTTTGAAGACGTCCCTGGCTTCCTCCCCGGCACCCAGCAGGAATTCGGCGGCATCATCAAGCATGGTGCGAAGCTGCTGTTCGCCTTCGCCGAAGCCACCGTCCCCAAAATCACGGTCATTACGCGCAAAGCGTATGGCGGCGCATACTGTGTGATGTCCTCCAAGCACATCCGCACGGACATCAACTTCGCCTGGCCCACCGCCGAAATCGCCGTGATGGGACCCGAAGGCGCCGTCAACATCGTCTACAAACGCGAAATTGACCGCGCGCCTGAATCCGAGCGCGAAAGCATCCGCCGCGAAAAAATCGAAGACTTCCGCGAACGCTTCGCCAACCCCTATGTAGCCGCCGAACGCGGCTACATCGACGCCGTAATCGAGCCCGCGCAAACCCGCGCCAAACTGATCACCGCCCTCCGCTCCCTGGAAAACAAGCGCGACA
>DATEVZ010000126.1:0-6632 GCA_035258265.1 Candidatus Acidiferrales bacterium
CGGCAGGAGCGTAAGGCGCTCAATTCTCTGCCGTGGAAAGAAAAAGAATTTCGCAAAACGGTCGGCGCGCCTTCACTGGCCGGCGAAAAGGGATTTACGATCGTTGAGCAACTCTGGATTCGTCCCACACTCGAGTTAAACGGCATCTGGGGCGGCTATCTCGGAGAGGGTGCCAAAACTGTGATCCCTTCGAAAGCGTACGCGAAACTTTCGACGCGGTTGGTCCCGAACCAGGAGCCCGCGAAAATCGCAAAACTCGTCGAACGACACGTCCGCAAACTGCTTCCCAAGACAGTCTGCTGCAATTTCGAAGTTCTCAGCACGGGCAAACCGTGGGTTGCGCCGTACTCCGATCCGATTTTTCAGAAAGCGATTCACGCGCTGGAGTCCGGCTTCGGCAAGAAAGCGGTTTTCATTCGCGAGGGCGGCTCGATCCCTTTCGTCACGCAGATGCATGACACATTTAAAGTTCCCTGCGTGCTGCTCGGTTTCGGCTTGCCCGATGAAAATGCGCACGCGCCTGACGAGCACATCGCGCTGGAAAATTATTTTGGCGGCATCAAGTCCGTGGCGCTTTTCTACGAACAACTCGCCGCGCAATAAATCTTTAGCCCAAAATGGGAGCACGATGGAAAGGCCCGTTTTATCGGGCTTTTTTGAAGGTTTCCCTTGCGTTCCTCCGGCTCTGTAGCTATAGTCCCGAAGGCATCCCGAACCCCGGGGCCACAAAGCATTTTAATCTGAGGAGGAAAACGTAACTCGATGGCAAATCCGCTGAGCAAGTCCAAGATTATTGCGTATATCACCGATAAGGTAAGCACCCCGGAGAAACCGATCTCCAAGAAACAGACGGTTGCTTTCTTCGACGAATTGTTCAAGCTGGCTGTAAAAGAAGCCAAGAGCTCGGGCAAGTTTGTGATTCCCGGCATCGGCCGCGCGGTCAAGGCGCATCGCAAGGCGCGCATGGGCCGCAATCCGGCTACAGGCGAAGCCATTAAGATCAAGGCCAAGACCGTGGTGCGTTTGCGCGCGGCGAAAGCGTTCAAAGACGCCGTCCTGAAGTAGTCTTTTCGGCGCAGAGATTGAAGACCAACCCCCAGGCAGGCCCGCTCTGAAGGATGGAACGGACGCTTGGGGGTTTTGTCTTTTCATGGTTCCCGCAATATTCAAATAGCTTGTGTTTTGCTCGTAAAGCGCGATATTCCCTTTGCATTCTGCATTATTCGAGGGCGACATGACCTCGCCATACTGGAATGAATCTCAGGCCGTGGGTTACCAGGAGTTTCGGTACGACCTCCCCGACAGGACTTTGAGCGGCAAGACAGTCATCGTCGCCGGAGGCAGCGGCGGCCTGGGAGCTGCCACGGTCGCGCTCCTGGCGCGCGAAGGTGCTCATCTCATTGTCGGATACCTCGCCAATCGCGAGCGCGCCGAAGCCCTGCGCCGCTCCTTAGAATCAACCTTCCGTTGCACCATTTCGTTGGTTGCGGGCGATATTGCAACGCCTGAAGTCCACCGGGCATATCTGGCAGCCGCCGAGAAGACCGGAAGGCCTCTGGCGGCTGCTGCCATCTTTCCAGGCGATCCTGCGCGTGTCGCGTTCGAAGATTTGAATCGTGAAACTATGCTGGCCTCCCTGGAATCCAATTACACGGGTCCCATACTCCTGGCGAAGGAAATCGGCGGAGCAATGGAACGAACTGGGGGCGACGGCAGTGTTGTCCTTCTGGCCACCATGCAAGCGCTTGCCGTGTTTCCATCCAGCGTGAATTATGCCGCGCCGAAGGCTGCTCTGGTGCATGCGGCGCGTATTCTGGCGCAGCAATGGAATCATGTGCGCGTCAATGTCGTTGCGCCTGGAGCCACCATTGCCGGCATGGCCGCGGCCAGCGTGCAATCCGGGAAATACGACCGGCATATCGCGAGCGGCGCGATTGGCCGCTTTGGGCGGCCGGAAGATGTGGCGCGAGCCGTGCGATTTTTTCTTGAGCCGGACAATTACATCACTGGCCAGGCGATCTTGGTCGATGGCGGCCTGAGCCTGCGCCGCGATCGCACTTAGGCACCGCAGCACATCCCCATAAAAAGAAAATGCCAGAGCATTCTGGGCTTCTAACTGATCTTTACGAACTGACGATGGCGGCGGGTTACTTGCAAACCCGCTTCGACGCGCGCGCCACGTTCGAGCTATTCGTTCGCCATCTTCCTCCGCATCGCAATTATCTTGTCGCCGCCGGACTCGACCAGGCTCTCGACTTCCTCGAAAACGTTCACTTCACAGCGAAAGAAATTGATTTTCTTCGCCGGCATCCCGTGTTCCGGAACATTCGCGGCGAATTCTTCGACTACCTTGCGACCTTCCGTTTTACCGGCGACGTCTGGGCGATGCCGGAAGGCTCTCTAGTATTCCCCGGGGAGCCCATGGTGCGCATTGTGGCGCCCATCATTGAAGGGCAGATCATGGAGACGTATCTGCTCTCCTCTCTCAGCTACCAGACGATGATTGCGAGCAAGGCGGCCCGCGTCGTCACTGCCGCGCAGGGCCGGCAAGTGGTCGATTTCGGCGCGCGCCGCGCGCACGGCAGTCAAGCGAGTTTGCTCGCAGCACGCGCCGCAGCCATCGGCGGTTGCCAGGGCACATCGAACGTTCTCGCGGGCCAGCAATTCGGCATGGAGACGTATGGCACGCAAGCGCACTCCTGGGTGATGGCACACGAAGATGAAACGGAGGCATTTGCGAACTTTCTTGACGCGTTCCCGGAACACGCCGTGCTGCTGCTTGACACCTACGACGTGCGCAACGCGGTGAAGAAAATCATCGCCATGAATCGCAAGCCCGCGGGGGTGCGACTCGATAGCGGCGATCTGGCGAAGGATAGCCAGTGGGTACGCCGGGAACTCGATCGCGTTGGATGGCAGGACGTCAAAATTTTCGCGTCCGGTGATCTGGACGAAACGCGCATCGCGTCCTTGCTCGCAAAACGCGCTGCGATTGACGCGTTCGGCGTAGGCACTGCCCTCGCGACGCCGGGAGACGCGCCGCACCTGAACCTCGTCTACAAGCTGGTGGAAGTGGAGCGCGGCGGCAAAGTGCGCGAAGCTGCGAAACTCAGCGCCGCGAAAGTTACTTACCCCGGCCGCAAACAGGTGTTGCGCTATTCCGCGCCGTCTGGCGAGTACCGCCACGATGAAATTGCGCTCGACGGCGAGCCGGGCGACGGCAGCGAGCAGATGCTCATCGAAGTAATGCGCGGAGGACGCCGTACGACTCCGACGCAAGCCGTCGCTGATTTGCGCGCGCGCTGCCTCGCGGGTCTCGCACGCCTGCCCCGCCGCTATCGCCAGATCAATCGCTCCGCAGTATATCCGGTGCGTTATTCGAAGCGGCTCGAAGGCTTGCTGGAAAAGCTGCGCCGCCGCGTGAGTCGCGCGGCGTTAAAATAGGGCGCAGTGGCAGCGATTTGTCTTGCGCGGTGAAGAATGACGTTGAATCGGCAGGAAGAAGCCTGGGAGCTACTGCGCGAAGCTTACCGCGCCCAAATGTCAGGCGATTACGACCGCGCCGTGGACCTCTACAAGAGCTCCCTCACGATTTTCCCAACTGCTGAAGCCCATACTTTCCTCGGCTGGACCTATCATTTTCAGGGGAAAATTGACGACGCCATCGCTGAGTGCAAGCGCGCCATCCAAGTGGATCCGGAATTCGGCAATCCCTACAACGACATCGGCTCGTACTTGATTCAGCTTGGCAAATTCGACGAAGCCATTCCTTGGCTCGAACGTGCCATCGCTGCACCGCGCTACGAACCGCGCCACTTTCCGCATTTCAATCTCGGTCGCGCTTATGCGGCAAAAGGCATGCTCGCGCGTGCCGGCGAATGTTTCAAAGAATCGCTGCGCATCGAGCCGCGTTACACCCTGGCGCGACAGGCCGTGGAAAATCTCCGCCGCATGGTCAACTAAGCTGTTTCCGCTGCAGTTCTTCCGGGTTTCACAATCCGATCGTAAAGCCACGTGAGTCCCGCAGTTATCACACCTATGGCGGCAATCACCCACCACATCAACTGTGGCCTGTGCAGCACTTCGCCGAAGTGATGTACCAGGTAGCCACCGAGCGGCCCGCCAATAAAATATCCAATGGCAATCGGCAAGAACGCGTAGCCCATGTAGAGTCCCTGCTGTCCTGGCGGAGCCAGCCGAGAAACATATTCGTAGTACCGCGACGCTTGGGTGATTTCGCCGATCGCCACTCCAACCAGCGTCGCCACAAGCATCGGCACGCTTGGATGAATCGCCAGCAGTATCCAGGATAGGCCCGTTATCAAAAATCCAAGCGCCATGGTCTGCACGGACGGAATCTTTCTCGTCAAGTAGGCGGCCAGAATTTGGAAGCAGATAACGATGATCGGGTCCACGGAGAGCAGCAGGTCCACGTCGGCATGCGGATTCACATATCCACGAATGAAAAGCGGAGCCGAGATGTATTGCTGCCAAAAAACAATATAAAAGCCGGCGGAGATGGCTAGAAACAGTACGAATCGGAAATTGGCCAGAACCACGAACATGTTCGATAGCGCGGTCCACACACTGGCAATCCTCACTTCTCCAGAACGTCCTGGTTCCCGGTAAAAGAAAAGCGTGGTCCAGAACATCAGAAAAACGCTGAGCGCCGCAACCCGGAACACGTTTGCAACTCCCCAGCCCAATTGTTTGCGGACCAGCCAAGCCATGATAGGACCCAGTGCTCCGCCGATGTTCACCAGCGTGTAATAAATGGAATAGCCCAGGGATCGTACGTTTTCACGTGATGCGCGCGCCGTCGTCCCAGCCACGCACGGCTTCACCACGCCGGGACCCAGCGCGGGCACCATTAGAATTGCAAGCACCAACCATTTGTCTCCCAGCGATTGCCGGAGCGACTCCATCCATGGCGCCGCAAGCGAACCGAGCAGGAAATATCCAATTGTCATCACCAGGTAGGCAAACATCAGCGAGCGGCGAAACCCGAACCTGTCCGCAAGCGTGCCGCCCAAAATCGGCAGAAACCACACCACGAGTCCGAACGTTCCTACCAGCCAGCCCGTCAGCTCGCTCGAGAAATGGAGTTGTTCGTTCAGGTAAATCGCGAGAACCGCGGTGGTCCCATAGTATGCAATCCGCTCGAAGATCTCGGTAAAATTCGCGATCCAAAAGGCCGGCTCGAATCCCGAGCGAATTTCGTCCAAGCGCTGTGTAAAACTCAAACTTCCTCCCGTCACTGAGGCTCAACAGTCGCCGCGATTGTAGCGGAAGCAACGCCCGCGCGCTCCCGATTTTTGCTTCCCCAATCCGTATGCTAAACTTGCAAATTTGGCGGCCTGCCAAATTGCCGCCTGTCCACGATGCCCACATCCACGATGCAGGCCTTGCGTAAGATGCGCCCTCAGCGAGGGGCGCAGCTTGAATCCGTTCCCATTCCCACACCAGGCCCCACTCAGGTCTTGGTGCGCGTGCGCGCGGCTTCAATTTGCGGCACGGACCTGCATATTTACGGCTGGGATCGCTGGTCGGCGTCGCGCATCCACCCGCCGATGACTTTCGGCCACGAATTCTGCGGCTACGTGGAAAAAATCGGCTCCGAAGTCATGTCGGTGAAGCCCGGTGATTTTGTCAGCGCGGAAATGCACGTGAATTGCGGACATTGCCGGCCTTGCCGCATGGGACAGGCGCACGTTTGCCAGAATGTGAAAATTCTCGGCATTGATGCCGACGGCTGCTTCGCGGAATTCGTCATCATTCCCATTCGCAATATCTGGAAGATTGATTCCGCGATTCCGGAACATTACGCCGCGATTCTCGATCCTCTGGGTAACGCCGTGCACACAGTGCTGGCCGGTGAGATTGCCGCACAAAATGTGGTGGTCACCGGCGCCGGTCCGATCGGCCTGATGGCCATCAACGTAGCGCGGGCCTGTGGCGCGGCAATGATTTTCGCCACCGAAGTGAATCCGCACCGGCGTGAGTTGGCAAAAAAGATGGGCGCGGATGAAGCTTTGGACCCCGCGCAAGGCGACATCGTGGCACGCGTGCGCGAGGCCACAGAAGGCGCTGGCGCCGACGTGCTGCTCGAAATGAGTGGACATCCCGCGGCGATCCATCAGGGTTTTGAAATGCTGCGCCAGGGCGGCCGAGCTTCTTTGCTGGGGATTCCCAAGGACCCGGTGACATTTGACTTGGTTAACGACGTGATTTTCAAAGGCGCGACGGTGCAGGGAATCTACGGACGCAAAATGTTCGAGACGTGGGTGCAAATGACCGAGCTGTTGAAGCACAATCGCCTCAATCTTGAGCCGCTCTTCCACGAGCGGATGCCGCTCGAAAAATTTGCGGACGCGTTTTCGCTTCTGGAATCTGGGCAGGCGGGCAAGGTTCTTTTCTACCCGAATGGCTCGTCGAAATAGGCTGCAACGCCAACGGCCCCGTCGTCTCACCCAAAACGCAATCCAAATAAAAAGCCCGTCTTTCTTGCAATATTGCGTCTAGGCTGTTCTACAATGGGACTTCGCCCCCATCCCTCGCAATTCAATCTTCGGAGGACTCATGGCATCTACCGCGCCACAAACAATTCGTCCGCAGCTGCAGTACCTGCACGA
>DATEVZ010000127.1:0-9063 GCA_035258265.1 Candidatus Acidiferrales bacterium
ACATAAATCGCCGCTGGAACTGCTGAAGGTGGGCGATCTGGTTTGCGTTTCGATCAAGGAGCTTTCGGGAATTACGGCGCGGGTGCAACTGGAGCAGGTTCCGGCGGCGCAGGCCGCGTTGCTGGCGATTGACAATGGAACGGGCGAGATCAAAGCCATGGTAGGCGGCTACGATTTCCAGGAATCGAAATTCGATCGCGCGACGCAAGCGCTGCGGCAGACGGGCAGCTCGTTCAAGGTGTATGTGTATGCGGACGCGCTGGAAATGGGCATGAATCCGTTCGACACGATCGTGGATGAGCCGGTCACGTTTCGCAGCGGCGGGCAGAATTATTCTCCGCGCAATTACGATGAAAAATTCGAAGGGCGAATCACGCTGCGGCGCGCGCTCGCGGATTCGCGCAACGTCCCGGCGGTGCGCCTGCTCGACCACGTGGGAGTGCTGAACGTTGTAGAGCTGGCGCGCAAATTTGGAATTAGCAGTCCGCTGCCGCCATATTTGCCGCTGGCGCTGGGCGCGGCGGATTTGACGCTGATGGAGCACACCTCGGCATTTACCGTGTTCCCGGACGACGGCATACACATCGAGCCGCATTACATCAAGCGCGTGACTTCTTATGACGGTGCGGTGCTTGAAGAGCCGCGGCCGAACGTGACGGATGTGATTCCGCCGGACGTGGCGCGCACGATGGTGGCGATGCTGGAGGACGTCGTGCAGTTCGGCACTGGCGTGCGGGCGAAGGAGCTGGGGCGTTCTTCGGCGGGGAAGACCGGGACGACGAACGATTTCACCGATGCGTGGTACCTCGGATTTACGCCGCAATTGACGGCGGGCGTGTGGGTGGGCAACGACGACAAGCGCGTGTCGCTCGGTAAGAAGGAAACCGGAGCGAAAGCGGCGCTGCCGATTTGGCTGGAGTTCATGCAGCAAGCGACGCAGGGCATGCCGGTAGAAAGTTTTCAGAACGTGGTGCCCCTGGAGAAGATTGTGCCAACCAAGCCGGTGCTGGTGGACGTGCCGGACACCGCGCCGCCAGCGGATGCTGCCGAGCAGGGATTGACGCAAACGAAGGCGCCCGTTTCTGCAGCGCCAGCCACGGCGAAACCTGCGCCAAAATTACCGCCGCCGGCGCCTCCGGTGAAGACTCTTACGCCAACTTCTGGGCCGACGCACATCAGCGCTTTGGCGCCTCCGCATTCGTAGCGCTGGCGCTCCGCGCTGTTTTTTTCCCCTTTCAACCTAGCTTGATTCTCGAGGCCACCGGTCGCTTCCGTAGAGCGCTTGCGCACGTTAATTGACAAGTTTATATTTCAGCTCATGTGGAGTAGGGTCCGATTGCGCTCCGCCTTGCTGTCGATTGCCAGTCTGATGTTTTGCGCGCTGCCCACCGCTGCTCAGCTGTCACGCCGACTTGATCGTTGTCTTCCGTATCCTACGCTCGCTGATGAAATTAGTAACATGTACCAAGAAGTGGAATCAAAGACGGCTGCGATGGCGGGTGTGGCGGCATTTCCAGCAACAGTGGTGATTGACAACGTCCAGTTCGACCCACCGATTCATTTGGGCGACTCGATTCGAGAGCAACTCGTTTCCCATTTGAAGGGAAGTAGGTTTGACGCTAGTTCCGCGTGGCTACAAGAAATTGCGGAGGTTTCGATTCGCGGTACCTGGCAAGATGAGGGATTTTTCAAAGTCACCGCAGCTGCGAGAGCGCAGATCATAGGCAACGACCCGACAGCTCAACATGTATTGCTAATTGTTCATGTCGATGAGGGCTTACAGTATAGGTTAGGGGACGTTCAATTTCGTTCGATCGATCCTGATAGCCCTCTAGTGTTTTCCGATGAGCAGCTGCGCGAGCTGATTCCGATACGCGAGGGAGACCTTTTCAGCGTTGAGAAAATCAGGAAGGCGCTCGACGCGATGAAGGAATTGTACGGAACCTATGGATACATAGATTTTGTCGTCTCGCCCACCACAAATATCGCTGACGACCGCCCGCGCATTTCGCTGGTGATGGAGATCGATCAGCAGAAGCAATTTCACGTGGGGACGATCGAAGTTTTCAGTTCTAACCCGGCGATCGAACCTCTCCTGAGATCAAAACTCCGCGCAGGAGACGTCTTCAATAGTCACCTCATTAAGAGCTTCCTGACCGAGAACAAGACGTCCCTGCCGCCCGATGTGTCGCTCGCGGACGTTGACGTTCATCGCGACGTGAGAAACGGCACGGCTGACCTCCGATTTAACCTCCGGACTTGCCCGCAGGTCGAAGACTATTAGAACCAGCGCGACTCTGGTATCTCGTCGTCTGCTCAAATTTCAATGCGACGAGTCGACAAGAGGCCGGCGCTACCAAGCGCGGAAGGGATCCCATCCGCTGGGTTTTAGTGGCTGGTTGCGGCCGTCGTGGTGGACCAGCGTGATTTTGCGGTTGGCTGTGATTTCGCCGATCGCAGTTAGTTTTGAGGGGCCTGAGGCCCTGCGGAGTTTTTTTGCTTGGTGTGGCGGGACGGTGAAGAGGAGTTCGTAGTCTTCTCCGCCGTGCAGGGCTAATTGCAGGGGATCGAGTTTGCGGTTGCCGAGCTTCATGGAAACCGCTGTGGGGATGGCGACCGTCGGCATTTTGTCGGCCCAAATATTGGCACCTACTTGGCTGGCGGCGCAGAGGCGGGCTAAGTCGGTGGAGAGGCCGTCGGAGATGTCGATTGCGGATGCGGCGGCGCGATGGCTGGCCAACCAGGAGCCGAGCTCGACGCGGATTCGAGGATAGAGATGTGGTTGGATAAGGGCGCGGAAGCGACGGTCGGTGGCTAAACCGCGAAGGACGAGTTCCAGGCCCAGTTGCGCGCGGCCGAGCTTCCCGCTGACGTAGATTAGATCGCCTGGGCGAGCGCCGCTGCGAGTCAAGGCGCGGCCGCGGGCGATTTCACCTAGCGCGGTGATGCTGATGAAGACGCGATCGCTTTTTGTGGTGTCACCGCCGATGATTATGACGCCGAGTTCGCGTGCCGCGCGCGCCATGCCGCGGAGAAAGTGATTCAACCAAACCTCAGGGGCTGAAGCCCCGGAATACTTTTTGCTTTTCGGCAGGCCTAAAGCCGTGCCCTGACGAACACCGATGGCGTGGATAGCCTGCTGAGGTAGGGCGAGGGTTAGGAGGAAGAAACGCGGAGCGGCGCCCATGGCGGCCAGGTCGCTAGTAGCGCGGACCAGGGATTTGTAGCCGATGGAGTCGGGCGGGTGCGTTCTCGCGAGAAAGTGGACGCCTTCGAGGAAGGCGTCGCAAGTTAGGACCCACTCGGTGCCACTGCGTGGCGAGAGGATGGCCGCGTCGTCGCCGATGCCCAGGCGAAGGTCAGTTGAACCGACCATGAAGGGATGATGCTGCGATCGATGAGAAATCCCTCGTCGGCCCGAAGACGGCTGCGCTTGGGACCACAGCGTAAACCCGGAGGTCAGCTCCCGGGCAATCCTTTCGACCAGTTGGCTTTCCCGTTCCATCCTGAACTCTTGTACAGTTGTAATGATTTCTGCATCTAAGGTAAGGTTTGTTCAAGTGGAACTGTAATCGAAATCGGATGGCGTGCCGATAAGTCTTTTGCATTCACGGAGAGGCTGTGGAAAACTTAAGTTTGAGGTTGACCACGATGGGTGCGGTCATTACAATGCACCGGGTTTTGCACCAGGCCTCTCACTGCAGACTTCTTACGGAATCGGATATCCGCGACGGGTACGCGCGGTGACCGATAAACTGAATCAAGCAAACTCTGGGAAAAATTAAAATTATGAAGGGCAAGTACTACACGTTTTTTATTGCGTCAAGCGCGTCTGGCGGGATGCGCCGTGTACGCGTGCCCTTTTACGTCCTGCATGCGCTGGCGATTCTGGCTGGGGTTGGCGGAATCACGGTGCTGGCTGGAATGGGATCGTACTCCCGGATGCTGTGGAAGGCCGCGAATTACAATTCGTTGCGGCGCGAGCAGGACACCTTGAAGCAACAATACAAGGCTTTGCAAACGGAAGTGAAGGATACCAACCAGCGGCTGGATTCATTGCAATCGCTGGCGAGCGAAGTGGCCGTGGCCTATGGAATCACACGCTTCCGGCAGACGCCTTTTGCATTCAGCGACGACGGCGAGCAGCCGGACGTCGTGTACCAACAATCGCTCGAAGAATTTAGCTATCTAGAAAGAAATGCTTCGGCAGTGGCGATGTCAAGCGGCGGGATGCGTTTGCTGCCTGCGGCGCAGCTGAGCAGCTTGGGAATTGTGCCGACGCTTTGGCCGGTGGTCGGGGAGATCACGGGACATTTTGGCGAGCGCCTTGATCCCTTCAGCGGTGAAGGCGCGTTCCACGCGGGAATGGATATTGCATCGCACTACGGCGATGCCATTCACGCGACCGCTGACGGCGTGGTGGCAGTAATGGACCAACGAGCCGGATATGGCCGGTTGGTCGTGATTGACCACGGGTTCGGCGTGACGACTTGGTACGGGCATCTTTCCGGGTTCGCGACGCATGTCGGCACGCATGTGAAGCGTGGAGATACTGTTGGATATGAAGGCGCCAGCGGCCGTTCGACTGGACCACACCTTCATTACGAAGTCCGCATTTACAACACCCCTGTTAACCCCTGGCGTTACCTCAGTAGTGCGGCTACATCTGCTGCGGCTGCCGATTAGTCCCGCCCGTCTTTGAAAACATCCATTACGTCTCTGTCGTGAAATATGCGTGTGACGACTGCCTTTGGCGTGGTGTAGAACCAGTTCGCGGTTAGTGTGCGACGGGATGCACGGCTGGTGAACGCGGCGAAGCAGCTCTGCTTGGGGCGGCGTTGAGCATGACGGGAGTGATGTCCAGAACCAGGCGTACCAATTTATTCTGGTGCGTGATTTTGGCCTGGTTGACCAACGCTTCGAGGAATGTGATTTGTTCCTTGGTCATCTGGCGGCGGGTATTGGGATCGGAAAGGGCCATGGAGCCTGCCATGCGGCCTCCTTCGAGAAGGATGGAAATGGCCAGGGCATTTTTCACGGAGTCGGATTCCGCGTCGAGGGTGATTCTAAGATTGTTGCCGTCGGGCTGGCCGGCGAGCGTGATGGCCTGAACGCTACGCGCGAGTTGTTCGAGTTGCGGCGCGTTGTGGAAAGTGTCGTAGAAGCTGGGTGGAAGATGCTCGGTGCGCGCGACGGCAAAGACGGGCGCCCCTGCGACTCGGTCAATGCGCGATTGCATGGCGAGATCACGACGTGACGAGGCGGAGAGACTGACGCGGGCGAGAAGTTCCGTGGCATTCCTGCCGCCGGCGAGTGCGATGCGCGTAGGCGCGAGAAACTCGAGCGAAACGGGAGGATTGCCGGGAACTTCGCAAACTGACTGCGATCCGCGACTTATTTCTTTTCCCGTGCGTAGAGCATACGACTTGATCTTTTGCTGATCGAAACGGCCGTCGGCGATGGCCACTACGCGATCTTCCCCGAGAACGTTCGCGGGCGTGCCGAGGCTCGCGGGCCAAAATGCGATGGCAGCATGGTCAAGGTCGCGCGTGTAGTCGAAGCCGGTATCGCGGACGAAATTGGCATAGTCGCGATCGGCTTGCGGCCCCGGCGAGGCGAGACCCAACCCGGCGGCCAGCGGAGAATTTTGCAACGAGCGCAGACTTGCCGCGTCTATATAGGCTACAACCGGCGCATCCGATGGAAGTTCACTGAGAATATCGGAAGGCGGGGCAGCAGCAGGGGCGCCGGGGACCGTGGAAACGATGGGTGGAAGCGGGCGATTGTGCCAAAAGTATAAAGCCGCGGCGCCGCCAAGCAAGCACACCAACAGGATAGCAACGGCGATCCCAGCGCGAGTTGTGGAAGACATCGCCATTGTAGATTTGCAATCGTTCCGGCCAACTTAGTGTAATGTTTTCATCCCCGGCTGCGTAGCAGAATTCAGAGGGCTTGTATCGCGCGATTGAATCGTAATTGCGACTCCAACAATTCCAGCCAACGAAATGGGTTCGACGAGCCTCTAATTCAGGAACCGCGAAGTGTTCGCGAAGGAAGGTTTCCAACATGAAATTCGCATGGAAGAAAGCGATCGGCGTAGGAATGCTGGGAGTGTTCATCGGGTTTTCCGCACATGCGCAGGGCACATCGCAGCCAGCACCGGCGACAAGTGCGACACCCGCAGCCGCGGCCGCTAGGCCCACCGCAGATCAAGTTCTCGATCACTATGTGAATGCGATCGGCGGGCGCGCTGCGTGGACCAAACTAAACTCGCGCGTATCCAAGGGTACAATTGAAATTCCGAAGATGAACAACCTTACCGGAACCGTGGAAATTCACGAGAAGGCGCCCAATTCGATGTTAGCTGTGATCACGCTGGGCGGAGCGGTTTTCGAGCAAGGGTTTGACGGGACCACGGCGTGGTCCGATGATCCGCAGAACGGCTTGCGAGTTTTAAGCGGCGCGGAATTGGATGACGCGAAGCGCGAAGCGGATTTTTATCATCCGCTCGATTTAAAAAAGCTGTACGCGAAGATGACAGTCACCGGCACGGAGAAAGTTGGGGAGCGCGATGCGTATGTCCTCGAAGCTACGTCCGCGGAAGGCGACCCGGACAAGATGTACTTTGATGCTGAAAGCGGGTTATTGGTAAGGGCAGTGAACCACCGCCACACGCCCGACGGAGTAGCCGTGTTCCAGGCCGAGGTGGAAGACTATAAGGATGTGGATGGGATTAAGCTGCCTTTTACCGTGCACCAAACCAGCGCCGAATCCGCGTTCACGATCAAATTCACGGAAATCCATCACAATCTGCAGCTTGCGGACGGGCAATTTGCGAAGCCAGCGGCGGAACCGGCCGCAAAGTAGCGTGGCTCGGTGGAAAAGGCTTTAGCGTTCAGCAAGTTTAGCTGTATAGTAGTAAGGCACGCGGGGTGCCCTGGGCGCTTCGTATGTGGCGATCTGGCAATGGTTTTGCCGCTGGCAGAAAGTTGCTTGCAATTTGATTGCCTGTATGATATTTTTGCTCGGTTTGCCAGTGCTGGCGTAGCTCAGTTGGTAGAGCATCTGATTTGTAATCAGAGGGTCGGGGGTTCAAATCCCTCCGCCAGCTGAGATTGACGTAGCGAAAATTTTGGCAGGGGTTGCGGACGGAATTCCTCGCGACGAAAGCGCTAGGGCTGGTGTCTCTGGACACGAGCCCTTTCTGCATTGCGGAGTGCCCCGTACAGCAGTCCGGTTAAAGAATCTGGTTGGACATGCGGGATGCAATTGTGTCCCGGAGGATTTCATGGGACGGAGCTGCAGCGTCCCGAACGGTTTTGCGGGACGGGTGGGTGAGTGGCTAAAACCAGCAGACTGTAAATCTGCCGCTCCTTGCGGGCTACGGAGGTTCGAATCCTCCCCCGTCCACCAGCAACTCGCCTGACCCAGCGCATGGTTGGACAAGCGGGCGAAGCTTTTCAACGAATCAAAAGAATTCAGAAGCGCGGCAGCTCCGGCGGCGAGTCTGATTGCAAGGCGGGAGAAGCGGGGCGACCGGTAAATGCCTGGGTAGCTCAGTTGGTAGAGCGCGTCCTTGGTAAGGACGAGGTCACCGGTTCAATCCCGGTCCCAGGCTCCAGATCACCAGCCAGCGCGAAACGGTGAAGCGGGGAATTCGCAGAGAGCTGGCGGGAAGTTTTGTTGGGAGTGAGCGGGGGTAACTCAGTGGTAGAGTCTCTGCCTTCCAAGCAGATGGTCGCGGGTTCGAGTCCCGTCCCCCGCTCCATTGAACAACCCTAACGCAAGGACCGGAACATTCTTAATAAGAGCAATGGCAGTGCAATGATTTCGCGCGGACATCGTCGCGCAGTCCTAATACGAGGGTGATAGCAGATGGCGAAAGAGAAATTCGAGCGGAATAAGCCGCATGTGAATATCGGGACGATCGGCCACATTGACCACGGCAAGACGACTTCGACGGCAGCGATTACCAAGGTGTTGTCGAAGAACAATCCGAAAGTGGCGTTCCGGGCGTTTGATTCGATTGACAACGCGCCGGAAGAGCGCGAACGCGGGATCACGATTGCGGTGTCGCACGTGGAGTACGAGACGGCGAACCGGCACTACGCGCACATTGATTGTCCCGGTCACGCGGATTATGTGAAGAACATGATCACCGGTGCGGCGCAGATGGACGGCGCGATCCTGGTGGTGGCGGCGACCGATGGTCCGATGCCGCAGACGCGTGAACATATTCTGTTGGCGCGGCAAGTGGGCGTGCCCTACATCGTGGTGTTTTTGAACAAGTGCGACATGGTGGACGATCCGGAATTGCTCGAGCTCGTGGAACTGGAAGTACGCGAGCTGCTGAAGAGCTATCAATTTCCGGGTGACACGCTGCCGGTCATTCGCGGCTCGGCGCTGAAGGCTCTGGAGGGCGATGCGAAGTGGGAGAAGTCCATTCTGGAATTGATGGAAGCGGTGGACAAGAACATTCCATTGCCGGTGCGAGATATCGATAAGCCGTTCGCGATGCCGATTGAAGATATTTTTTCGATTTCTGGCCGCGGCACGGTAGTGACCGGACGCATCGAGCGCGGCAAGGTGAAGGTGGGCGAGGAAGTAGAGATTGTAGGGTTCCGTCCGACGATGCGAAAGACGGTGACGGGCGTTGAAATGTTCCGCAAGCTGCTGGATGAGGGCATGGCGGGCGATAACGTCGGCTTGCTGCTGCGCGGCACGGAAAAGGATGAAGTAGAGCGCGGGCAAGTGCTGGCGAAGCCGGGGTCGATCACGCCGCACACGAAATTCAAGGCGGAAGCGTACGTGTTGACAAAGGAAGAAGGTGGGCGGCACACACCGTTCTTCACGGGATACCGGCCGCAGTTTTATTTTCGGACGACGGACGTGACGGGGGATGTGAAGTTGCCGCAGGGAGTGGAGATGGTGATGCCGGGCGACAACATTTCGTGCGAGATCACGCTGATCACGCCGGTAGCGCTAGAGAAGGGGTTGCGGTTTGCCATCCGCGAAGGCGGACACACGGTCGGAGCCGGCGCGGTTGCCGAGATCATCGAGTAA
>DATEVZ010000128.1:0-3004 GCA_035258265.1 Candidatus Acidiferrales bacterium
CCCTACGATCCCTGCAGAGTTCCCTGGGGCAGCTTGTATGACGAGCCGGAACTGATGAGCCACATCATGCAGGTTTGGCGCGACGACGGCGTGCCGTCGAACATTCCCATGTTCGCCACCGAAGGGAATCTCTCTTCGTCCGCCAGCGAAACGTACATGGATTTGTTTTCGGGGCTGTGGCTCGCGGACTATATCGGATCGTTCTTGAATGCCGGCGGAAACGGCGTGTATTACTTCCACTATTTGCCGCTGCAGATGGAGCACGGCTGCAATGATTCGCCCGGTACATTCGCGATGTTCACCGTGGACGCGAACTACCAGATTCAGCAGCCGCTCGCGCAATTTTTCGTCGCGCAACTGATCAATCTGGAATGGGCGCAGCCGGGGAGCGCGGAGCACGAAGTGTTTCCGGCGAAGAGCGACGTGGAGGATGGCGCGGGTCACGCACTCGTAACCGCCTATGCGCTGAAACGTCCCGACGGGCAATGGTCGCTGATGGTTGTGAATCGTGACCAGCACAACGCGCACAAGGTGCGGATTTCTTTTCGCGATCAATCGAGCCGCGAAGCAGAGACGTTTGCCGGTGCGGTGCAGGTTTCGGCTTTCGGCCGCGAGCAATATCACTGGCAGCCGGCGGAAACGCGTTTCATGGCGCATGATGAGCACGCTGCCGAGCGCGCCGTGGTGGTCAATACCAAGGGCTTCGCCGACCCCGACGGACCGATCAAACATTCAGAAGAAAACGCCGCGCCAGACACTTGGTACGATTTGCCCGCAGCGTCGGTCGTCGTAATCCGCGGGAGAATTGGCAGCTGACATGTCGGAACTTTGAATTTGGAGCGAGTCAAACTAAACGTGATGCTGATTGTCGTGCTATTTGCGTTGCTTCCCGACTTTTGCTGTCCCTTTGGTTAGATGCCAGGCGTCACACCAGGAGCACAGGTAGGCTCGCAGGTCCTTCGGCGCATTGGCGGTCGCGATTTGGTGTGCGGCCGTCGCCAATGCTTCACCTTCGCTTGCGTACCGCCGCTTCCCGCTCACTGGGCATTTCGATTCGTCGTTCACTACAAGCCCTTTTGGTAAAGCGCCTTAGCGTCAGCTAGTCAACTCGGTTTGCGGTTCTTACTCTGTGCGCGAGAAACCCAATCATCTGCTAGTACAACCCAATCACGCAAACGACTGAACGAGACGTTTATCGGTAGTTGACCTATAGGCCAACGTTGCGGCCAACGTTGCGTTGACTTATCACAGTGTCCGGCGCTAGCTTCTTTATGACCCCAGCCACGCCACGTAGTTCTGAGTGCGTTACCGAAACTGAGCGCATCTAACAATCGTCATATCCGGAGCGCGTGATATTTTATTTATTGATCGAAAATACGATTTTCAGCCGACGGGACGCGCCGCGGACACATTTTCTGTCGCGTCCTATGCGGTCATTTTCGCAACTTGGAAGCGGTTCCTAAATTACAAGAACGGGGGAGTGATGTTGGAAAAGAGGATCGGCCGTAGAAATATTCGCGCGTGGGACTTTCGTTATTGGTCTCTCATCGCGTTGATGCTTGTAGGCAGCGGGATGGTGCGCGCGGATAGCGCCGCGTTTGATTTGGTCGGGCCGCCCATCGAGATGCGCGTGACGCGCGGCACAAAGACGTTGCCGATTTCGCGCGCGGCGAATTTGCAACCCGGCGACCGTCTGTGGATTCATCCCGATCTTCCCGAGAGCCAGTCCGTGCATTACCTGCTGGTGGTGGCGTTCCTGCGCGGGTCTACGAACCCGCCGCCGGAGACCTGGTTCACGCGGGTGGAAACGTGGACCAAGGCGGCGCGCGAAGAAGGCGTAGTAGTAACGGTTCCGCAGGACGCGCAGCAGGCCCTGCTGTTTCTGGCGCCGGAAACGGGAGGCGATTTCAATACGCTGCGCAACGCGGTGCGCGGAAGACCGGGCGCGTTCGTCAGAGCGTCTCAGGATTTGAATCAAGCGAGCCTGGATCGTTCGCGGCTGGAAACGTACTTGGATGATGTGAAAGAAACCTCAGACACCGATCCCGCGGAATTGCACGAGCGCTCGGTGCTGCTTGCGCGCACGCTGAACATCAAGCTCGATTCTCAATGTTTCGACAAGCCCACCGAGCAACAAGGTCCGTGCCTGACGCAAAACACCGATCAGTTGATTTTGGACGATGCCCACAGCCAGACCATGGTCACGGCGCTGACTTCCGGGCCATCGTCGGATTTGATCGGAACGGCGAGCACGGCGCCGGTGGTTGGCGGCGGATACTACAGCGCGTATGTGGGCGCGGTGGTGGACATGGCGCGAATTCTGAACAGCATTCACACTGCGGAATATCAATACATTCCCGCATTGGCGCTTCCACAAAATGATCATATGAATCTGAGGCTGAACAATCCGCCTTCGTTTCGCAATCCGAAATCAGTGATCGTGGTTGGACTGCCTGCAGTGGAGGCGGCGCAATTGCCGCCGCTCCGTCCGTTAGATCCCAAACAGATTTTCTGTTTGGAAAGATCGCCGTTGGTGCTGCCGACCGAGGGCGCGCCACTCGTTTACTCCACTAGTATCGCGCATGACTTCGTGCTGCACGTGGAAGACAAGGCCGGCGCGCAGATGGATTTGCCGGCCAAGGCGGAAGCAGAGCGCGGTGGATTTCTGATTGATGCGCATGCGCTCGAGGCGGGGAAGCTCGGGCCGGAGGTTACCGGAACGTTGCGCGGGCACTGGGGATTTGAGGCGTTCGACGGGCCGCGTTTTCTGCTGCGCTCGGCGCACTCCGAGAAATGGACGATTCCATCTACGGAGCAGGAAGCGCTGATCGTCGGGCGCGAAGACGTGCTGCACGTGACGTCGGAATGTGCTGCGTGCGTGGACCAGCTGACGGTGAAGGATCACGACGGCCAGGACCTGAAGGCGACGTGGAAATTATCGAAGCCAGATGAGCTGGAAGTAAAAGTGCCGCTTAAGGATAAGAGCGCCGGTCCCGTGACGCTG
>DATEVZ010000129.1:0-9235 GCA_035258265.1 Candidatus Acidiferrales bacterium
CGTGGTTTCGAGGAGATGACGAGGCAAGATCGCAACGCCATCGAACAACCTCTCGGCAGCCGCGTAGGGTTGCGCGAGTTCAAAGCGAACGGTGTAGTCGTCCAGTTTCGCGACGGTGATCGGTTTTCCGCCAATGACGAGCAAATCGCGCTGCGACGAATCGACTTTTTCGTCGAGGTAAACCTGAAAACTGAAGATGACGTCGTCCGCGTTGAACGGCTGTCCGTCGGAGAAGCGCAAGCCGCGGCGAAGTTGCAGCGTGTATTGCTTGCCGTCGCGGGAAACGCGCCAGGACTTTGCCAGCGCGGGTTCGGTCTTCAAAGACGAGCGATTGATATGAATCATATCGGCGGTGAGGCAGCGAATCACGTCACGAGATGGTTCGTCCTCAGCGAGCGCGGGATTCAGGGTCTTTGGCTCGGAGCGCAGAGCGACTGCCAGCCGGCCGCCGGCGTGACCGGGAGCGTTGTCCGTAATCATTCGCTCTTCAGTAGGGCCCGACGCGGCCGTTCGCCCTTCGTTCGCTTGCGCAGGCGCAGCCGGTGCAAAGGAGCACGCAAACCCGATGCCCAAGACTAGGGCGACACACTGTTTCCTGAGAGGGACCTTGGCCATATCTCGAATTCTTACAAAGAATTAGTGGTTTTCACAGCGGCACCGATTTGTGAAGTTCCTGCAGAGCATCGGCTGCCGTGTAGAAAACCAGGAACAGGGGAATCAGCAAGAGCGCCGGCAGGAACATCCACCAGTAGGAGGAAAGAACTGAATATTGCTGCAGCGAAGATAGCAGCGCGCCCCAGCTAGGCATGGGTTCGCCAACGCCCAGGCCGAGGAAAGTCAGCGTGACTTCGGCCAGCACGTACTGAGGAATCAGCAGCGTCATCTGCGTGAGCAGCACGCCGTAGGTTTGAGGCAATACGTGCTTGCGCAGCAGATATGCGTCCGACGCGCCGAAGCCGCGAGCTGCGGTTACGAAATTGCGTTGCTTGGCGCTGAGTACCACGCCGCGAATCAGTCGGGCAGGTCGCGCCCAACCGATCAGTCCCATGATTGTTGCGAGCAGCAGGAACACTTGCCATTGGGAAATGCGCAGGGGCAGCGCGGCTCGTACGGCAAACAACAGATAGAGCCAGGGCAGCGCCAGGAATAATTCGCTGCCGCGCATGAGAATCTCGTCGATCCAGCCGCCGTAGTATCCCGCGATTCCGCCAACGATTATTCCCAACGAGACCGAGAACAGCGCGGCAATCAGGCCGGCGAGCATAGAAATCTGGCCACCGTAGAGAAAGCGCGAGAATTGATCGCGTCCGTAGGCGTCTGAGCCGATCAGCAGAATTTGACCGGGATCATCCACTCCGAAGAGGTGTACGTTTGATGTAAACAGGCCCGCGATTTTGTAGCGCGAGCCGCGAACGAAGAAATGGATCGGATATGGGCGCTGAGTATTTGCGTCGCTCGGAGTTGCCTGTTGGTTGGCATCCTGCGCGCTGTAGATAAAAGGGCGAGCGTGAAACTTGCCTTGGGCATCCACGAAATGAAGTGCGGTCGGCGGCGCGACCGGCGTTTCACGGCTTTGCGCCGCGAAATCATACGGGGCAAAAAAACCCGCGAATAGGACGAGGCAATAGAATCCTGCGAGAAAGACGAGGGCGGCGGCGAGTTTGCGGCGGTGCGTCAATGCATCACTCCATTCGAATCCGAGGATCGGCGGCGAAAAGCAGCATATCGGCGAAGAAATTTCCCGCCACCAGGAACACCGACGAAAGCATCACCGTGCCCACCACGATGTAGGTGTCCTTCGCCAAAATCGCGTCCACCAGCAATGGGCCGATGCCCGGCCAGCTCAGAATCACTTCGACCAGCAGCCCGGCGCTAAGCATGGTCGCAATCGAAAATCCGAAGAGCGAAATCAGAGGATTGGCTGCTAGCGGCAGCGCATAACGAAGCAGCACGCGGCCTTCGGCGATTCCATGGGCGCGGGCGGCGCGAATGAACGGGGAATCGAGAACTTCGATCATCGCCGAACGAATGTGGCGGACCAGCGGTGGCAAAGTCGCGAGCGCGAGGCCCAGCGATGGCAGCAGCAGATGATTCGCAAGATCTTTTACCTTGCTCCAGAAATTTAGATCGTTGAATTCCGCCGAAATCATTCCACCAGTCGGAAACCAGCCCGTGCGCACGGCGAGAAGCAGCAAAGCAAGGAACAAAACGAGTTCCGGCACGATGAGGAGCGTGGACGTCATGACGCCGCCGACGCGATCGCCCCATTCTCCGCGGTGTGCCGCGCTCCAAATTCCGAGCGGAATTGCCAGGAGCCAAGCGAGCAGCGTTGCCGTCCCGGTCAAAAGCAGGGTATTGCGTGCGCGAAGTGCAAGTAGCGGAGCGACCGGGCTGTTGTAGGCAAACGAGGTGCCGAGGTCGCCCTTGAGCACAGAATGAAGCCAGCTTCCATAGCGTACGGGCAGCGGTTTATCGAGGCCATACTGCGAGCGCAACGCTTCCACAGTGCGAGACGAGATCTGCGGGTTCAATTGCAGCGAAGAGAAAAAATCCCCAGGCGCGAGTTGCAGGAGCGCGAACGAAAAAACGGAAATTCCAAGAAGGAGGAGAACCGCGTGCGCCAGGCGTCGAGCGAAATATCTCATGGCGGCCGTTTAGGCGGAACGCTCCAGCAAGATGGATTCCACGGAATGAACAGTAGCGAGAAGTTCGCGGGTGTGGAAATGCGCGGGACGCGCGAACAGCTCCCGTGTTTTCTTCTGCTCCACAATGCGGCCTTGATACATGACGACGACTTCGTCAGCAAATTGCGAAACCAGGCGCAGATCGTGCGAGACGTAGAGATAGGCGAGCGAGCGCACCGCCTGCAGGTCCGCGAGCAGCTGTAGGATCAGATCGCGATTCAGCGCGTCAAGAGCCGACAAGGATTCATCGAGGATAAGAACATCAGGCTCAAGCGCGAGGGCTCTTGCGATTGCCAGCCGTTGCCTTTGGCCGCCACTGAACTCGAATGGCTGTTTCTGCGCCGCGGCAGGCTCCAGTCCCACTTGGTCCATCAATTGCAGCGCTCGTTCATGGCGCTCTTTTTTCGTGCTCACATTTTGGATGGCAAGCGGTTCGGCGATAATTTCGCACGCGGTTAATTGAGGATTGAGCGCGGACGCCGGGTCCTGAAAGATCAACTGAATTCGGCGGCGAATCGGGAAAAGCCCTTTGGTATCGAGCGCCAGCAAATCCGTGCCGTCGAGCGCGATGGTGCCCTCGCTGGGAGGTTCGAGCAGCGCAATACAATGCGCCAAAGTAGATTTTCCGGCACCTGATTCGCCGACCAGGGCCAGGGTTCTCCCTCGAAATAGTTGAAGGTTCACATCTTCAAACGCATTGACGCTAAATTGCTGGCGCGAGAAATTGCGCCGCTGGACGAATTGCTTACACAAACCCGTGACGCGCAGCAGCGGCTCAGCTGCGTGCAGACTTGCACTCGAGTTTGGTCGTGAGTCTGCCCGAATCATCTACGTGACCATCTCCAGGTCCAAATCCCGTGCAAAATCTGCGAGCGAATTGGTGCGCAGCATCGCTCTGGTTAGCTCGTGTGATGGATTGCGGTAGAGCTGCTCGAATGGGCCCTGTTCGAGGATACGACCATCGGCCATCACCATGAGACGGTCCGCGAGGAATGCCTGCACTTCCGGCGTGTGGCTGATCAGCAAAATTGCGATGCCCGAATCGCGTTTTAGCTGGCGCAAGAGTGTGAGCAATTCGCTCTGGCTGCGCGCATCGAGCGACGCCGTCGGCTCGTCCGCGATGACCAAGGCGGGCTCGCACGCCAGTGCCTGCGCGAGCACAACGCGCTGGCGCTGGCCTCCGCTCAATTGATGAGGGTACGCCGAAAAAATCCGCTGCGTGCCGGGAAGCCCAACGCGAGCGAGCGCTGCCTCCGCTTTGGCGCGGCATTGTTTCCAGCTGCAGCGTTTGTGCGCGTGAATTACTTCCGCGACTTGGTCGCCCACTCGCATCACGGGATTCAACGCAATCTCCGGTTCCTGGAACACCATCGAAATTCCTGCACCGCGCAAAGCTCGCAAGGTACACTGATCCATCGAGAGCAATTCCTGTCCCCGAAATTGCACCGAGCCGGAAATTTGCGCGTGCTGATCAGACAGCAGGCCGAGCAATGCGAGCGCTGTGCTGGTTTTCCCGCATCCGGATTCACCCATCAGGCCCAAAACCTCGCCTCGCGCGATCTCGAAACTCACGCCCGCGACCGCTTGGCGCAGCTTCGCGTCAGCGCCGCGGTACGAGACGCCGAGGTCCTTCACTTGGAGGAGGTTTGCGATCAACTCAAAGTCCCTTTTCGATGCGGCGATTGTCAGTCGCATGCGTGTCTGTCGACAGGAAGTCTCGCGGACCGATCCGCGACTGCCGAACGAACGTCATCCGAGCGGTTCAAAGTGAAACTGATTGTTGAACATCTAACGATAAGAGCGCGCTTCGCGCATGTCGATAGGTCGGCGGTTGCAGCGCGCCCTGTAAGCTAATGGTACGGAAGTACTAACGCAGCAAAGGACGCGCGCGGACTTCAGGGTCACGTCAGTCTCCCCTTATTGGTCTTGTGCGGTGTTTTCATGATATAGCAGTGCCAATAGAATTAGCAGATTCCGGCCTAAAGACGGAATCCCTACAAGGAAGGTGCGTCATGCCAGTAGAAGAAAATGTTGCCCTGATGCAGCGGTGGTTCAACGAAGTGTGGAACCAGGGGCGCGTCCAAACGATCTATGACTTGATGGACGGAAATGCAATCGCTACCGGACAAGACCAGCCGGGCGTGGAAATTCATGGGCCTGGCGATTTTGTGAAGCTATTCAATCGTCTCCACGGCGCGTTTCCGGATATAAAGGTCACCGTCGAAGACGCCTTCGGAGCCGGGGACAGGGTCGTGGTTCGCTGGTCCGCCGTGATGACTCATACCGGCGATCATCTTGGGGTCCCTGCGACGAACAAGAGCGTTCGAGTGACGGGCATCACGATCGCGCAAATCCAGAACGGCAAGATTATTCGCGGTTGGGATAATTGGGACCAGTTGGCCCTGGCGGAACAGCTCGCGGCTACGCGGGCAGCTCACTAGAAGTGCCAGCGGCAGCGCCGCGGCTAAAATATCAGATCTGAAATCACCAGCACAATCACGGCCAGCAGGGTGCCGGCCGCAACCGCAAACAAAAACCAATCGAACCGTGGACGCGGCCTGGGTAGCCCCAGCATGTGTACCGACGGGTCTGGCTGAAAGGCTATCTGCGACCGAAGCTGTGTCGCGCGCGGCATGAATAAATCATACAGAGGATCGAGATGCGCAGGAGGGTATGTACCGAAACAGTACATATCAGATGCGATGCGCGCGCTTGCCGGGCGCAGGCTCAGAATGGGCAAGACTCACCCGCAAACTCGACGAACTTCGCTATTTACATCGCCTGCAGCGGTTCTATTAGGTTCGTATTTCAAACGGCCGCGGAGCTATCGGATCGCGGGAGATCAAATCGTCGTCGATTGTTCGAAATCGCCGAATGGCGGAGAGGTCGGCACCTTCGCTTTATGTTCGCCCGGCGTTTTCCTCGCATCCTTGATGTTCATTTAGAGAGTCGGTCTGCAACTACTTTCGACAAATCGAGGGCATGCACGACTGGGCCATCTAAGAAGACGGCACGCGGAAATTGACCGTCCCAATGCGCCTGTTGATCGTAGACCGCAACTTCGTCCCACTGAATGCCTTTATGGGTACAGCACTTTGGCCGGGGCTGACCCGCATCAGCTTCAATCTTACGGCCTAGCTGCTCCGCAAATAGATGGTCCTTATCCCAGTACTGCGAAACCCTTGGGTCAGAGAGTCGCGCCAACACAGCAGTGCCCGGACTGGAATAGTCCGTAGGCAGAATCGGTTCCCACACTGCAAACACACGGATGTGTGGGTTCGTGTTTTGCTTTAGTGCATCTTGAACTGCGGAAGCCCCCCGCAGACATGTTGGTCACGTTGGAGAAAGCAGGAGAACGATACGCACTTTCCCCGAAGCTGCATTGAACGCTGTACGGAACTGGCCAAAGTTTGCTGACGTGAGTGAGGCAAGTGGCGGCTGACCTGCTGGAACTTTAGCCCCGCCGTAAAAGTGATAACTCAGAGCCAACAGCACTACAAGAGTAGGTACAGCGAGAATGCCTAAAAACTTCTTCATCAGCGTCTGCCCGAAATATCAGCCAATACGCTGGCTATGGCCTGGGGAAAGAGAAGGAGAAGAATCACGATGATTGTCGCGAGACTGAGCAGTGTGATTGCGATCTTGCTCTGACGCACCCGGCAGCGCATCCCACGATAGACTTGGAAAAAACCAAGGCCAAGAAGGATGATCGAGAGTGCTAACAGCCAAGGCCTTGCGCTAGCCAAAAAGACGGAAGCCCCGGCTATTCCTGCCGCTCCTAAGAAAGGAAGAGGCAGACAGCAACCAAGCGTGATTAGTGATGTGAGCATCGCACCCACCGAAACACTGGTTGTCTTCCAGCCCTTCATTGAATACCCACGCCACTCGCCCATTCTATGGCAGCACGTAGTTTCTGGTGAGACGGAACACCACTGCCATCCGAATACAATCGGCACATCAGCCCAAACAGGGCCTCTTCACGCGGCTCAACGTCCTGTCCGTTTATGCGAATCGTTGGTGAACCCGGAAACTTCAACGATTGCGCCATTTCCGCATCCCTCACCAACACTTCGTTGACATGTTTCCGAAAGCTTTCGGCGGGTAGAATCTCACGCAGCCGCTCAAGGGCTACGGCGTGATTCGGACAGTTGGGCACATACAAAACTTCAATTTTCATGCTGCACCCTTCTTAGATTTTCCAACTACCGTTAGGACCGGGCAGCTACCGTTCTTCTTTCCCCGTTGACGCCTGAGTTGAGAGTTGCACTTTGTCAGCGCGGCCTTCAGCTCATCTTCCACTTTGACCAGCGCAACTCGCTTCGCATGTATGTCTTTTAGTTTGCGGTCAAGCAACTTCTGAACTTCTGAGCAAGCACGCAGGTCGTTAGTTCGGAGAGTGACAAATTCACGAATCTCCTTCAACGAGAAACCTAGCATTTGTAAGCCGCGGATGAATTGCAAAGCAGCAAGGTCATCGCAAGAGTACAGGCGAAAGCCACCTTCGCTACGCGCGGGTGCCGCAAGCAACTTGTTCCGCTCATAGAAGCGTATGGCGTCTACGCTCAAGCCGCTCTGTTTCGCAATGTGACCGATTTGCATTACGCCTTCTGGTCTGCCAGGCATCAACCACCCCCAAAGGTACACCCTTGAGTGTAGACCAGAGTCAAGCCTCATCTCGTGGACTGCCGGATGTCTCGTCCGCTATCAGCTCTATGAGGTAAGAAGGTTTATCGCGTGGAGGTAGGGCTGTACCAGCTAGTCTACTAGATCATTTCCGCTGTTTGTTCGTGCTTCGTCCAATTTCGCGGCAGCTCTGATTCGGGCAATATGCACAAGTTCGAAGCGGCCGCCGGATACAGTTTGGAAGATCTCGTGTGGCTTGGCGCGACAAAACGGGCAGCGTATTGAAAGAGGACTGATAGGAAGGCACTCGGGGATATTGGTCTTCGTCATGACCGTCAGTTGCGACCGAGCATCACGCACGAAAGCACCGAAAATGTCTGTTTGTTAGGCTGCGAGTCAGCACGCTCGCAAACAAATCATGTCGTCTCAAAGCGCTCAGCGGCCACAAACTTCCGATCTATATGTGGTTCGGAGCGCCGGCCTCCTGAGTGCAGCACACAGCGTTTTCCAGCCGGGACTCCACATGTCGGACAAGCCACGGACGATAACTGTTTTGGTGTGAGATCTTTCTTTTTCATTTGGACAGACTGCGACTACACCCGGCCGTAAAGCTGTACCGTTTTGAACATTCTTCGGTAGCTATCTGGCACGAAAACGAGTACCGTGAGAGTGGTCTCACTAGCATCCTGCCGTAAAATCCTCACAACCTACGGCTCCTTGCGACATCAGACGGCGTTGCTCACCCCTCGTGACGATGCGACGCCTCATCAGGAGCCAGAGTTGTCCGAAAATGGCTGGCAAGAGTTGTACAAAGCCGCAATTCTTGAGCTTGACCCCATGCAACTTCAGGATCGTGTGAAAGCAGCCGAGAGCGCGATTACTGCCCGTGCCTCTCTCGGGGTGCAAATTTCCCGCTATGAGCGAAGTGCAATGGATGACGCACTATCGGCTTTGCGCATGCTAAAGCGAGGGCCCGGCTGCTGACCTTCAGACGCAGAGCCAATTCAGATCCGTTCTGTGCGCTAAAACGCTCAGCCTAAAGAGGCAACGAAGTGGTGATTAGAACCCTACATGAGGGTGCGTTGTTTGTGGGAGAGTGCCTAGATGGGACGTTCACGCCGGGCGAAATTCGATGCTCGAATTGTAACGGGCTGCTTCAAGAAGAAATCGCAAAAGCTGGTGAGGCTTATTTGGTTTGCAACTCGATACCAAACATCTGTGTCAATCCAGTTAAGGTTTTCATAGGTGCCGTTGAGATGCACCGATGGCGTGATAGAAGTTGGGAAGTCATCGCTAGAATTTGCAAATCGCGGCCTTCTGAATCGCACTGATAAAATGAAGATTGCCAAAGGAGCAGCATGACGGGAGACGCGCTTAGACGGGAAGCTGACCAACACGACCGGAATGCTTCGATTATTCTTTCTGTGCAACTTCCGTCTTATGAAGATTGGGAGTGTGCAGCCCGCGAAACGGAGCAGGCGAAGGATAAGCGGGCGCTTGCCGACTGTCTCGATTCCGCGAGAAGGGAAGAGCGTATACCGTAGGCCCACGCGCGATGAGCGAAAACCAGACCGAACTGTGTGGCAAGTGCGGAGCCGAAATTGATCTCAATCGGAGAGTAGACTTCACTCTCAAAGATGGAACAAGGGTATGTGAGCAGTGCTTCATTCACGGAAATGCGAATGTGGGCGCTCGGGAGATAGATAGTTTTTTACCGTCACTAATTCCGGCCCCGAACGGGCGTGCCAAGCGTGCCCATCACCCGAAAACGTCACGATACAGGGAGTCGTCCCGCATCCCTTGACAACAATAAACGCATTCTATAAGGTTCCGGCGTGGCCCCCGCCCACCTTAGGAGAATGCGATGCCAGACTCCTACCCCACATTCTGGAAAGAACCGTATCACCAGGCCCTCAAAGAATCGGACG
>DATEVZ010000130.1:0-4392 GCA_035258265.1 Candidatus Acidiferrales bacterium
AGATTTCCGCAGCGGTACGTCCGGTTTCGCGCACGTCGAAAATCACGATATTTGTGACCACGCGCCTTGGATCGATCGTGACGCCTCGCAGCGTCGAAAGCCCTTTCGCCAGATGCTGCGCGTTCTCGTGATCCCGCGGCAGTCCCTTTGGCGATTCTTCCAGCGCAATCAGTCCAGCCGCCGCCAGCACCCCCGCCTGACGCATTCCTCCGCCAAGCATCTTTCGATTGACGTGCGCCGGCTGGATGAACTCGCGCGGCCCGACCAGCATCGAGCCCACCGGCGCGCCCAATCCTTTCGACAAGCAAAACATGACCGAATCGAATTTCCGTGTGATCTCAGCAACGCTCTTACCCAGTGCGGCTGCCGCGTTGAATACGCGCGCACCATCGAGGTGCACCCGCAAGCCAGCCGCGTGCGCACGCTCGCAAATATCTTCCGCGACGGCGGTCGGATAGACCGTGCCGCCGTGCATGTTGTGGGTGTTCTCCAGAGTCACGAGCGTCGTCTGCGAGTCGTAATAGATCTTTTCGCGAACCGCCGGCTCGATCAAATCCCAGGTCAAAATCCCATCAGGTGCCGGCACCGTGCGTGGCATCACGCCCCCTACAGCGGACATGGATGCAAGCTCGTACAAGTTCACGTGTGCGCGCTGTTCGCAAATCACTTCATTGCTTCGCCGCGTCCAACCCATGATCGCCAGCAGGTTTCCCATGCAGCCGGTGGGAACAAACAGGGCCGCCTCGCGCCCGAAGATTTCCGCTGCGCGATCTTGCAGCCGGTTCACCGTAGGGTCTTCGCCATAAACGTCGTCGCCAACTTCAGCCGCCGCCATCGCCGCGCGCATCGCGGCTGTTGGCCGCGTCACCGTATCGCTGCGTAAATCCACAATGCCATTTCCGTTGGTTACCTTCTCCATGGCCCTAGGCACGCTCGACTCCCTGTCCCAATAATTCGACAAATACTTCATTCGAAACTGTCAAACGATCTGACGCCAGGCGCAGGCGCGTCCCGTCCAGTTCGACGAAACCATCTCGCTGTAGCGGCGCGATGCGCTCACGCAAACTAACCTCATACTTGCGTTCGATCTGAGCCAGATCAATCCCTTCGAGCTGCCGTAAGCCCAGGAATAACGCCTCTTCGAGCGCCGCTTCCGGCGTCACCGACTCGATTTGCTCGCGTGGCGACATCCCTTGCTCGATGCACGTCACGTATCTCGCCGAGTCATGCACATTCGACCATCGTCGTGCGCCATCGAACGAATGTGCGCCCGCACCGAATCCAATGTACGGCTCGCGCCGCCAATATTTCAGATTGTGCCGCGAACGAAATTCCGGCAATCCCCAGTTCGAAATTTCATAGTGCTCGTAGCCAGCGCTAGCCAGTCGCATGCACGCCGCGTCGTAAAATTCCGCCATGGCGTCGTCGCTGGGTATTTCCCGCGCACTGTAACGGCTGCCGCCAGCCAGTGATTCGCTGCCTAGCCGACTGCCCCCGTCAATCTCTAACATGTAAATTGAAATGTGCTCCGGACGAACGGCCAAAATCCGCGCGACGGACCCCTCCCACGATTCGCGCGTCTGATGCGCCAATCCGGCAATCAGGTCCATGCTGATATTGCGAAATCCCACCGCACGTAGCACCTTCGCTGCCGCGGAAATGTCGGCGCTACGGTGCATCCGGCCCGCCGCCTGCAATTCACGATCGTCAAACGACTGAACCCCGAGACTGATGCGGTTAAACCCAGCAGCACACCACGCGGCCGCTTTCTCCGCAGTGATGGTCTCCGGATCGGCTTCCAGCGTGACTTCAGGAACCATGGGGACATGCTGCCCAACATGCGGCGCGAGACCGAAACTCGTGCGCAGCAAGTTCAGAATGTTTGCGAGTGCGGCCGGTTCCAGTAGGCTCGGCGTTCCGCCGCCAAAGTAAACGCTGTCAATCGTCGCGCCACGCAGCGGCGCCAGTTCCGACGACGAAGCCAGCGCGGAAATCTCGCGGCACACCGCGGCGGCATACGGATGATATTTCTCGCGCGCGACCACGCCCGTATGGAAATTACAGTAAGTGCATTTCGTCTGGCAGAACGGCACTTGGATGTACACGCCGAGGTTCATTTGGGCTTCACAATCACGTCAAACTCGTCCGACACAGCCTGCTTCATCGCCTTGGGATCGTCTATCGCTTCGCAATGCAAGCCGACATCTTCGACGCTGACTTCCTTGTATGGCAGACGCAGCCGATAAGTGCCAGGCTCCAGAATCTTGATCTTAAATTCCTCAACCTCGCCGCCATGTATCACATGCGCGGCGAGGCTGTCGCCAGAATTGCAACGCCATGTCTCGATATCCCATCCCTTGCGCATGCGTTTTTGGATGCTGAAGGCCGGTATTTTGGCCGAGGTCTCCGCATCGACAAGTTTCCCGCACATCGTCGTGCAATATGTCAGCCGCTTGTCTCCATTATTCCTCATGCGAACCACGAAGGGCTTGCCGGCAACTTGCTGGTCTCCCATGACTTCAATCGAAAGATTCTCAATGCCTTCGGAAATTCCAATATTAATAAAAAGGACGAGAATGCAGACGGCAGCCGCAGACTGTAGCAGGCGTCTCATGGGGAGAGAGTTTACCGCCAAACGAAATCTACTTCACGTCAAAGCATCGGGAACGATCTTGATGTGCAACTCACGGCTGCGCGGCCCATCAAATTCGGCGAAGAAAATTGCTTGCCAGCGCCCGAGCGCGAGCTTTCCACCTGAAATCCAGATTGTTTCCGAAGATCCTACCAGGGCCGTCTTGATGTGCGAATCGGAATTCCCTTCTGCATGCGCCGAATTCGCTACGCGCGGAACCAGGCGATCAAAGGCCGTCTCGATGTCGTGCGCTACCGCGGGATCGTAACCCTCATTGATAATCACGCCTGCCGTTGTATGGGGCACGTACAAGTGGCAGACGCCGCTTGCGCATCCGGAATGGTGCACTGCCGCCGCAATCTTGTCGGTAACATCCTGCATCTCGGTTCGCCGCGAAGTGCGGACGTTCAGGACGCGTGCTTGTGCGCCGCCAGTTTGTTTCGATGCAGCTCTCATCCTGTCTACTTCTCGCCGACGTGATGCGCTACTTTGGGCTTCGACGCTGAGCCTGTTCGCTCGCCAGTGCACGTTCAGCCTGAGGCGTGGTAATCAGTGTATCGGGCAGACGAATCGCGGCATAGGCAAACGCGGCGATCGCCGCGCCGATCAGCGGTGCCACGATGAATAGCCAGAGCTGTTGAAGCGCCCAGCCTTGCACGAACAGTGCTGGGCCGATGCTCCGAGCAGGATTCACTGAGGTGTTGGTGATGGGAATCCCGACCAAGTGAATCAGCGTCAAGACCAGCCCTATCGCCACGCCCGCAAATCCAACCGGCGCTTTTACGTCCGTGGCACCCAGAACCGTGACCACCAGAAACATCGTCAGGATCACCTCCGCGACGAACGCCGCGGGCAAAGAATACAGTCCCGGCGAGTGCGCTCCGTAGCCGTTCGCGCCGAGTCCGCCGGCGGCGAAGTTGTACCCGCCCTCAACGCCGCTCGCGACGAACAAAATCAACGCCGACGCCACAATCGCACCGAAAATCTGCGCGACTACGTACATCACCGCATCTCTTGTTCCGATTTTTCTTGCCAGCAACACGCCAAGCGTAACCGCCGGATTAATATGACAGCCGGAAATCGGCCCGATGGTGTATACCATCGCCAGTAACGAGAGGCCGAAAGCGAAGGCAACCCCAACGTATCCGATGTGGCTGCCGGCGAGCACCGCACTGCCGACTCCGCCAAACACCAGCACAAAAGTTCCCAGGAATTCCGCAAGATATTTTCGCACGGGAGGACCTCCTTGCTCTGAGAGTGCGCGGAGTATACCACCCCGTCGACATTACAAAGTAAACGGAGAGTAAAGCGCCGGGATGTTTGGTTTTCGCGCGCGGGGTCTCTCCCAGTTTGCGCGCCCAAAACTTTGCGAGTTGCTGGCGACTTGTGCTTGAATCATATCGATGGAAACAATTCTGAAGTTTGTTGCCGTTTTCAGTTCTGGGATCTTTACCGGCGCCGCTTTCTACCTCACCACCGTGGAACATCCCGCGCGCATGTCACTCGGCGTTGCGGCTGCACTCGAAGAGTTTCGTCCCAGCTACAAACGGGCCGCGCCTCAGCAAGGCGCATTGGCAATCGTTTGTTTTTTATCCAGCGCCGCGCTCGTGGCGTTCACGCACGACTGGCATTGGCTTCTGGGCGGCAGCCTCGCCGTAGCAGTTGTGCCTTTTACGTTCCTATTCATGATGCCGACGAATCGGCTGCTTCTAAACGATACGGAAGAGCTGGAGATCGAATTGGAGAGAGCGCGCCTTGCA
>DATEVZ010000131.1:0-7518 GCA_035258265.1 Candidatus Acidiferrales bacterium
AGGTTGTCGAAGTAGACGAAATCCAGCCGGCAGGTGTGGCCTATCCTGTGATTGAAAGTGCGCTGGCCCGATACGACAAGAAACGCCGCGCTGGACATCACAAGAAATAGAGCGCTTGCTGGCCGGACTGGTCGAAAATCCTCACACCGTAATGTGTGGACGCCGATTCCTGCAACGTGCACAGCAGCGCCTTATCAGTGGCCACCAAGCTCCCAAGGCGATCAAAAGGTGAACTGGCCTTGCTGTCCGTTTTCTGAACTCTCGTCCAGTTGTGCCCGAATTTCGCTTGTCCTCATACTAGACATGCCAGCTTGGCGATCTTTCAGAGCGGTGGATCTTGGGGAACGCTGTGGAACGCCCATTCTTTGCTCGCTGCCCACATTCCGGAGTGCAGCGCCCCGCGCAGCCGCGCTTTCAACGCATGTATGGCCTGAAGTCTTCAAGCTCACATATTTGTGACCACTCACGAGCGCCACGAAGGACGTCTGCGCTAATAACCAGGACTCAGCAATTCGCGGTGGTCGGAGGAAAAATGACTCGTCCGCTTGGTTTCGTTCTCGCCCTATTCATCGTCGGCTCGCTTTCGCCAGCAAAAGCCGGCGGCAACACCAACGTGAAGTGCGCGCCGAACGAAGATCGCGTGTGGGTGTACGAGTCCCTGGACGATTTCAACGTTGCTGCTAAGCTCAAATGCGGCGACCCGGTGCAAATCGTCGGACGCGTGAAGGGCTACGTAAAGATTGAAACTGCGAATGGGACGGACGGGTACGTTCTGGATTCCGCGCTGCCGAAATCCGCGCTGCCGCCCGAACCTGAAGAGAAACCCAACACCGTAGAAGCTGCATCGCTCGCCTTTGCGGCCCGACGCGCCGCAAAATCTTCGGCCAATTCGGCAAACCCGGCACCGAGCGCTTCGTCAACTTCTGCAGTGGCTTCCAGTGCGCCCGTAACTGTCGCGAGCAAACCCGCGCCAGCAGCACAACCGGCAGTCGCACCAGCACGGCCTCAACCAGAGGTGACCATAACAGCCTCTGCACCTGCACCCGCAGCCAGTGCCTCAAACCAACCTGCGACCGCGCCGATAGCCGCGCCTGTAGTTGCTACCGCCCCGGCTCCAGCAGCGAGTTCCGCTCCAGTTGCGAACGCCGCCAGCACACAGCCAACACCGTCGCAGCCAGCGCCAGTCACAGCGAAAGCTGTCGCCAGGTACAGTAACCCGCAGCCAGTTCCGCCGTCACGCGCAAAGAAGCACGCGCCTACGCCCTCCGCACCGACGGTTTCTGCACCCTCGCCAACAGTGTCCGCGGTGGCGAGCGCTCCTCTACCATCTCCGGCTGCGCCAGTCGCGCCGGCCCCGGTTACCCCAGTGGCAGCAGCCCCGGTCGCGAGCCGCGTAGACGTTGACGCCAATAATGCCGACGTCGGAGCTTCCGCAAGCCTTCAGCCTGTGTCAACTCCGAGCGCGCACGCGGTCACTCCTGCAGCGAAGCCGCCAGTGAATCCAGATGACGAAGAGGATGCTTCGGTGAAGCCGTTAGATGACGACACCGCAGGCTGCACGCACTATTTTTCCGCGTACGGCCTCTCACCCAATCAATACAAGTGGATTGCGCAGAATCGCCATAAAGCCTTCCCGAGTGTGTGCCCAGCTCCCACTCCCTCGATGGTGGATTTCGTGGTCATCTTCACGCACGATGTTGCCTTCTACAACGTGACCATGCCCAATGCGATTCACGTTGAAAAAAACGGCTTTTCGGATTGGACTCCGCTCACCACGGTGGACACGGCTCTGATGAACGCCTCAGACGCGAACAAGAGTCACCACGAATACGTTTGGGTTTTTCATACCAACCGCGGCGCATTCGATCCGGCCAAGTTCTCTTCCCGTCGCCGTCCGCTCTATTCGAAATCCGAGACCAACACGCTCGGTTCTCGCGGCGGGTTTCGCACGGTGATGGACGCGTTGACCTTCATCGAAAGCAACGCAACAAATCCCTAGTGAAATAGCGGTCCCATCAGAACCTCCGATGCCGGAAGGCTTTCGGCATCGAACATCCGGCTTCCGCCTCCCTTGAATCAAGTGACTGAAAGTGCGATAAACAAACACGAACGGCGCGTCTTGTCGCTTGATCCGCTCGGGAGCCCCCAATGAAATCCGCTTTTCTGTTTTGTCTCGTCCTATGCGCCGCGTGGCCATTGCGTCCCGGACAGGATCGAAGCAAGGCTGGCCCAGACGAATCGAGGCTTCTGGCGCTCGAGAGCGCCTGGAACTTGGCTGAAGAAAATAAGGATATCAACGCGCTCGACCAACTTTTGTCGGACACGCTCGCCTACACGGACTTTGACGGCACATTCATGAACAAGGCACAATTTCTGACGTCGGTGAAAAACAGCACGCCGAATTCCGACCAGATCACGAACGACGACGTGACCGTGCATCTGTACGGCGACAGTGCGATCGTAACCGGTGGTTACCGCGAAAAAGGGATTGTGAAAGGCAGACCAGTCCTGCGGCGTGGCCGCTTCACGGATTCGTGGGTGAATCAAAACGGAACATGGCTTTGCGTGGCCAGCCAATCCACTTTGATAAGCCATTCACAGGACTAGCCGTGCGAGTTCGGCCGCACACTTGCCTTGGATACCAAGGCGCTGCGTGCGAGGCGCTTCCCAATCCTTCCAGGTGAATCCGTAGGGCGTTAGTTAAGGCTTCTTAGCATCCGCGCCGAAATCTTTTAATGAACATTCACAGGCGTTACACCTTTTCCTGTATTACTGTACTTGACATGTGGAGTATTGTCGTTTTGAGGGAGGGCCCAAGTATGCCCAGCACAAACAAGAGAATTCCATCGAGGGAAGCGATCGAGCGCCGCGCCTACGAAATTTACGTCGAGCGCGGCAGTATGGAAGGTCACGATGTGGAAGATTGGATCGCGGCTGAAGATGAACTCATGGCGCGCGCGGAAGAAGCCGACGCAGCCAGGGAGCCTGTGAGCGATCTGAGGCCGGCGCCCTTGCGAAAGAGCGTGACCGCTAGCTAGTGTTGCATTGAGAAAACATCCAGATATAGAGCCCGTGGATTGGTAAGACGCCGCGCAGGCGCGGTTCGCCACGGCCCGGCGAGTTATTTGCCCCGAAACAGGAAAATTATCTCGATGATCAGTATTATCACCACCGAGAGTTCCAGCACGAAGCTCCGCGTCTGATTGAACTGGTCCACCATGAATCGGTAGAGCTCCCCCGCAGTACGAAGCTTCTGGTCCACGAGTCTGCGGTAATCCGTTACCCCAACTTTTGCTGCAGCCAACCCGTAGAGCCGCGCGTAGAACATGTCGCTCAAGAACTTGATCGCGTTGTCCACCTTTTCGGTCAGTTCCATCACGTCCAGCCGAAGGGTGTTCAGGCGAGCCGCTTCGCGCGACAGTCGCCACGCGGCCATCACCCCGGTTTTGTGTTCCAACGAGCGATAGACATCATCCAGAAGCCGGGTGAGCAAACCGTCGTAGTGCCGCAACTCCAGCAACTGCGTGTTGGCGTATTCCAGCAACTGAATCGTCGTCGCCGCGCTTTCGGTGCTGCCATAGACAAGAGCGCCCGACCAGCCCACGACGAGCAAATCCTCGCGAGAGTAAGAAATGCTCGATTGAAGGATTTCCTGCGTTTCGGCGTCCGACAAATACACGGACTCGCCTCGAACGAGCTGCGCAATCTCTCGAGCGTGCTCCGCGAGCAGGTCTTTGGCACCCAGCGTGGCCCCGTCAGGACCGGCTAGTCCCTCAAGGTGCACGATGAAATAGTCCTCGTTCAGCCATGTCTTGTAGGGCCTCATAAGCGCGGCTGCGGCGCGATCCAGCGCGCCTCGCAACAGTTCGTTCGCCTTGGCTTCCAGTTCCGGCGCCCCGATCCAATGGCTCGATTGCGAAACTAAAGAGTCCCAACCGCCAGAGAACGCCAATTCCATCTCGATGCTGACTACTCCGTAGTCGTAATATTTCGTGCTTCCCCCGATCGTTTCGCCGGTCTTCAATACTACCGGCCCGATCGGCTCGATCACTGGCGGCCTTTCAAATTTCAGATAGTGCGGGATGGGTGGAGTCCGGCTGGCGGGAGCCTGTACGGCGTGGGGTTCGAGAATAGATCGCAGGCTGTCGAGATTTATCGCCTCTGAGACGTCATAAAGGTAAAGAACCCGAAAATGTCCACGCAAGGAAATCGCAACCCCCTGTCACACTATTAGTATCTCACTCGTGTACTTGGTCGAGACCGAAAAGTCCGAGAACTGGAAGTGCACTTGCAGCGGCGCATTTTGGTGCGCCATCGGTGTTACAGCAACCATCGATGGCGGTCTAAAGATCGCCGCTACAAGAGCTTATCGAAACATGCATGCGTTGTAAGGGGAGATCCCGGTTGGTTGGCCGTCATCAGTGAAAATCATGCGAGGTCGTTTCCGCCTGCGTAACCGCTAGCCCCTGTACGTTTTCTACCTTTACCGAAACCACGTTATCCTGGTTCTGTAGCCGCCCCTCGATCAGCAGAAATTGCTGGTGGACGATCACCACGTGGTACTCCTCAAACAGGCGCGGCGTGATAATCGCATTCGCAATTCCTGTTTCATCTTCCAGACTGAGGAAAACAAATCCGTGAGCCGTTCCTGGCCTTTGACGTGCGATGACCCCTCCGGCGAAGCGAACATGGGTGCCGTCCGGAAGATTGTTGAGCTCGCTGGCCGTCACCACTCCCTGCCGTTTCATTCTCGCACGATGATATCTCATGGGATGCGGACCGACCGTCATCCCCGTGCCGCGAAAATCCGCGACTAGTCGCTCATCCGCAGTCATTGGCAGCAAGGGCGATTTCACTGCCGCGTTCGTCGCGCCATCCGTCGCCTCATTCTCCCCGCTCACGGAACCTTCGGTCTCCTCGCATCGCTCAAGCAAAGGCCCGGCATTGCGCGAGGTACGTTCAATTTGCCATAACGCATCTCTACGATGCGATCCGCGCGCCTCACTTATAAAATTCAATGCACCAATTTCCGCCAACGTCGCCAGTTCCGTCTTGCGTATCGCTGAAACGCGCAGTTTCAAATCATCAATGGAAACAAACCGGTGAAGATTGCGTTCACGAACAATTTCAGCCCCAACATCGGCGCGCAAACCCTTCACATAACGCAGGCCCAAACGAACGCTGAAACTCTCATCCTGCTTTTCCAGCTTGCACAACCACTCCGAGCACGTCACATCAATCGGTTTGATTCGCAAGCCATGCCGTTGCGCATCCTTCACCAACGTCGCCGGCTGATAGAAACCCATCGGTTGATTATTCAGCATGGCGGCGGTGAAAGCGGCCAGGTAATGGCACTTCAAATACGCGCTGGAATAAGCCAGCAACGCAAAACTCGCCGCGTGCGATTCCGGAAATCCATACAGCGCGAAAGATGTAATGGATTGCACGATTGTCTCTTGCACCTCGCCTGTAATGCCGTTCTTTTCCATCCCGCTGCGAAGCTTCTGTTCTATATCCTTCATGCGTTTTTCGGAACGCTTGAAACCCATCGCGCGGCGCAGTTCTTCCGCTTGACCTCCCGTAAATCCAGCCACGATCATCGCCATGCGCAGTAATTGCTCCTGAAAAAGCGGCACACCCAGCGTGCGCTCCAGCACGGGTTCCAGTGAAGGGTGCAGACAAGTTGCCGGCTCGCGCCCTTGGCGGCGTTTCAAATAGGGATTCACCATCTTCCCCACGATCGGACCGGGCCGGATAATCGCCACTTGCACCACAATGTCGTAGAAACGCTTGGGCTGCAGGCGCGGTAAACAACTCATCTGCGCCCGGCTTTCAATCTGAAACATGCCTACTGTGTCCGCCTTTTGCAGCGTTTCATAGACCACCCGGTCGTCCATGGGCAGACGTCCCAAATCAATCTCTTCGCCATAATCATCACGGATAATCTTTAGCGAATCTTCCAGTACCGCCATCATCCCCAATCCCAGCAAATCCACTTTTACAATGCCCATGTCCGCGCAATCTTCCTTATCCCATTGCACAACCACGCGGCCGGGCATCGTTGCCGGCTCTAGTGGTACCACCGAATCCAATTGACCCTGGCAGACCACCATGCCTCCTGAATGCTGGCCCAGGTGCCGCGGCAAATCCTGAAACTTGACGCACAGCTCCAGAAACTTTCGAATTTGCGGATGCTGCAAGTCCAGGCCTGCGTCCTGAAAATGCCGCGTGAGCGTGTCGTTCTCGTCTTTGTATTCCCAGGCGCTCACCAGGCTAGTCAAACGTCCCAGAGTTTCCGCATCGAATGAGAACGCTTTGCCAATTTCCCGTGCTGCCGAACGCCCGCGATAGGTGATCACATTCGCCGTCATCGCCGCACCTAATTTTCCATAACGTTCGTACACATATTGAATCGCGCTCTCGCGCTGATCGCCGCTGGGAAGATCCAGGTCAATATCCGGCCACTCGCCGCGCTCTTCGGAAAGGAACCGTTCGAAAAGCAAATCCATCCCTACGGGGTCCACCGCTGTTATGCCCAGCGCATAGCACACCGCACTGTTAGCAGCCGATCCGCGTCCTTGCACCAGAATGCTGTGTTCGCAGCAAAAACGAATAATGTCCCAGACGATCAGGAAATATCCGGCCAGATCGAGTTTCTCAATCAGCGCCAATTCCTTCTCAATCTGTGCGCGGGCTTTTTCGTTCTCCGCACCGTAACGCTTGACCATTCCTTCCTGCGTCCGCTCGCGCAGAAAATGCATCTGGGATTTGCCGTCGGGAACGGGGTACTTCGGAAACTCATATCCCAAATCACTCAAATTGAATTGCAGGCGGGAAGAAACCAGCTGCGTATTCGCAATGGCTTCGGGAATGTCTAAAAATAAATGCGCCATTTCTTCGGGGGATTTCAAATAACGCTCTGAATTGCGTGCCAGCAGGCGCCCAGCGGCTTCCAGCGTGCGGTGATTGCGAATGCAGGTGAAAACGTCCAGCACTTCCCGCTGCTCGGGCAGCGCGTAGGACACACCATTCGTCGCCACCACGGGTAAACGCAATTTGCGAGCGATTTCCAAGGCGGCGTGATTGCGTGCTTCTTCTGCCCGGTCAAGGTGTCGCTGCAATTCCACATAAACATTTGTGTGTCCAAAGATTTCGCACAGTTGTCTCACGCACACTGTTCCGCTTTCGATTCCGTCACGGCTCAGAGCGTGCGCGAGCGGCCCTTCCCTTCCTCCTGTCAGGCATATCAGCCCGGCCGCTTTTTCCGCCAGTTCTTCATCCGAAACGTGCCCTTCGCCTTTTCGCGCGCGCAATTTCATGCGCGTAATCAAGCGGCACAGATTCTGATATCCGGTGCGTGTTTCGACCAGCAAAGGAAAACGCCACCCGCCTGCGGCTGTGACTTCCGCTCCGATATGCGCGCGCAGCGAAAGCTTCTGCGCGGCAAGATAAAAACGCGGCGCGCCATAAACGCCGTCCCGATCCAGCAGCGCCATAGCCGCCATCCCACGTTCCACG
>DATEVZ010000132.1:0-4876 GCA_035258265.1 Candidatus Acidiferrales bacterium
CGCGCACTCAAGCGGGATCGCCGATGACGGTGTGGCGTATGTGAAACCCGCCAAAGAGGGCGACAAGGCGATCGTCCCGGAGATGGAAACGATCACGCCTGAGTTGGTGCGTACACTTCCTAGCGGCGCCGAAATTTGGCAGACGAACGATCACTTGTATATTGCAGGTAGTGCACCGTTGGGCGATGCGCGGCTGTACGTTGCGCGAATCCTACCGCAGGATTTTCTGTCACGGTATTCCGAGATTCAAACTCAGACGGAAACCTACGCGCAACAGAAGCAGCATCTGCGCGCATACAAGCGGGAAATTCTGTTGGCGCTGCTTTTGATGACTTTGATGCTGGTTTTCACCACTACGTGGGTAGCCTTATTTCTCTCCAAGCAAGTCACCGTGCCGATTCAGGCTCTCGCCGAAGCTACTCGCGAAATATCGCGCGGGAATTTCGATTACCAGATCGATGTCCGGGCGCAGGACGAATTGGGGATGCTAGTGCGCTCGTTCAATCGCATGACGGAACAGTTGGGCGAAGGACGGCGGCAGATTAACGAGTTCACGCAGAGCCTGGAACAAGCAATCGAAGAGCGCGAGCGGCGTCGCAAGTTAATGGAGGCAATTCTTGAAAATATTCCGACCGGAGTTGTGTCGCTGAATTCGTCGGGCGAAGTGGCCCGGCTGAATTCCGCCGTGCCGGCGATTTTGGGCGATTCGGCGCGCGATGCGCGGACTTTGCAGGAGTTAGTGGGCGAGGAGGCGGCGCGCGCGGTGCTGCATCTGATGCGGCAATCGCTGCGAATGGGCGCGGCTTCGCGCGAGATTGAGGTCGCGACGGCGGGACGACTGGTGCGGGCGGCGGTGACGGTTAGTTCGCTGGGGCCGCGGCGGTCGAATCCTGGATTCGTGATCGTGATTGACGATTTGACGGACTTGCTGCGCGCGCAAAAGGCCGCAGCTTGGCAAGAAGTGGCGCAGCGAATCGCGCACGAAATCAAGAATCCCTTAACGCCCATTCAGCTTTCCGCGCAGAGACTGCTGCGTTACTTGGACCGCACGCGAGCGCAGAAGCCGGATGGAGGGCGATCCGAATTCGAAAAGCTTGCAGCCGAGTGTGCTGGCCTGATCGAGCGCGAGGTGCACACGTTGGAATCGCTGGTGGATGCGTTCTCGCAATTCGCGCGCTTCCCTTCCGCGCGGCTGGCACCGGAAGACTTGAATACGATTGTCTCGGGTGCGCTGGACCTGTTCCACGGTCGACTGGAAGGCGTTACCGTGCGTACGGAGTTGGCGGCGACATTGCCGCCAGTGAAGGCCGATCGCGAATTGCTCCGGCGTGTGCTTGCGAATTTGATTGATAACGCCGCGGAGGCGATGGAAGGGTCAGCGATTCGCCGGCTGCGCGTGGCTACGCGCGTGGAAGGTGATGGCGACGCCGTGGAAGTCGAAATATCAGATAGCGGGCATGGGATTTCTCCGGAGGACAAGCAGCGGTTGTTCTTGCCGCATTTTTCGACCAAGGAGCGCGGGACCGGGTTGGGGCTCGCGATCGCTAGTCGCATCATTGCCGAACACAATGGGACCATTCGGGTGGAAGACAATTTGCCTACCGGCACTCGATTTGTGATTCGATTTCCTGCGGCGGAAATTCCTGTGGCGCCGGCTTAGCGCGTCGAGCAAAGTCAAAGGAAGGAATTAACACAGAGTTCACAGAGTTCCGAACAAGAGTTCACAGAGAAAAACCAAGGCACTTGCCTCCTTGCGTTCTGCGGGTTCAAGGTTGCAATCAATAAGACGGCCGGTGGAACGCCGGCGCTACCGAGCATGCCAGCCTCCATACTCATTGTTGACGACGAAAGCGGGATTCGCGAATCCCTTGGCGCGCTGCTGCGTGACGAAGGGTACGGCGTGGAAACCCTCGCGTCTGGAGAAGAGTGCCTCGCGCATTTGGAGCGGCAAAGCGTTGACTTGATCCTGCTCGATGTGTGGCTGAAAAAAATGGACGGCTTGGACACCTTAGAGCGCATTCAGGCGCAGGATGGCGCTCCCATGGTAGTGATGATTTCAGGACACGGAAACATCGAGACGGCGGTGCGCGCTACCAAGCTCGGCGCGTTCGATTTCATCGAAAAACCATTGTCGCTCGAGAAAGTCGTGCTAGTCGTGCGCAACGCACTCGAATACCTGCGGCTGGAAGCGGAAAACCGGCGGCTGCGCGCGGAACTCGAAGAGAAACACCAGATACTCGGCAGCAGCGTGCCGATGAAGGCGTTGCGTCAGCAGATTGCGTTGACTGCGCCTACCAACGGGCGGGTGTTGATTTACGGCGAGAGTGGGACGGGAAAAGAACTCGTGGCGCGGGCGCTGCATGACAGTAGTTTGCGAAGTTCGATGCAATTTGTGGAAGTAAACTGCGCGGCAATTCCGGAGGAATTGATCGAATCCGAGATGTTCGGGCATCGCAAGGGAAGCTTTACTGGCGCGAGCGAAGACAAAGTAGGTAAGTTTCAGAAGGCCGACGGCGGGACATTATTTCTGGATGAAGTCGGCGACATGAGCCTGAAAACGCAGTCGAAGGTGTTGCGCGTGCTGGAAGAGCGGCGCGTGGAGCCTTTGGGCTCCAACCAGCCGGCGACCGTGGATGTGCGCGTGATTGCCGCAACCAACAAGAAGCTCGAAGAGGAAATCGCGCGGAACGCTTTCCGCGAGGATCTTTTTTACCGGCTCAACGTGATTCCGTTTTACGTTCCGGCTTTGCGCGAGCGAGTAGAGGATATTCCGATTCTGGCCGCACATTTTCTGGCGGCGTTTTCGCAGGAATACGGGAAGAAACCGAAGGAGTTCAGCGCGGCCGCTGTGGACGTGCTGTTGAATTATCCCTGGCCGGGAAATGTGCGCGAACTGAAGAATCTTGTCGAGCGCCTGGTGATCATTTGCCCGTCTCCACGAATCGAGCCGCATCATTTGCCGCCGGAGATTTTTCGCGGGGCCTCCAAGAGCCCACAAAAACCTTACGAGAGCTTGCAGGAAGCGCGGTCAGCGTATGAACGTGAATTTGTGTTGCGCAAATTGGAGGAGAATCGCTGGAACATGACGAAAGCGGCGCAGGCGCTGGGGCTGGAACGGAGCCACTTGTATCGCAAGATGCGATCGCTGGGGATTGCACCGACGCGGGCGGAATAGTTGACGCGAGGTGCGCATTCGCTAAGCTCCATCCGTGATATTCTCTGCTTAACATAATGGTTGCGACACTCAAAGCTGGGTTGATTTTTTTCGGCTTGGGACTTCTCGGCTTTCTAGCCGTGTTCACCGTCGTGGGACCGCTCGGACCTTGCGCAAACGAGTCTCAGGTGGCTGCGCTCGTAATCGGTTTAGCGGGGACCGGAATCGGTGGATTGCTTTGCCTCGTTTCACTGCCCGTTGTTCTTCTGGGAAAATACAAAAAGCGTGCACCGATGCGGGCATATCGCTGACCGGTGAACAATCTGGTCCGTCTTAGTTTGGCTGCGCAAGGCGAATGCTTCGGGTTGCGCGCGCCGAGTGAACCGAGGCAGGCGTTTGCGTCCGGGCAAGCTGGCGCGCAGCGAGCAGCGCCGCCCCTACACACCTTTCAATGATCTCTCAGACTTCTTCGGCTTCCTGAATCTCAGCGAGTTGTTCCATCTGGCGGTGCCAATCGAGCTGGCGGACGAGGGTGGAGTTCTGGCGCCAGTTCGATTGAACCTTGACAAAGAGTTCGAGGAAGATTTTCGCACCTAGGATTGATTCGAGCTCTTTGCGCGCGGCAGTGCCGATTTTCTTGATGGCTTCTCCGCTCTTCCCTATCAGGATTCCTTTTTGCCCGTCGCGTTCGACGTACATTGTCGCGCGGATGCGCAGAAGCTTCGGCGTTTCCTCGAAATTATCTACGAGCACGGCGATCGCGTGCGGCACTTCGTCGCGCGTGGCGAGGATCGCCTTTTCGCGGACAATTTCGGCGGCCAAGAAACGCTCCGGCTGGTCAGTGAACTGATCGGTGGGAAAATGCGGCGGGGCTTCCGGTAGGCGCGTGAGCCAGGAACTGACCAAGTCGAAACAACCGGCGCCAGTGAGCGCGGAGATCGGGAAAACTTCGGCGAACTCGGATTCTTTGCTGTAACGCTCGATCATCGGAAGCAGCAGCGGTTTGGCGATGCGGTCCACTTTGTTGAGCAGCAAATACACTGGGCCGCGAAAGCGCTGAATCCACTGGATCGAGAATTTGTCGCCGGGGCCGAAATCGGCGGAGGCGTCGGCGATGAGGCAGAGGATGTCAATTCCTTCCAGGGCGTGCTGGAGTTCGTCCATCATCATGCGGCTGAGGACATTCTCCGGCTTGTGAATTCCCGGCGTATCCACCAGAACGATTTGCGCATCGTCACGATTCAAGATGCCCTGGATGCGGTTGCGCGTCGTCTGAGGTTTGGACGAGACGATGGCGACTTTCTGGCCCACAAGAGTGTTGACGAGCGTAGATTTACCCGCATTGGGGCGGCCAATAATCGCAACGAAGCCAGACTTAAAGGGCATGGATACGAGAATTGTACGCCTTTAAGAGGCAGCTAGGAAATGAAGCAGGAGGCAGAGAGGCAAAAAAGCACGGAGCAGGGACGCGCCGGGCTGAGTGTGTTTAAGAAAGGCAAAGATTTAACACAGAGAACCGGGACGGAAACAGAGAGAGGCCCGGCTTCGCCTCCCACGTTACGGTCGCATGAACGCGCCAAGAATAAATCGTCAACGAGCTCGCGACAGCTATGAAATCTTGACTTCGGAGTGCATCGTTGTATGCTCGACTTCGCTTGCAGTGAGCCAGAGCTTTCTGGCTGCGGACAGCGGGGCAATCCGCGCGACACACTGCACGGCCAC